>JBFGGA010000070.1:0-16146 GCA_041579295.1 Myxococcota bacterium | reverse complement strand
CCAGCGATGCAGCAGAGACTGGTCGTCGTGAGCAATCGCCTTCCGATCACGGTGCGGCGCTCCAGTACGGGCCTGCGGGTGGAGCGGTCGAGCGGAGGGCTCGTGGCCGCGATGGGGCCCGCGATGGAGCAGTTGGGCGGCGTCTGGGTGGGCTGGCCCGGCGCCCGGCTCAAACCCGGCGAAGAGCGGGCCCTCTCCGAGCAAGCCCAGGGCTACGCGCTCGCGTCCGTGGATCTCCGCGACAGCCACGTTCGGCGCTACTACCGCGGACTCTCCAATCGCACGATCTGGCCGCTGTTCCACTCGCTGCTCGATCGCACGGATCTCGATCGGCGCAACTGGGAGACCTACGAGGCGGTCAACCGGCTGTTCGCGGAGGTCGCGAACGAGGTCGCGGGCCCCGACGACCTGATCTGGATCCACGACTACCACCTGCTCCGCTGCGCGGACCACCTTCGCGAGCTTCGCCCCGGTGGCCGCATCGCGTTCTTCCTGCACATCCCCTTCCCGCCCTTCGACGTCTACCGCGTGATGCCCTGGTACCGGGAGGTGCTGCGCGGCCTGCTGGCCTCGGACGTGGTCGGATTCCACTCCAGCGGCTACGTGACCAACTTCCTCGACTGCGTGGAGCGGCTGCTCGGCGTGCGCGTCGATCGGCAGACGGGTCAGGTAGAGCATGGCCGCCGAACCGTGGAAGCGGGCGCCTTTCCGCTCGGGATCGACTACGCGCCGTTCGCGCAGCTCGCCGAACAGGGCCCTCGCGCACTGGAGGGGCGTGAGCAGGTCGTGCTCGGGGTCGACCGGCTCGACTACACGAAGGGGATTCCGGAGCGGATCCGCGCCTTCGAGCGGCTACTCGAAGTGCACCGGGCGCATCGCGGTCAGGTCGTGCTGCTGCAGATCGCCGTGCCGAGCCGCACCAAGGTGACCGAGTACCAGAGCCTCAAGCGCGAGATCGACGAGCTGGTCGGCCGCGTGAACGGACGCTTCGGCACCTCGTACTGGACGCCCATCCGCTACCTCTACCGCTCGATCCCGCAGGCGCGTCTCGCCGCGCTCTATCGCGACGCGTCGGTGGCGCTCGTGACGCCGCTGCGCGACGGCATGAACCTCGTCGCGAAGGAGTACGTCGCCTGCCAGGTCGACGAGCCGGGCGTCCTGATCCTCTCGCGTCTCGCGGGCGCCGCAGAGACCATGCACGAGGCGCTCCTCGTGAACCCCTACAACATCGACAGCGTGGCCGACGCGCTCCACCGCGCTCTCACGATGCCGCGCGAGGAGCGCCAGGCACGGCTGCTCGCGCTGCAGCGGCGCGAGCGGCGCCATGACGTGCACCAATGGCTCCGGGGGTTTCTCGCCTCGGCGTCGTCGCCGCGCGACGCGCTGCGCCCGGTCGGCTCCGGCGACTTCGAGGCCTGGCTGGGCGCATTCCTGGCCGGTTGGAACGGCGCGCTCTTCCTCGACTTCGACGGAACCCTCGCGGACCTCGTCGATCATCCCGACGCGGCCGCGATGAGGCCGGAGATGCGCGCGGCGCTCGCGCGCTGCGCGGCGCGCGAAGACCTCGACGTCGGCATCGTGAGCGGGCGCTCGCTGGAGTCGATCCGCAAGCGCGTCGGACTCGAAGATCTGATCTACGTGGGAAACCACGGCCTCGAGATGGCCGGTCCGGGGATCGCATCCTTCGTGCATCCGGACACCCGCCACTTCGAGGCGCGCGCGGGCGAGATCGCCAGGGCCCTCGCCGAGATCGACGTGCCGGGCGTCTGGGTCGAGGAGAAGGGCGTGTCGCTCACCCTCCACTATCGGGAGTGTCCGCCCGAGCGGCACGACGAGGTCGCCAAGCGCGGCCGCGAGATCATCGCGCGCATGGGCTTCCAGCCGCGGGGCGCGCACTGCGCGGTCGAGGCGCGCCCCCCGATCGGCTGGGACAAGGGCCAGGCGGTGTTGTACGTGCTGCGCGAGCTTCACGGTCCCGGCTGGTCGGAGGTGATCCGGGTGATCTACGTCGGCGACGACGAGACCGACGAAGATGCCTTCCAGGCGCTCTCGGGTCTGGGGGCGACCTTCCGGGTCGGGGATGCTTCGAGGCCCACGCGCGCGCGTCGCCGACTGAGCGGGGTCGATGCCGTTCGCGTCCTGCTCGAGTGGCTGGCCGATCGCCCCCGGCAGACCTGAAGCGCGAGAACGTCGCGGCGCCGTGGTCCCCCTTTGTCGGTGGGGGACCAGCGCAATCACCCTGCGCTCGAAGGTCGCCGCGCGACCAGTCGCGCGAGGAGGGCCGGGTCGAGGTTGCCGCCGGACAGCAGCACCCCGCATCGCCCGCGCGCCTCGCGGAGCGCCAACGCGAGCGCTGCGGCGCCTGAGGGCTCCAGCACGACTCGCAGCTCGGTCAGCGCGAAGGACACTGCGTCGAGCATCTCGGCGTCGCCGACCAGCTCGATCCTGGAGACCAGTCGCTTCACGATCGGAAACGTGAACGCTCCGGGTGTGCGGACCCGGAGCCCGTCGGCGATGGTCTTCGGGGGAGCGACCTTCACGCGCTCTCCCTTCCGCAGACTTTGCCTGGTGTCGTCTGCGCCCTCGGGCTCGACGCCGACGATCTCGGCGCTCGGACAGAGCTCGGAGAGCGCGGTCGCGCAGCCCGCGATCAGGCCGCCGCCGCTCACCGGACAGTAGAATCGGTCCAGCGTTCCGGCGTCTTCGAGCAGCTCCAACGCGGCGGTCCCCTGCCCCGCGCAGATCAGCGGGTGATCGAACGGGGGCACGGGGACGAGCCCTTCCTCCTCGGCGATCCGGCGCGCGACGCGCTCGCGCTCGTCGCTGTCGGGGCCCACCTCGACGACCGTCGCTCCATCCGCCTCGGTGCGCGCGCGCTTGAGGGCCGGGGCGTCGCGGGGCATGACCACCACGGCCCGCAGGCCCAGCACCTTCGCGGCGCGCGCCACGGCCTGTGCGTGGTTGCCCGAAGAATGGGCGACCACGCCCCTGCAATCGGAGGGCAGCGTGGTCATCAGGCTGAAAGCGCCCCGGAGCTTGAACGCTCCCGTGGCCTGCAGGCATTCCGGCTTCAGCAGCAGCGAGCCCTCCGAGCGCTCGCAGACGAGCGTGGGGGTCCTCAGCACGTGGCGCTCGATCCGCTCGTGAGCGGCCCGGATGTCCGCGAGTGTCAGTCCCATCCTGGCTTCCCGTGTCCCGTGCCGCTGCGCCGCGCGGCGGATCGCGATCGCTCCAGATCGGGGCGCACCGCTCCCGGTGATTGTAGGGAGTCTGGCGTCGCGCGACGCGCGGCCCAGCCACGTGCGCACCGCGGATCGGCCGTGGGATTGCGCGATCTCGGCTTCGCGCCGCGCTGCGCGCCCATCGCGCCTAAGCTCCACCCCGTGGTCTGTCGATGGAGGGTGGGACCATGGCTCTGACGACCGCACCGACCTTCCTGGTCATCGGCGCGCAGAAGTGCGGCACCACCTGGCTCGCCGAAATGGTCCGCCAGCATCCCGAGGTCGTGGTCGCACGGGTCAAGGAGCTGCACTTCTTCGACAACCGCGAGAACTACCGGCGCGGTCTCGACTGGTATCGGAGCCAGTTTCCGCTGCACCCGAATGCGCGCGCCGCCGGCGAATTCACGCCCAACTACTTCTGGACGAGCGACGGCCACGCGGAGCTCGACGAAGGCAGGTGCAAGCGCGACATCCCGCGGCTGGTTCACGCTGGCCTGCCCGAACTGAAGCTGATCGTCTGCCTGCGCGATCCGGTCGAGCGCGCGATCTCCGCCTACTTCCACCACATCCGCCAGGGGCGCGTCAGCGACAAGCAGCGCCTCGCCGAGGTGGCCCACCGCTTCGGGATCGAGACGATGGGCTTCTACGACGAGCATCTGCGCAACTGGATGGAGTATTTCCCGGCCGACCAGTTCCTCGTTCTGATCTACGAGCTCGACCTCCGCGACGAGAACAAGCGCTCGACGCTGCGGCGCGTGTTCGAGCACATCGGAGTCGACGACTCATTCGCTCCCCGCGACCTGTACGCGCGCCACAATTCGAAGAGCGCGCATTTCGACATGCGCGTCCGGCACTTCCCGGTGCCGAATCTCGTGCGGTCGGCGATTCGCCGGCTCGCGCCCGACGCGATTCGCGAGCGCGACTTCTGGAAGATCCCCATCGATCCGTGCGAGCGCGAATCGCTGACCGAGATCTACCGGCCCCACATCGCCGCGCTGCAAGACCTCTTGGGGCGCGAACTTCCGTGGGGTCCGCACCACCGCTGACCCACCCGTTCTGCGCAACATCCGCCTTCACGGGCGCGCCGCGCGGGATCGGACGCGGCGTATCCGAGGCTCGCCGGCCGGACGCGCAACCGCGCCCGAACGGGGTCGGCCATTTCCAGCGATCGGCGCCGGGAGCCGCTCGCCCACCGCAGTCGGCGTCGCTCGGCCGAGCCCGAGCCCGCGCGCGGGATCCGGTTACCATGGCGTACCACTGAGACCCAGCCATGGAGGCGGCACTCGATGAAGACCCAAGACGAAACCACAGAACGGCGAGGGCGGAGCCCGCGAATCCTGCTCTACACACGCGCGGTGATCGCTGCGACGGCCGCGGTCCAGCTGCTGCTGGTCGGGGCTGCGAGCGCCGTCGAGGCCGAACAGGAAGCGGAGATGTCCGATCCCCCGGCGGCGACCTCCGGCGACGAGCTCGGGCGCGAAACGCCGCGGGGCGCCGTGCGGGGCTACCTGGACGCGTGTCGAGACGGGGATTACGAGAAGGCCGCGCAGTTTCTCGACCTCGATCAAATCGAGGGAGATGGCCCCACGCTGGCACGCCAGCTGCGCATCGTGCTGTCGCGCACGCTCTGGATCGACGTCGAGGAGCTGAGCGCGGATCCCGAGGGTCGATTCGACGATAGGCTGCCCGCATACCGGGAACGAGTCGGGACCATCGAGACTCGCAAGGGCAAGACCGAGGTCCTGCTCCAGCGCGCAGAGCGCGAAGACGGCGTCTACATCTGGCGGTTTGCCGGTGTCACGATCGCAAAAATTCCAGATCTGTGGGGTGAGTTCGGATACGGGTGGCTCGAGCGGCTGCTCCCGGAATTTTTCATCGAATTCGAGCTGCTGAGCGTCGCGCTCTGGCAGTGGATCGCGTTGCTCGTACTCGTCCTCCTCGTCGCGATCGCCTCGTGGTTGGTGACCGTCGCCCTCGTCTGGCTGCTGCGGCCGCTCGTGAGGCGGACCGAAACGCCGATCGACGACCTGTTGATCGAGCGCGGCGCGGGACCGATCCGATTGATCCTTGCGGTGGCGATCTTCCGCGCCGCGCTGCTGCCCCTCGGGCTCGAGGTCGAGATCGTCGAATTCGCCGCGGGCGTGCTCGGCGTCGTCTTCGTGCTGGCCGTCGCCTGGCTGCTGATCCGCGCGATCGACATCCTCGCGGAGCGGATCGAGCAGCGCCTCGTCGAGCGCGGTCAGGACAGCGCGACCGCCGCCGTGCCTCCCGGGCGCAAGGCCGTCAAGGCGATCATCGCGGCGCTCGCCTTCGTGGCCATCCTCGACAAGTTCGGCGTGAGCGTGACGGCGCTGGTCGCGGGACTCGGGGTGGGTGGAATCGCCGTCGCCCTCGCGGCCCAGAAGACGATCGAAAACCTCTTCGGCGGGGTGACCCTCTACGGAGACCGCCCGGTACGCGTGGGCGACTTTTGCAAGTTCGGCGACAAGATCGGCACGGTGGAAGAGATCGGGATTCGCTCGACGCGCGTGCGCACGCTCGATCGCACCGTCGTCACGATCCCGAACGCGGAGTTCTCCAACCTTCAGCTCGAGAACTTCGCGCAAAGGGACCGCATGCGTCTGTTCGCGACGATCGGAGTCCGCTATGAGACGACGCCCGATCAGCTCCGCTACATCCTCGTCCAGGTGCGCAAGCTCCTGTACGCGCACGAGCGGGTGACGGCAGAGCCCGCGCGCATCCGCTTCGTGGGATTTGGAGCGTACTCGCTCGACCTCGAGCTGTTCGCCTACGTCGACACCGAGGACTGGAACGAGTTTCTCGGCATTCGGGAGGACATCTTCCTGAGGATCATGGACATCGTCGAGAGCAGCGGAACGGGATTCGCGTTTCCCTCGCAGACGCTCTACCTGGGCAAGGACGACGCGCCCGCTCCCGAGCGCGCCGAGGCAGTGGCCGAAGAGGTGGCCCGCTGGCGCGAGCGCGACGAGGTTTTCCTGCCGAGCTTCCCGGCCGAGCAGATCGCGGCGCTCGAGAACACGATCCGCTTTCCCGCGGAGGGCTCGCCCGATCATCGGAAGGCTCCGTGAGCGACCGCGCTCGGCAGCCGTGTCGGCAGCGCCCTCGCTCGCGGCCGGTGTGCGAACTCGGATCCCCGTGCATGCGCGACGTCGGGCCTCTCGGCCGCCGCGCGCGCGCGATGCGCTTCGCGCTCGCGCTCTGCGCGTGCTTCGGGCTCGCAGGCGGATCGGCAATCACCGCTTCGGCGCAAGACGCGCCAGCCTCGGCGCCCGGTCGCGACGCCCCGGACGGCGCGGCGCCGCGAGCCTCCCCGCCCGCATACGAGATGAGCGTTCGCGAGGCCTGGATTCCGATGCCCGACGGCGTGCGGCTCGCCGCAGACCTGTATCTGCCCGAGCCCAAGAAGAGCGGCGAGCGATTTCCCGTGCTGCTGGAATACCTGCCCTACCGCAAGGTCGAGGACCGTGGCGTCTACTACTCCTTCTACTCCTACTTCGTACGCCGCGGGTACGCGATCGCTCGGGTCGACATTCGCGGAACCGGCAGCAGCGAGGGGACGCTCGTGGAGCACGAGTACTCCGAGCAGGAGCAGCGCGACGCCGAGGTGGTGATCGACTGGCTCTCGAAGCGGGAGTTTTCGACCGGTGCGGTCGGGATGTTCGGAATCTCCTGGGGCGGCTTCAACTCCATCCACCTCGCGATGCGAAGGCCTCCCGCGCTCAAGGCCATCCTCGCGATGATGGCCACCGACGATCTGTTCCAGGACGACGTCCACTACATCGACGGGCAGCTCTGCATCGACACCTACGAGATCGTGCAGGACCTGCGCAACGCGGTGCCCGCGGCGCCGGAGTTCCGGATCGACGAGGATTACTTCCGGGAGCGCTTCGACACGACGCCGTGGCTGCTGATCTTCAAGCGCCACCAGCGCGACGGACCGTTCTGGAACCGCAGCTCGCTCAACGAGCGCTACGACTCGATCGAGATCCCGACCTTCTTGATCGGCGGCTGGTACGACCAGTACCCCGACAGCCTGCTGCGCATGGTCGAGCAGATGAAGGCGCCCGTGAAGGCCATCATCGGACCGTGGGCGCACTCCTGGCCGCACGCTGGCTACCCCAAACCGCTGATCGAATGGCGACACGAAGCCGTGCGCTGGTTCGACCACTGGCTGAAGGGTCGCGACACGGGAATCATGGACGAGCCGCGCCTCGCGGTCTTCGTCCGCGACTGGCACCCGCCCGATCCCCGCCTGGAGGTCGTGCCCGGCCGCTGGCGCTACGAGGAGGGCTGGCCGCTCGAGCGCACTCGCGACTGGACCCTCCATCCCCAGCCGGATCACTCGCTCGCCGAAATGGCCCCCGCGCGCGAGACCCACGCGCTGCGCTACGTCCCGACCGTCGGCGTCGAAAACGGCCTGTGGTCCGGAGAGGTGGTCGCCGACCAGCGGCCGATCGACGCCTACAGCCTCGTCTACGACACGCCGCCGCTCGAGGAGGATCTCGAGATCTTGGGGATGCCGCGCGTGACGCTGAACGCGTCCGCCGATGCGCCGATGGCGCGCTGGTTCGTGCGCCTCTCCGACGTGGCGCCCGACGGGACCGTCACACAGACGTCTTGGACGGGCTTCAACGGGGCCCACCGGAAATCCGCCGAACACCCCGAGCCGCTCCAACCGGATCGCGTGTACCCATTCGAGATGGAGCTGCGTTTCACCTCGTGGGTCTTCCCCAAGGGCCACCGCATCCGGCTCGCGATCAACAACGCGCACTGGCCGATGGTCTGGCCGAGCCCGTATCCGATGACGACGAAGCTCGAGCTCGGGGGGGGCGACGCCTCGCGCATCGTGCTGCCGGTGATTCCGCACGAGGACCGACCGCAGCCGCACTATCTTCCCCCTGCCGAGGACCCGCAGCTCGCGGGCTACCGGATGCTCGCCAGGGGAACGCTCTCCGGCTACAGCGAGATCGCGACGGTCGAGCGAAACGTGCGCGATGCGTCGACCCGGGTGGTGGCC
Organism: Myxococcota bacterium; assembly: GCA_041579295.1. Classification (GTDB taxonomy): domain Bacteria; phylum Myxococcota_A; class UBA9160; order UBA9160; family SMWR01; genus JACZVU01. Next base: position 7,887 of record JBFGGA010000070.1, on the reverse strand, counting down.
CGGAACTCGGGCGGCGACGCCTACCCGTGGGGGACGATCCACTACGCGGACGAGATCACCTACGAAGCGCGCGACGAGCGCCCCGAGGCCGCGTCCGTCACGAGCGACATGAAGCAGATCGTGCGCGTCGGGCAGCGCAGTCTCGTCTGGCAGGGCCTGCTCGACTTCCGGAGCGACCTCGAAAACTTCTACTACAGCTACACGCGGCGACTGTTCGAGGAGGATCGGCTGGTCCGCGAGAAGACCTGGAACGAGACCATCCCCCGAGACTTCCAGTGAGCGGCGACCGCGCGCCGCGCAAGATTCGGGCGACGTCGAGCCGGCAGCGGCGTTCGCTCGAGGTGTCCCGACGCCCCGCGGTGCGTTGCGCGTGACCGGGCGGCGCGCCGCCCCGGATGGGCCGCGAGCGGGAATCCGGTAGCATGGTTGCGATGGCAGAATCGCAGCGACCGATCTCGGATTGCCCGTCCGCGGAGGCGGCCGCCCAGCTGACCGGCGACCTCGAGCGGCTCGCCCGCGGGCTCGGCGCCGACCTCTTCGGGGTGGCCAGCGCCGACGCGTTCGAGGGCGCTCCGAGCGGACACCTGCCGCGCAACCTGCTGCGCGGTGCGCGCAGCGTCGCGGTCCTGGGGATTCACCTGCTCGACGGCGCCTTCGAGCTCGCCCCGAGCCGGCCGTACTCGATCACCTACCAGGTTGCGAGCTTCGAGCTCGACCGCATCGCGTTTCGCGTGGCGAAAGATCTGCAGGCGCGCGGCCACCGCGCCCTGCAGGTGCCCGCGTCGCCGCCCTACGACCTGGCGCGCAACATGGGTGACCTCTCGCACCGGCACGCGGCGCAGCTCGCGGGCGTCGGCGTGTTCGGCAAGAACAGCCTGCTGCTGTCGCCCGTGTTCGGCCCGCGGATCCGCCTGAGCTCCGTGGTCACCGACGCCGCGCTCGCGCCCGGCGCGCCGCTCGACGTGGATCTCTGCGGGGACTGCGAGCGCTGCCTGCACGCCTGCCCCGCGCACGCGTTCGAGGGACCGGGAGTCGTCGACAAGGGCGTCTGCGACGCCAACCACGTCCGGGTCGGCGAGAAGCTGCAGCTCGACGGCTGGGAGCAGATGTGCGGCGTGTGCATCCGCGTGTGTCCGGTGGGTCTGCCCGACGACGAGCGTCGGCGCAGCTCCTCGTCTCGAAGCCGCAGCGCGAGCTGAGGCCGCCGCGCGATCCTTTCTCCCAGCGTTTCGCCTCCAGATCGCCGTCAAGCTCGGCCGTCGATTCTCCGATGAATTTCCCGCGAGGTCCATTCGCGAGGGTCCAGGCCCCCGAACGCGAACCCGATGGCGTTTCGAACGCGAACCGGAGGCGTCCGCTCATTGGAAAAGCGTAGGCAGCGCCGCACCCGCAAGCGACTCACCTGCGAGCTCGTGAACGGCGAAGATCGCCAGACCGTGCTGGTACGCGACCTCTCGCCGGAGGGACTGTTCGTCCAGACGCGCGCAAAGCTCGACCCGAACGGTCGGATCCTGCTGCGCTTTGCCGCCGCCGCCGATCTGCCCGAGATCGAGGTCGAGGCCCGCGTGGCGCGCAAGCGCGTCATGCCGCCGCGGCTGCAGTCCTCGGTGCCGAGCGGCGTGGGGGTCGAGGTGATCGATCCGCCCGACGCCTACTACGCGCTCGTCGAGCGCAGCGTGGCGTCGGGTGTTCAGCACGGGGAATCCCCGAAACGAGACGCGCCGGCCGGCGCGGGCTTGCGCACCTTCCGGGTGCGGCTGATCCATCCCGGCAAGCCGCAGGCAAGCGTCTTCACGGTGCGCTCCGAGAGCCTGCAGGGCGCGCGTGCCCGCGCGCTGTCGCGCGCGGGGCGCAGCTGGAAGATCGCCGACATTCAGGAGATCTGACGCGCGGCGCCGAACACCGCGAAGCCTCTTTCATGCGCGGTGTTCGGGCTCCCGATGCGCCGCTGCTTCCCGTTTCCGCCGCGCTCGCGTTCGAGCGCTGGGTCAATCGTCGTCGGAGTGTCGGCTCGGGCGGGCTGCGCCCGACGCGTTCGCGTCTTCTACGTACGCGCTGGCCGCGCCGTAGCGGTAGACGAGCTCGCCGCCGCGGTGGGCCGCGGAGAGGCCGGCCGCCAGCACCGCGAACGTCGCGAGCGTTCCCGCGACCCGGCCCAGCGACCCCACGCGCCGCGGCAGCAGCCCCAGCGCGCTCGCCGCCAGCGCGATCCCCGCGAGCGCGAGGAAGCGCTCGGCCGCCTCTTCGTGGTGCTCGATGTGGCGCTCCGCCACCACGCGTTCGACGCGTTCCTCTTCGCGCTCGCCGGTCTCGAGCGCGATCCAGGCCGAGGCGACGAGCAGCGCCTGGAGCAACACGATCGCCGCCCAGCTGCGCGAGGAGAGGCGCTGCCTGCGTATCAGTTGGATCGCGACGATCGCGAAGAACGGCATCAAGAGCGCGAGCGCGATCGGCAGATGGATCACCGCCGGGTGTAGGGGTTCGGGCAGCATGCGTGCACCTCCGCTCTGGCGTGCGCCGCGAGAGAATTCGATCCCGCGATGGAGGCGCCGGATCAGCTCTCGGCCGGCGCGAAGAAGACGAGCGCCGTCAGGTCCTCCGTGATCGAGTGGAAGCGGTGCTTCGCATTCGCTTCGACGAAGACGATGCTCCCCTTCCGCACGGGTCGGTCGGCGCCCTCCACGCGCAGGATGCCGCGCCCGCTCACGATGTAGTAGACCTCGTCCTCGGCGTGCGGCTCCTGCGGGTCATCGGCTCCCGCGGCGAGCCCGTAGATCCCCATGCTCAACGCGGGCGAGCGCAGGAATTCGCTCCACGCCTCGCCCGAGGCGTCGCGCGTGGCGATCAGGTCTGCGATCTCGAATGCGCGCAGCTTCCCACTTCCCTTTGCCATCGCCGACTCCGAGCCTCCCGCGGGTCCGGCTTCGTAGATTACCTCTCCGTCGAAGATCGTCAGCACCACCCGCGTGTCGCCGATCTCGCCCGCGCGGCCGGCCTCCGCGAGATCGACCAGATTGTCGTCGAGCGCGATCAGATCGGCCTTCTTGCCGACCTCGATGGATCCGAGCCGCGCCTGGTGGCCGAAGAGCTTCGCCCCGTTGATCGTGTACGCCGCGATCGCATCGTGGATGTCGATGCGTTCGTCCTCGTTGAACACTCCGATCTCGGAGGCGCGCGTGACCGCCTGCTGGATGTTCACGAACGGGCGCGGATCCCGCGTGTCCACGGGCGCATCGCTGCCCGCGACGAGCATGCCGCCGAGCTTCTGGATGGATCCGGCGGGGTAGGTGTTCTGGACCGTGTAGTGCGCGCGGTTGTAGAGATCTTCGACGCCCGCGACCTCGTCGATGAATGGCGTCACGCTCATGTCGTACTCGACGTTCGGGACGATCCACGCGTAGGTGAACGCCACGAAGATGCCGAGATCGGCGATGCGCCGCTGATCGGCGGGGTGGATCAGCTGCGCGTGCGCGATGCTCTGGGCGTGGATCGGCTGGCCGTTCGCAGCGCGCGACGCCTCGAAGGCGTCGATCGCGACGCGCACGGCGCGGTCGCCGATCGCGTGCGCGTGCACTGCGAACTCCGCGGCTTCCATCTCGCGGACGAACGCGTGGACGAATTCTTCGCTGTGCTCCAGAACGCCGTAGCTGCGCTCGCACTGCTGGGGAAAGTGACCGTGCTCGGCCTTGAAGCGGCGCTTGGCCTCCGGATTCGCGTACGCGAGTGGATGGGAGCGGTACTCGACGCAGACGTCGCTCTCGAGATCGACGTACCCCCAGATGTCCAGGTTCATGGTCTCCGGGTCGGTCGCGAAGATCGGCTGTCGGTAGTGGCGGATCACGGCCGCGTTCGGGAGCGTCGGTGGCGACGCCAGCGGATTGCCCTCGAGCACGCCGTCCACGAAGATCTTGACCCCGTCGGCGTGGATGAAGCGGGAGTTCTGGTAGCGCTCGCGGATCGCCTTGAACTCCTGGACGGTCGCCGGGAGCATCTGGAGCGCGGCTTCGGACTTGGGGAACTTCTTGAACAGCGCGGCGCGCATGCGGAACTTCATCTCGCCGCGCGCTTCGAGCCGCTCGTAGAAGGGCAGGAACTCGGGCTCGGCGGAGGCGTCCTGCAGGGACGTGATGCCGGATCGCGCGAGAATCCTCGCGACCTCGGGCATCACGGCGTCGTAGTCGAGCAGCTCGAGGCGCGTGGGAGGATCGGTGAGGTCGATCGCGTATTCGGTCAGGTACCCGCTGGGCTCTCCGGTCTCGTCCACGCCGACCAGCTCCCGGTAGGAGGCGAAGTCCGACTGCAGGGTCTCCGCGCTGAGCCCCACCTCCTCCCCCGCGCTGTTGCGCGCGCGCGCGAGCGCCGCGCTGTTGACCGCCGTGTGGTGGCCGTCGTTTCCGAACAGCACGATCGGATGCTGGGTGGAAACCGCATCGAGGGCTGCGCGCATCGTCGGGTAGCGCTCGCTGGGTTGGTTGCCGGCCGAGAAGTTCCACTGATCGGCCCAGAGCCACTCGCCTTCGGGAATCTGATAGCGACTCAGGCAGTTGCGCAAGAACGGCACGAACTCGTCGAGCGTTCGGGGCCGGCTCTCGAGATCGCAGATGTCGCCCTTGGCGATCCACGGCGGGTGGAGGTGGACGTCGTGAAGGCCCGGCAGCACCATGCGACCGGAGAGATCGCGGACCTCCGTTTCGGGCCCGACGTAATCCTCGGCGTCGTCTGCGCTTCCGACGAAGACGATCCGATTCTCGCGGACCGCGACGGCCTCCGCGACGCTGCGCTCCGCGTCCACGGTGTAGACGTAGGCATTGGTGAGCACGAGATCGGCCGGGTCGACGGAGGGGCCGCAAGCGCCCAGCGCCAGCGACGAGATTGCGGCGAGGTGGGCTCGAATCGGAAGGCGGAGCGGGGCCATGGGGGGACTCCTCGTGGGCGGCGCGGCCGGCGCGTGGGGCTCGACCGGTTGCGCGCATTGAAGCGCAGAAAGCCCCCACGCGCCGCCCCGCAGCCGGCAGATCCCGATTAGCCGGCGCTCTCGTCTTCCTGCCATTCGAAGAAGTTCATCTCGATGAACACGAAGGCGATCAGCCAGAGGTAGGCGTCCCAGCTGTCCACGAACCCGCCTTCGAGTTGCCACTGGAGCGCGGCCGCGAAGAGCGTGCCGTAGAGGACGATCTTCGCGCGCTTGCTGAACCTGTCGAAGCGCGGCGAGAGGGGTCCCCTCAACTTCAGCCACACGTCGGCCTCGAGGATCGCGACGACGCCGAGCCACGCGGCCGCGTTGACCACGTCCGTCCACGCGAGCCGGTGCGCGAGGCCGACCGACTCGGCGTCGGCGATGATGTCGCGGTCCGCGAGTCGATAGATCTCGTCGCCCGCGAACGCGAGGCAGTTCTCCGCGGTGAGCGATACGAACTCGCCCATGTCGATCGCAACCGAGTAACCCGCGGAAACCAGCGCGCAGGCGTCCTCGATCGCAGACGGCTCGAAGCCGTAGCTCAGCACCAGCATCCGAACGTAGCCGTAGAACGAGTAGACGATCATCGCGTAGCAGGCGGCGCTCACTGCGGTCAGTGCCCACTTCAGCCGGCGCGTGAGCTTGCGGTGGGGTATCGCGGAAGTCTCGAGCTCGAAGACGAACAGCAGGACGAGCCAGGCGGCATCGTCGATCGTGGCCGGATAGGCGTGGATCAATTCGCCCAGCGTGATCCCGTCCGCGAAGAGGTGCGCCGCCGCCGCGGTCTCCTCCATCCAGAACAGAAACCCGTTCACGCACAGCAGCGCGTAGGTGGTCCACTTGAAGGTATTGAAGGCGACCGGGTGGATCCTCACGGCACTCGACTTCGCTGCGAGGGAGTCCCCGCGGCGTGGTTCTCATCGTTGGCGGCCGAGCATACCGGACTACCCGCGCCGGAGCCCCGGCGCATCGCGTCCAATCGCGGGCCGGCCCCGAAAATCGACCTTCGGAGCCCGGCGCTGTGATAGGGTCCGGGCTCGACCGGTCGGTGCGGTACCGGGCCATGCGCTCGCCGCGCGGCGGGAGTCGAGTCGAACGCTTGCGATCTCGGGGCCGGAGTGCTGCGTCGCGGTTTCAGTCCGATCAAGCTGTTCGCGACGATGTTCGTGCTGCTCTGCGGCGGCCCGTTCGGCCTCGAGGAGATCGTGCCGCTCGCGGGGCCCGGCCTGTTCGCGCTGGTGCTGATCGTGATGGCCGTGATTTGGGCGCTCCCCTCGGCGCTGATCGTCGCCGAGCTGGTGTCGGAGCTGCCCGTCCAGGGCGGCACCTACCAGTGGTTCCGCGCGGGCCTCGGGCCGTTCTGGTCGTTCGTCTTCACCTACCTCGAATGGCTCGGGTGGGCGGTCGACGCGGTCATCTATCCGGCGCTCTTCGCGAAGTACCTGTTGCAGCCATTCTTCGACGACCCCGGCCTCGCGGTGAGCGCACCCGTCTGGTTCGCGGTGATCTGGGGCTGCGCGTGGTTGAACGTGCGCGGTGTCAAGGAAGTCGGATTCCTGTCGATCGTCCTGACGGCCGTGATCCTGATCCCCGTCGTCGCGCTGATCGCACTGACGGTGCCGCAGATGAGCCTCTCGGTCTTCACGCCGCTGTGGCCCGAGGACCAGTCGCTCTGGACGGCGCTCAATTTCGCGATCGTCTGGTCGATCTGGAGCTATTCGGGCTATTCGGGCCTCGCGACCGCGAGCGAGGAGATCGTCGAGCCGGAGCACACCTATCCGAGGATGCTCGCGATCTTCCTGCCGCTGTCGGTCGCCATCTACGTGCTGTCGCTCTGGGCGGGGGTGACCGCCGCGCCCGACTGGTGGAACTGGGAGGGCGCGCACCTCAACGTGGCCGCGCTCGCAGCCGGCGGCCCCGTATTGGCCGCATTGATGTTGGCCGCGGCGATCGTGGGCGGGCTCGGGCTCTACAACAGCGAGCAGCTCGTGCTCGGCCGCTACGTGTACGCGGTGGCGCGAGATCGCATGCTGCCCCCGTTCCTGGGCCGTCTCCACCCGCGCCACCAGACGCCGCACGTCGCGCTGATCCTGCACGCCGTGCTCTTCAGCGCGCTGGTGTTCGTGTTCGACTTCGTCGAGCTGCTCGTGCTCGGCGCGCTGGTGTCGGTGCCGGTGTTCGCGCTCACGTTCGCGAGCCCGCTGATCCTGCGCTGGAAGTACCCGAATCTCCGCGGGCCGTTCCGGATCGCGGGCGGCTGGCCGGTCATCATCCCCACCGCGCTCGTGCCGTGCCTGCTGCTCGTCTATTTCGTGATCACCTCGGAAGGCGAGAGCCTGCTCACGACGGCCGCATTCTTCGCCGCGGCGCCAATTTTGTATTGGATGATGCGCAACTACAATCGGCGCCGCGGCTTCGAGATGGATGCCTTCGAGTCGCCCGAGTTGAACGCGGCGCTCGAACGGGGCAGGGCCCGGCCGGAGTCGCGGGGCCCGGAGTAGCATTCGGATGCGGCGCGCGAGACCGGGGATCGAAGCGCCGGAGCGGGGCTTTTGCGCAGCGCGGCGCCGCGCGAACGCACGGAGCGCTACGCGAGTGCCGGGCTCGTGGGCGACCGAGAGGCCGATGGCAAGGGGAGGTGGGCGATGAGTGGAGATTTTTCGGGCAAGCGCGTTCTCGTGACGGGTGGGACGTCCGGCATCGGCGCGGAATGTGCGCGCCTGTTCGCGGCGCGCGGCGCCGAGGTGATGATCACCGGGCGCGACAGCGGTCGCGGTGCGGCGGTCGTCAAGCAGATCGAGCAGGCCGGAGGCATCGCGGATTTCACGGTCGGCGACGTGCGCGCGGTCGAGACGTGCGAGGCGATCGTCAAGGCCACGGTCGAGCGCTTCGGCGGCCTCGACATCCTGATCAACAGCGCGGGGATCTGG
>JBFGGA010000069.1:0-16238 GCA_041579295.1 Myxococcota bacterium | reverse complement strand
CGTCGTGCAACGCAAACACATCGACTGGTCGATCATCTGGCGCTACTCGCTGATGCTCGTGCCGATGGGCTTCGTGGGCATCGAGATCGCCCAGGCGCTGCCCGCGACCGTGACGCGCGCGCTGATCGGCGTCTTCGTGCTAATTGCGACCTGGAGGCCGGGCTGGCTGCTGATTGGCACCCACCCGGAGCGCAGCGACATCCACCGCCGGTTCTTCTTCTTGGGCGCCGTGGTCGGCGTGCTGAACATGACGATCGGCGCAGCGGGCCCGCTGATCGCGCCGTTCTTCCTGCGGATCGGGCTCAGCCGCCAGGCGCTGATCGGCACCAAGGCCGCGTGTCAGGCCGCGGGCCACCTGGTCAAGATCGCGATTTTCGGCATCGCGGGCTTCTTGTTCGCCGACTACGCGGTCGTGCTCGGGGTGCTCTGCGCGTCGGTGATCGCGGGCACCTGGATCGGCAGCCAGCTGCTCGAACACGTGAGCGAGCGCGGGTTCCGGTGGCTCTACCAGGGCGTGCTCACGCTGATCGCGCTGCGCCTCGTGGTCTGGGAGGGGCTCGCGTGGCTCGGCGTGCGTTGAGCGCCGGTCAGCCCCCGTAGAGCAGGACGCTCCGGATCACCTCGCCCTTGTGCATCTTCTCGAACGCGTCGTTGATGTCTTCGAGCGGCATCGTCGCGTTGACCATCTCGTCGAGCTTGATGCGGCCCGAGAGATACCGGTCGACGTAGCGGGGCAGCTCGGTGCGGCCGCGCACGCCGCCGAAGGCCGTTCCGCGCCAGCTGCGACCCGTCACGAGCAGGAACGGGCGCGCGTGGATCTCCTGGCCCGCGCCCGCGACGCCGATGATGACCGACTCGCCCCAGCCGCGGTGCGTGCACGCGAGCGCCTGGCCCATCAGGTCGACGTTGCCCACGCACTCGAACGAGTAGTCGACGCCGCCCCCGGTCATCTCGACGATCGCCTCGGCGACGTCCGCGACCTCCTTGGGGTTCAGGAAATCGGTCGCGCCGAACTGGCCGGCGAGCGCGAACTTGTCGCGATTGGTGTCGATCGCGATGATGCGGTCCGCGCCCGCGATCACGGAGCCCTGGATCACCGAGAGGCCGACGCCGCCGAGGCCGAACACCGCCACGGTCGAACCGGGCTTCACCTTCGCGGTGTTGAGCGCCGCGCCGATGCCGGTCGTCACCGCGCAACCGAAGAGGCAGACCTTGTCGAGCGGCGCGTCGGGGCGGATCTTCGCGAGCGCGATCTCCGGAACGACTGTGTACTCGGCAAACGTCGAGGTGCCCATGAAGTGGTGGAGCATCTTGCCCTTGTGGGAGAGTCGGCTCGTGCCGTCGGGCATCAGCCCGCGGCCCTGGGTTTCGCGCAGCTTGAAGCAGAGGTTGGTGCGGCCCGAGACGCAGAACTTGCACTCGCGGCACTCGGGGATGTAGAGCGGAATCACGTGATCGCCGACCGCCACGGAGGTCACGCCGGGACCGACCTCCTCCACGACACCCGCGCCCTCGTGGCCGAGCACGACCGGAAACAGGCCCTCGGGATCTTCGCCGCTCTGCGTGAACGCATCCGTGTGGCACACGCCCGACGCCGCGAGGCGCACCAGGCATTCGCCCTGCTTCGGTCCGTCGAGATCGATCTCTTCCACCTCGAAGGGGGCCTTGGCCTCCCAGCAGATCGCGGCCTTCATCTTCATCGCGGTTTCTCCCGTCAGTGCACGCCGCGTCCGTGCGGCGCGGCGCGTCATTATAGCGGCGGAAATCCGGGTGGGTGATATCGTCCCTTCCGCCAACCCCTGCAGCCCGGAGTGACCATGGACTGGGATCGGCTCGGCGTCGCTCCGCTGCTCGAGAACCCGATCGCCATCCAGGCCGCGAGCCTGGTCGCCCTGGTGCTCGCAGCGTGGATTGCGCTGCACGTCGCGCGTCGCATCCTCGTGGCCGCCATCCGCAGGCTGGCCGCGAAGAGCAGCGTGCAGTGGGACGACCGCCTGGTCGACGCGAAGCTGTTCTCCCGGCTCGCCCACCTCGCGCCCGCGATCGTGATCTACTACGGCGCAGGCTGGATTCCCGACCTCGACGAGACCCTCGCGACCCTGATGCGCCGGCTCGCGGCCTGTGCGATCGCGCTCGTGGCCGCGCTCTCGATCAGCTCGGTACTCCAGGCGGTGGACGACATCTACTCGGGGCTCGCTGCTTATAGGAGCCGCCCGATCAAGGGCTACCTGCAGCTCGTCAAGCTGGCGGTCGGCATCGTCACGGCCGTGATCATCATCGCCACCTTGTTCGACAAGAGCCCGCTGATTTTCTTGAGCGGGCTCGGCGCGATGACTGCGGTGCTGCTGCTCGTCTTCAAGGACACCATCCTCTCGCTGGTTGCGAGCGTCCAGCTCACCGGAAACGACATGATCCGAGTGGGTGACTGGATCGAGATGCCGCAGTACCGCGCCGACGGAGACGTCGTCGACATCGCGCTGCACACCGTCAAGATCCAGAACTGGGACAAGACGATCACCACGATCCCCACCCACAAATTGATCGAGGACTCCTTCAAGAACTGGCGCGGCATGGCGCTCGCGGGCGGGCGCCGCATCAAGCGCTCCGTCTTCATCGACGTGAACTCGATCCGCTTCCTCGACCCCGACGAGATCGAGACCTTCGAACGCTACGAGCTGTTGCGCGAGTACATCGAGCGGAAGCAAAGGGACATCGAGGGCGAGCACGCGAGCGAGCGGGACCGCACGATCAACGCGAACATCCGCCGGTTGACCAACATCGGGACCTTCCGCGCCTACATCTGCAGCTACCTCAAGAACCACCCGCAGATCCATCGGAACATGACGCTGCTGGTGCGCCAGCTCGACCCCACGCCGCAGGGGCTGCCGATCGAGATCTACTGCTTCACGACCACGACCGAGTGGGGCGCCTACGAGGACATCCAGAGCGACCTGATGGACCACCTCTTCGCGATCGCGCCGGACTTCGGCCTGCGGATGTTCCAGAACCCGTCGGGGCGGGACATCGAGAGATTGGTCGCCGCGACTTGAGCGCTCGTCGCCGAGCCCCGAAGACATTCCAGCCCGCTCGCCGCGATGCCCGCCCTACCAGTCGAAGCTCAGCGCGATGCTGCCGACGTGCTGGATGAGGTCTTCGTTCAGCACCGCGTCGTAGCTCGCGCGGACGCTCCAGGACGACGCCGTGACGACGCTCCACGCGACGCCCGCGCTGCCGGAGTCGCGCGGCAGCTCCACGCCCTGGATCTGGAACGCGCTCGCGCCGGCCGGCGCGCTGGTGAGCCGCGCCTCGACGAGCCGATCGGTGTCGAGGAACTCGTGCAGCCAGCGGCCGCGCAGCTCGGGCACGAGCCAGAACTCCTCACCAATGCTCCAGCGCCCGTGGACCCGCAGGCCGACGCCGGTGACCAGCGAGTCGAGGTCCTGATCGTCCACCGCGAGATTCAGCGCGCCCGCGCCGCCCTCGGTGAAGTCGTCCTGCTCGAGGCGGTGGTAGCGGACGGATGCGGTCGGCTGGAAGAGGATCCCGCCGATCCCGAATAGATTGACCCCGCCCTCGAAGCGCGCGCCGTAGTCGTGGCCGTCGAGGTCCGCATCCGCCTTGCGATTCAGGAACGCAATCTCCCGCTTGCCGTCCATGTCGCTGTACGCGTAGCGCCCCGAAACGCCCAGGTGGAAGCGCGGATCGACGTAGGCCGCGTAGAGCGCGCCCTGGTAGGTGTGGATCCCGCCCTCGCCCGAGCGCGCCGAGAAGTCGAGGTCGCTGTTTGCGTAGCCGCCCGCGAGGCCGAGAACCCAGTGGTCGGCCAGCAGCACGTCCGCGCCCAGCGAGCCGCCCCAGATCGTGTAGTCGAAGTCGCTCTCGTTCGCGTTGCCGTCGACGTCGCCGTAGATCCCGGATCCGTCGATCCAGGTGCGCAGCCGCGAGCCTTCTTGGGGGGCGGGCTCCGCGAACGGGGCGCCGAGCGGCCCGACCCCGAGCATCGCCACGCCGAGGACCGGGGCGCCCTCGAGCGGCTCCGAGGCCGCCGTCGCATGGCGGGCGCCTTCCGCGCCGCCGCGTGCGGAGACGAGCGCGCGGCCGTCCGCCCACTGGTAATCGCGGATCCGCGCGTCGAGCGAGCGCCCGAAGCGCTCCGCGGTCGCGAGCCGCGCGGTGGCGAACTGCGTGAGGCTCTCGCCGGTCATCGAGTCCAGCGCGCCCGGAATCTCACCCTCGCTGAGCGCGAAGATCCCGTCGAAGACGTCTTCGATGTCCGGATCGCCCATCCCCATCTGGGAGGCGTCGAGCGCGGCCTCGAGCGCGGCCGCGATCGTCGACTGATTCGGGGTCCGCGCGAAGGTCGAGACGGACGCGCCGTTGTTGAGAATCGTGAGCTCGACCGTCGTGGCCGTGGTGAGGTAGGTGATGTCGAGGAACGGGAAGTCCTCCTCGAACGACGCGAAGTCGTTGAGCACCGCACCGGCGGTAATGATCGTGACGTTGACTGGCGTCGCGTAGCTGCCCGCACCGGGATCGACCTGCAGCGCAGCGCCGGCGATATCCGCGTTGCCGGTCACGACGAGCCTGTCGGCCGTGCCGGACGCTTCGTCCACCTCGACCGCGAACACCGAGCCGGGCGCGAAGCTGATCGAGCCGACGGCGAGCTCTCCGATCGACTTGCCGGGCGCGACGGTGCCGTTTGCGGTCACCGGCCCGCCGATGGTTCCGGTGCCGCCGAGCACCGTGGACGCCGCGACATCCACGCCCGCGGCGAGCGAGCCGTCGACGTCGAGACGGCCGGCCGTGATCGAGGTCAGCCCCGTGTAGGTGTGAGCGTTCGTGAGGCTCAGCGCTCCGCTTCCGGCCTTGGTGAACTGCCCGGTGCCGCTGATCACCCCGAGGTAGGTGCGCGTGCCGCTGGTGTCGAAGATCAGCTTCGCGTTGTTTGCGATGCTGCTGGTCGCCTGGTTCGGCAGGCGCGTCGAGCTGGCTCGCAGCGTCCCGGCGCTGATCGTGGTGACCCCGCTGTACGTGTTGGCGCCCGTGAGCGTGAGCGTGCCCGCGCCGCGCTTGGTGACCGCGGCCATCCCATTGATCGCGCCCGCGTAGGTGCCATCGCTCGCGTGGTCGAAGATCACCTCGGTGCCCGCCTGCGTGGTGAGGTCTCGCGGGATGCTCGCGAAGCTTCCCTCCAGCACGCCTTCGACCAGACTCGACGGGCCCGAGATCGTGTTGTTGCCGGTGAGCTCGAGCGCGCCGGGGCCCTCCTTGACGAAGCTCCCCGCGCCGCTGAGGTCGTCCGCGTAGAGGCCGTCGGAGGTCTGCTCGAAGATCACCGTCGCGCCGCTCGACACCGCGATGTCGCCCTGCAGGCTGCCCGGCACGGCCGTCCGGCCGGCAATGCCCCGGATCGATCCACCGCTGATCGTCATGCCACCCGCATAGGTGTTGCCGCCCGTGAGGTGGACCTCGCCCGTGCCGGTCTTCTGCACCGCTCCCTGGCCGGTGATCGCGCCCGCGTATACGCCGTCGTCGGTCTGATCGAACGCCAACGAGGCGCCGCTGCTGAGGTCGATGTCGCCCTGCAGGCTCGTGGTGTCGCCGCGCAGGGTTCCCGCCTTCACATCGGTGCCGCCCGTGTAGTCGTTCGCGCCGCGCAGCGTGAGCGTGGCCTGGCCCTCCTTGACGAGCTTGCCGCCATCGGTGATCACGTCGTCGAACTGCTTGTCGACGCCGAGGTTGAAGGAGAGCTCCGCGTCGGTCGCGATTTCGAGCGGCGCGTTTGCGAGGCTGAGATCGCGAAGCGTGGTGGTCTCGGACCCGACGCGGAAGATTCGAGACACGGCGGCGTTGGAGCCGTCGATGGTGAGGTTGGTCGCGGTGCGGCCGTCGATCGTCACGCCGTCTGCGATCTCGGGAAGGTCGCTCAGCAGCGTGATGGTTCCGTTGGCGTCGACGTCGAAGCTGATGGTCTTGGTGGCGGCCGTCGATGCGTTCGCGTCCACGATCGCCGCGCGCAGCGAACCGGCTCCGGAATCTTCCAGAGTGGTCACCGTGAAGGTGTCCTGGGCCTGGGCGCCCGCGGCCAGGCCCGCCAGGCAGCCGAGCGCGGCTGCGGTCCGCGAGAAGAACTGCTTGATTTCGCAGGGCAAACGAGGGCTCCGCATCGCGTGTGCCTCCCGGGTCGAGTCCTGGATCGGATGCAGGGCCGAAGGATAACCGCCGCGGCGTGCGAGTGAAAACCCGCGACGACGGTCCCAATCGAGGAGCCGCGGGCGAGCAGGCCGCGTTTTTTCGAGCTCGCGCTTGCGGGTGCACGCGGATCGGCCAATCTCTTCGCACCCGCTTCCCCGGTTTTGCGCGCAATCGGCGCCAAAGCCCGCTGTGGCAGATGGACGCACTCGGCCGGGCCATCCGTCCTTGAGGCGCGCTCGGCGAGCCGTTCTGCGGACCTCTGCGGCATCGCGCGCGACCGAAACCGAGCGTCGCGGTTTGCGGGTGAACGAGATCCGGGCTTCGCGGTATTGCGCGCGAGCGAAGCCGAGCTTCACGGCTTTGCCACGCGACTGGAAACGGAGCTTCACGAAGAGTGAGCACTTTGCCCACTCGATGTCAGTTCGAAAAACGCGAGCGAATCGCGAGACGATCGCATCAACGGAGAGAGACATGCGCCACGGCACCATTCGAAACACCGCACGCGCCGCGCTCTGCGCAATCCTGCTCGGATTGGCCGGCGCGGCTTCGTCGGACGAGATCCCCGAGCCGAAGAGCGTCGCCGAGGAGCTGCTCGAGATCCTGCGCGCGGCCGGCATGATCGACGAGCGCCAGTACAGCGAGCTGCGCGAGCGCGCGCGCGAGGAGGAGGCGCGGCGCATCGAGGCCGCCGTCGCGGGCGCGAACGAGGCCGTCGAGACCGCGGCGCGCGCGGCCAGCAGCGCGCCCTTGAGCCCGGAGCCGAGCCCCGAGGAATGGAACTTCAAGTGGAGCAACGGCTTCAAGCTCGAGCGCAACGACGGCGCGTTCAAGCTCAAGTTCGGCGGCCGCATCCAGAGCGACTGGGCGATGGTCGACCTCAACGAGCCGCTCGAGAGCCTGATCGGAGGCGAGGGGCACGGCACGGAGATGCGGCGCGCGCGGATCTTCCTCTCGGGGACCGTCTACGACCGGCTGCTCTTCAAGGCGCAGTACGACTTCGCGAACACGGGCGATGGAAAGACCGACTTCAAGGACGTCTACGTGGGGCTCGAGGATCTCGGCCCGCTCGGCACGCTGCTCATCGGCCACCAGAAAGAACCGCTCTCGCTCGAGGCGATGGCGAGCAGCAAGTACGTCACCTTCATGGAGCGCGGTCTGACGGAAGCCTTCTGGGCGGGCCGCAACACCGGCTTCTCGGCGTACAACGCCCACCTCGACGAGCGCATCTACTGGCACGCGGGCGCGTTCAAGGATTCGAACGACTCGGCGTTCGGCTTCGACGACGACGGGATGTGGAACCTCACCGGGCGCCTGGTCGGCGTGCCGCTCTACGAGAACGAGGGCGAACGGGTCATTCACCTGGGCTTCGGCTACAGCCATCAGTTCCGCGCGGGCAGCGACTTCATGCTCCGCTATCGGCAGCGCCCCGAGTCGCACCTCGCGCCGTATCTCGCAAACACTGGAGAGACGATCCCGACCAACGACATCGACATCGTCAACCCCGAGATCGCGATCGTCTGGGGCCCCGCGTCGTTTCAGGGCGAGTACACGCGCTCCTGGGTGCGGGGGGACGACGGCATGCACGACACGACGTTCTGGGGCGGCTACGCGGAGCTCAGCTACTTCCTCACCGGGGAGCACCGGAACTACGAGCTGGGCTCGGGGATCTTCGGCCGCGTGAAGCCCCACGCGAGCTTCAACCCGCGGCAGGGCGACTGGGGCGCCTTCCAGCTCGCGGCCCGCTTCTCGTACCTCGACCTCAACGACGATTTCGCGCAGGGCGGCGAGATGTGGGACGTCACCGCGGGGATCAATTGGCACCTCTTCCCGAACACCCGGGTCTCGCTCAACTACGTGCACTCCCAGCTCGACGATCGGGTCGTCGAGGAGGATCCGGACCTGGACGGCAACGCGGACATCGTCCAGGCGCGCTTCCAGGTGGACTTCTAGTCAGGTGGGGGCGTTGGCGAAGATCCGCCAACGCCGCCGGCTTCCCGATCGACCCGCCAGCCTCCTCCCTTCCGATTCCGCCCGAACGCGACGGACCGGCGCCACTGCCCGGCGCCGATGGCCGGAATCGTCACCGAATCGTCACGCGGGCGACGGATTGCGGTCACCCGGGCGTCCTAGCATCCGCGGCGAATGGAGACGAGAGGGAAACGATGATGCGAATCCGCCACACAGCGGGCCCGCTGGTCGTAGCAGGCATCGCGCTCCTCGCAGCGGAAGCGTCGGCGCGCGACCAGATCCGGATCGTCGGTTCCTCGACCGTCTACCCGTTCTCGACCGTGGTCGCGGAGGAGTTCGGCCGCGCCACCTCGTTCAAGACCCCGATCGTGGAGAGCACCGGCACGGGCGGCGGCCTCAAGCTCTTCTGCGCCGGAACGGGCGCGGGCACCCCCGACATCGCGAACGCCTCGCGCCGCATCAAGCAGTCCGAGATCGAGCTGTGCGCAAACAATGGCGTCGTGAAGATCACCGAGGTCAAGCTCGGCTACGACGGCATCGCGATCGCGCGCTCGAAGGAGTCGGCGCAGATCGACCTCACGCTCGAGCAGATCTTCCTCGCGCTGGCCCGGGAGGTTCCCACCCCGAGCGGCGAGCTCGTCGCGAATCCGAACATCCGCTGGCGCGACGTGGACGCCTCGCTGCCCGACGTCAAGATCGAGGTCCTCGGCCCCCCGCCGACCTCCGGGACGCGCGACGCCTTCAACGAGCTCGCGCTCGAGGGCGGCTGCAAGACCTTCCCGGAGATCGCGGCGCTGAAGAAGACCGACGAGGCCACCTACAGGCGCATCTGCCACTCGATGCGCGAGGACGGCGCCTACGTGGAGGCGGGCGAGAACGACAACCTGATCGTCCAGAAGCTCGTCGCGAACCCTTCCGCACTCGGAATCTTCGGCTACGGATTCCTCGATCAAAACCGCGACCGGATCCGGGGAAGCCTCGTCGACGGCGTCGAGCCGAGCTTCGACAACATCGCCTCGGGCAAGTACCCGGTCTCTCGCGCGCTCTTCTTCTACGTGAAGGGCGAGCACATCGGAACCATTCCGGGGATCTCGGAGTACGTGAGCGAGTTCACGAGCGAGAAGGCGGTCGGCGACTACGGCTACCTCGCGGACCGCGGCCTGATCCCCGCGCCGCTCGCAGAACGCGAGCGGATCCGCGCGGACGCGAGCACTGGCAGGGTCGTCAAGCTGGCTGCGGAACGTTGATCCGATCGACGACCGAGCCGCTGCCCGCCGCCGGCCCCTCGGCGGCGGGCAGTCTCGCTTCCGCGCGAAGGAGCCGCAGCAGCAGGCGGCTCCAGCGCTCGATCGAGCGCGTCGTGCGCGTCGCGCTGCTCTGCGCGTCCACGGTCGCGGTGCTCGTGACGATCGGCATCCTGGCCTCGCTCGTCGTCGAGACCGCGCGCTTCTTCCAGCTCGTCCCGCCGCAGGAGTTCTTCTTCGGGCTGCGCTGGAGCCCACAGATCGCGCTGCGCGCGGACCAGGTCGGAAGCTCGGGGGCGTTCGGCGCGGTGCCGCTGTTCGCGGGAACCCTGCTGATCACCGCAATCTCGATCCTCGTCGCGGGCCCGATCGGCCTGCTGGCCGCGATCTACACCGCCTTCTACGCGAACCGGCGCGTGCGCGCGTTCGTCAAGCCGACGCTCGAGCTGCTCGCGGGGGTTCCGACCGTCGTGTACGGCTTCTTCGCCGCGCTGATCGTGGCGCCGGCGATTCGCGACCTCGGCGCGCAGCTCGGCATGAGCGTCGCGTCCGAGAGCGCACTCGCGGCGGGCCTCGTGATGGGCGTCATGATCATCCCGATCATCTCGTCGCTCTCGGACGACGCGATCACCGCAATCCCGCAGGCGCTGCGCGACTCGTCCTACGCGCTCGGCGCGACGCGCTCCGAGACGATCCGGCGCGCCATTCTTCCGGCGGCGCTGCCGGGCCTGGTGGCCGCGTTCCTGCTCGCGATCTCGCGCGCGATCGGCGAGACGATGATCGTGGTGATGGCCGCGGGGCTCGCCGCGAACCTCACCCCCAACCCGCTCGAGGCCGTCACGACGGTGACCGTTCAGATCGTCACGCTGCTGACGGGCGACCAGGAGTTCGACAGCGCCAAGACGCTCGCAGCCTTTGCGCTGGGGCTCACGCTCTTCGTCGTCACGCTCGGCTTGAACTTCATCGCGCTGCACGTGAGCCGGAGCTCGAAGCTGCGCCATGGCTGACTCGAGATCGCATTGGCAGAGTGCGGCTTTCGCGAAGCGGCTGCGCGCGCGCAACGCCTCGGAGCGCCGCTTCCGTCGCCTGGGCATCGCCGCGGTCGCGCTGGCCGGAGCCTCGCTCTCGGTGCTGCTCGCGAGCGTACTCTCGAACGGCCTGAGCGCGGCCTTCCGCACCGAACTCAGACTAGACGTCGACTTCGACCCGGAGACCCTCGGCATCGAGGCGACCCCAGCAGACCTCGCCGGCGAGATCCCCGCCTCGGCGGACTTCCGGGCCGTGCTGCGCGCGTCGCTGCTCGAGCGCTTCCCGGACGTCGAGGAGCGCTCCGCGATCCGCGAGCTCGCCGCGCTGCCGAGCCGCGGCGCCGCAGCCGAGCTCGCCGAGCGACTCCGCGAACGGCCGGAATGGCTCGGCCAACGCGCCCGGATCTGGGTCGCCGCATCCGACGACGTGAACTCGCTGTTGAAGTCGGGCGGGCCGGGCGCCGGCCCGGGCACGCGCCTCTCGGACCGGCAGGTCGGATGGGTCGAGGCGCTCGCGGCCGATGGAAGTATCGAGCGCCGCTTCAACGGCCGCTTCTTCACGGGCGGCGACTCGCGCGAGCCCGAGCTCGCGGGCATCGGCGGCGCGCTGATCGGCACCGCGCTGACGCTGCTCGTCACGCTCGCGGTTTCGTTTCCGCTGGGCGTCGCGGCGGCCGTCTACCTCGAGGAGTTCGCGCCCGACAACCGCTGGACGCGCCAGCTCGAGGTCAACATCAACAACCTCGCGGCCGTCCCGTCGATCGTCTTCGGCCTGCTCGGCCTCGCCGTGTTCCTGGGCTGGTTCGGCATGCCGCGATCCGCTCCGGTCGTGGGCGGACTGACGCTCGCGCTGATGACCCTGCCGGTGATCATCATCGCGAGCCGCGCCTCGATCGCGGCGGTTCCGTTCTGGATTCGCGAGTCCGCGCGCGGGCTCGGCGCCTCCCCGGTGCAGGTCGTCGCGCACCACGTACTTCCGATCGCGATGCCCGGAATCGTCACGGGAACCCTGCTGGGCATCGCGCGCGCGATGGGCGAGACGGCGCCGCTGCTGATGATCGGCATGGTCGCATTCATCGTGGACGTGCCAACCAGCTTTGCGGACGCCTCGAGCGCGCTGCCGGTGCAGATCTTCCTCTGGGCGGACAGCCCCGAGCGCGGCTTCGTCGAAAAAGTCTCCGGCGCCATTCTGGTACTGTTGACGCTGCTCGGGCTGCTCAACGGCGCGGCCATCGTGCTCCGGCAGCGCTTCGAGCAGCGCTGGTAGGCTCGCTGTGGAGAATCGATCCATGACCCATGCGCTCGTCCAGAGCCGACTGCCGATCGCCGACGGCGGGGCCCCGAAGTCCGAGATTGCGGGTGGAGGATCGTCCAAATCCGAAGCCGGCGCGCCGAAGGCGGCCTCCACCAGCTCGACTCCCGCCAACCAGGGCGCCGCAAAGATGTCCGCTCGAAACGTGAACGTCTACTACGGAGACAACCACGCGGTCAAGGACGCGTCCATCGACGTATCGAAAGACGAGGTCACCGCGCTGATCGGTCCGTCGGGCTGCGGAAAGTCCACCCTGCTGCGCTGCTTCAATCGGATGAACGACGACATCGCGGGTTGTCGGGTCAGCGGCGAGATCGCGCTCGACGGCCAGTCCATTAGCGGCCCCGAGATGGATATCGTCGAGCTGCGCGCGCGGGTCGGGATGGTCTTCCAGAAGCCGTATCCGTTTCCAAAATCCATCGCGGAGAACGTCGCGTACGGGCCGCGCATTCACGGGCTCGCGAAGAAGGGCGCCGAGCTCGATGCGATCGTCGAGCGAAGCCTGCGCAGCGCGGGTCTCTGGGACGAGGTCAAGGACAGGCTCGACAGCCCGGCGAACTCGCTCTCGGGCGGCCAGCAACAGCGCCTCTGCATCGCGCGCGCGCTCGCCGTCGATCCGGAGGTCATCCTGATGGACGAGCCCTGCTCGGCGCTCGATCCGATCGCGACCGCGAAGGTGGAGGAGCTCATCGCCGAGCTGCGCGGCCGCTACGCGATCGCGATCGTGACCCACAACCTGCAGCAGGCGGCCCGGGTCTCGCAGCAGACCGCGTTCCTCCACTTGGGTGCGCTGATCGAGTCCGGGCCGACTTCCGAGATCTTCACGAATCCGAAGTTGAAGAAGACCAACGACTACATCACGGGCCGCTACGGCTGATCGGGGGACGGAGATGACGCGCTCATTCGATCCCGTGATCCGCAGACTCCGGGACATGCTGCTGCAGATGGGGAGCCGCTCGGAGGCGATCCTCGAGAAGTCGATGCGCGCCCTCGCGGAGCGGAAAGCGACGCTGGCCGACGAGGTGGCCGTCGACGACCTCGAGATCGACCGGCTCGACGTCGCGATCGACACCGCGATCCTCGAAGCGCTCGCCCTCCATACACCCGTGGCGAGCGACCTCCGGGAGGTCTTCGGCATCAAGATGATCGCCACGGACCTGGAACGAGTCGGCGACCTCGCGCGCAACATCGCCAAGAGCGCGCTGCGCTCGGCCGAGCGCGGCGAGTTCGCTTCGCCCGGGGCGCTCCACGAGCTCGCTCGCCTGGCGATCGACCTGCTGCGCCGCGCGCTGGACGCCTATGCGCGAAGCGATGTCGAACAGGCGCGGAGCGTGCTGCGCGAAGACGACTCCGCCGACGAGCGGGAAGGCGAGGTGATCCTGCGCGAGCTGGACGAGATCACGAAGCGGCCCGAGATCGCCTCGCAGGCCGTCGACCTGATCCTCGTCGCCAAGAACCTCGAGCGCGTCGCCGACCACGCCACGAACATCGCCGAAGACGTCATCCTGATCATCGAGGCGCAGAACGTCAAGCACGCTGCCAAGCTCGGCGCGGCGCGATAGCCCGTATGTCGATCGGGGGAAGCTTCCAACGCCAGCCAGAGGTGCGACGGCCTAGCCCGCATTTCTCACAGAGGGCGGACGCACCGACGGACCATTGCTGCGAACGGTTTGTGGTTCACACCGAAGCGGGCACCGAGGAAGGGAGGAAGATTGTCGAGAACCGAATCGGGCTGGTCGGGAATGATCTCTAGCGAAACTCGGCCCACTGAGATTGCTCGAAAGTCTTTCTCGTTGTCGTCCTTGAAGTAAAACTTGAGGATAGGCAATTCAAGCTGCGCTTTCGGTCAGGTCCGATAACTTGGGATTCTGTCAAGGAGCGAACTAACCCCGTGGGGGGGGTGGCTTCGGATTTTCGCGCGATCGTATTGTTCTCGATGCCCTCGGCGGTGATCGTGTACGCGGCGTCCTCTGTCGTCGTATTGTCTTGAGCTCCTGTGGGTTGTCACGTCGTGCAGCCAATTCGCGTAGCGCGCCGTGTCGTAGAATCCCACGTGGTTCACCGGCATGTTTTCGCGGCCGGCAATTGCGCCGTACGAGAATTGACCCGCCTCGCCGCTACGGGTGATGCCGCCCCAGTTCGGGAAACTCGGGTCTCCTACGCTCGCGTTGTAGAGCGCGTGGGTAGCGGCGGCGGCCACTGCATTCAAGAACTCCGCGTATTGAGCATTCGTCGTTTCGTACTTCGAGATGCGAAGGAAATACGGGGCTGCACCGTGGCCGTTGGGGCCGACGTGGCTCCCGCAGCAGACCATGGCCTCCGTTTCCGTTGCATTGTTCGGATGAGTCACCGTCTTCCATTCGATTTCGACTGCGGCAGCTTTCCGGGTGGGAAGTCAGGCGAGCAGAGAGAACGTGAGGGCAACGGTGCTGGTTCGGATTGCAGGAAAGGCCGGCTTCGCCGCGATGTGATTGCGCATCGTCCCCCTCACCCAAATCGCTGGGGACGAGCCACCCCGCCCTGCATCGCGGATGTTGGGATGGCAACGAAAGAATTTGGCAATTCTAGTGTTCGGGGTAGGTGATCTGCTGCGGTCAAGCCGATCGAAGGATTCATGTGTTGATTGATATCGCAAAAGACGAATTGGCAGTGGATAAGAAAAGACAGTGAAGGCGATCGGTAGAAAAGTATTGACATGCCAAATCGGCAGACATCAAGCTGCGGCATGCGCAATGCGCCGCGACGCGGGGATATCACCACGTTGACTCGTGGGCCGCGCGTGTGCGGGGAGGCATGCACGAGTAGCTCGATGGAGAGGAGCAACATGGCGGTTCGTCGCGGCCAATCGTGACGAAGCCTTCGGACCAACCGCGCAGGAAGGCGACCGCCGTTTTCGCGACATCTGAAGTAAAGGAGGCCCGCGAAGTGGTGATCGCTCGATTCCTCTTGGTCTTGGCACTGCTGCCGAACGCTGGGTGTGCCGCTTCACATCCGCTCATCGAAGCCGCTCGTGCAGGGGATGATGCCCGTCTGGAATTCATGCTGTCGGAGGGGAAGATTCCCGTCGATTACCCGGGCCCGGAAGGCTCTACAGCCTTGTACTGGGCGGCCGCGGAGGGAAACGTTTCGACCGTTGCGCTTCTACTCGAACGCGGGGCAAACGCGAACTCGCGAACCGCCAGAAACAGCACACCACTAGAGGTCGCGTCAGTGGGCGGTCATGTGGAAAGTGTCCGACTACTTCTAGACGCGGGCGCGGATACGAACGTACAGAGCGACGACTACGGATCGACGCCTCTCATGCTTGCATTGGGGCAAGCAGATACGGGCATCGCGCAGATGCTGATCGATCGCGGCGCCGACCTGGAGATAAGGAACAACCTTGGACAGACTGCGCTGAATTCCGCCGCGGAAGAGGGTCAGACCGAATACGTCGAGATGCTGATCGCAGCCGGCGCCGACGTCGACACGAGCACGCCGCATGGTCTTTCTGCGCTCTATTTGGCAGCCATGAATGGCCACTTCGAGATTGCACGGATTCTCCTGAACGCAGGGGCGGAACCCGATGCGCGTCTGGAAAATGGGATGACGCCGCTCTGGGCTGCCATCGAAAGCCATCGAGACATCGCACGCCTTCTGATCGAGAAAAATGCAGACGTCGATGCGAGTGAAGCCAAGCTCGGCGAGACACTCCTCATAGACAGCGTGAGAAGAGGGGACGTGGAATCCGCGGAGCTCTTGCTCGGCGCCGGTGCGAATCCGAACCTGATGAATCGAGATGGTATCTCAGCGCTCGCGGTCGCCGCGTATTCTGGGCGTAGCGGCCTAGCCAGCCTCATCCTCCGACACGGAGCCGACGTCGACTTGCCCGGAGCCAATGGACTTACTCCGCTTCACTTCGCCGCAGGTAGCGGAAGTGAAGACGTCGCGAGAATCCTCATCGCCAATGGTGCCAACGTGCACGCAAGAACTCATGACGAAGAGACGCCCTTGCAGTTGGCTACGGAAAGAGCTCATCTCGAAATCGCCGAACTGCTCAGGCAAAGCGGCGCCACGCGCTAATGCTGCAACGCCAGCGGTTTCGGGTGCGAGGGGCGTGCGAGCACAGCGCCTACCAGCCGGGGCGCAAGGGGTCCCCGTCATTCTCTTCCCGCTGCACGCGGCAATCTTCGCCGGTCAGCGCTTGGTAATCATTCAGATGTACCTCCAGCGAGGCCAGCTCTGCCTCGACGTAGCGTCGATAGCGAACGAAGAAGGCCTCGAACGTCGTCCGATCGGGATGACCATGCCGGGGGCCGATCTGCTCTCGACGCAGTTCTCGAAAAGCCGCGCGCGGATCGGAAAAACGCAGCATCTCACGCTGCGCGGAGCGCAGTCTTCGTCTGAAGTGCAGCATACTTTTACACAAATTCGAGTAATATTCTCGATATGTCGGGTTCGGGCGAAGCGCTGTCTGTAGCGTCAGGGGGTTCGTGCGCACCTTCACTGGCG
>JBFGGA010000068.1:0-16284 GCA_041579295.1 Myxococcota bacterium | reverse complement strand
GAACGACGCCGACATCACGAAGCTCGGATGCCCCGTCGCGCAGCCGAGATTGAGCAGTCGACCCTCGGCGAGGATCAGCACGCTGTGGCCGTCCGGGAACACCCACTCGTCGAACTGGGGCTTGATGTTGATCTTCTTGATGCCCTCGATCTTGGCGAGCCCCGCCATGTCGATCTCGTTGTCGAAGTGGCCGATGTTGCCGACGATGGCCTGGTGCTTCATGCGCGCCATGTGGTCGGCGGTGATGATGTGGAAGTTGCCGGTGGTCGTGATGAAAATGTCCGCGGTCCCGATGACCGCGTCGATCGTATTGACCTCGTAGCCGTCCATCGCGGCCTGCAGCGCGCAGATCGGGTCGATCTCCGTCACGATCACGCGCGACCCCTGTCCGCGCAACGCCTGCGCGCAGCCCTTGCCCACCTGGCCATAGCCGCAGACCACGGCCACCTTGCCGCCGAGCATCACGTCGCTGGCGCGCGCGAGTCCGTCCGGTAGCGAGTGCCGACAACCGTAGGTGTTGTCGAACTTGCTCTTGGTGACGGAGTCGTTCACGTTGATCGCCGGGAACTGCAGCGTGCCGTTCTCGACCATCTGGTAGAGGCGCATCACGCCCGTCGTCGTCTCTTCGCTGACGCCCTTCAGGTTTGCGCAGGCCTCGGTCCAGCGGTTCGGTCTGTGCAGCTGCTCGCGGCGCAGCAGCTCGAGGAAGACGCCCCACTCCTCCGGCTCCTTGTCGGGATTGAAATCCGGGACCTTGCCGGCCTTCTCGAACTCGGCGCCCTTTTGGAGCAGCAGCGTCGCGTCGCCGCCGTCGTCGACGATCTGATCCGGGCCCGAGCCGTCGGGCCACTCGAGCGCCTCGGAGGTGCACTCCCAGTACTGCTCGAGCGTCTCCCCCTTCCAGGCGAAGACCGGGACGCCCTGCGGATCGTCGGGCGTGCCGTTGGGGCCCACCACGGCCGCGGCGGCCGCGGAATCCTGGGTGGAGAAGATGTTGCAGCTCGCCCAGCGGACGTCGGCGCCGAGCTGCGCGAGCGTCTCGATCAGCACGGCGGTCTGGACCGTCATGTGCAGGCTGCCCATGATCTTCACGCCGTCGAGCGGCCTGGCGTTCGCGTGGCGCGCCCGCAGCGCCATCAGGCCGGGCATCTCGTGCTCGGCGAGGCGGATCTCCTTGCGGCCGAGCTCGGCCAGATTCAGGTCGGCGACCTTGAACGGGGCGCGTTCGGGCGTGTGGCTCATGCGATGGCTCCAATCTCGGTGGTGGGCGACGATCCGGTCCCGCGCCTCGCGCTCGGGCGCTCCCGCGAATCGGCCAGTGTATATCTGCTTATGCGGATGAATTGTTATCCAGCTTGAGCCGGATGTCAACCGCGCATCCGCCCGCTTCTGCAGTACTGTTGAGGCCCTTCGAGGGCGCGCTGGCGCGGTCGACCGGGGGGCTTCGGTGGGTTCATTGATCGATACGGTCGGGCCCGTTTTCGCCGTCGTCCTGCTGGGGTGGTGGCTCGCGGGCCGCCGCCAGCTGGATCTGCCGACGCTCTCCCATCTCGCGCTCATGGTGACCTCGCCCGCGCTGATGTTCTCGGTGCTCGGCAGGGCCGACGCCGACCTCGGGAGCTGGGGCACCCTGGTCGCCGGCACGCTCTGGATCGCGCTCGGCACCGCGGCGCTCGCGGCGCTCTACTTCTGGCTGGACGGATCGGGCCGGCGCGGCCTGCTGCTGCCCGCGATCTTCTGGAACGCCGGCAACCTCCCGCTGCCGCTCGCGCGCCTCGCCTGGGGGGACGCGGGCCTCGAGGCCGCGGCGGTCGTCTTCGTGACCGTCGCGATCCTGAACTCGACCTTCGGCCTCTGGATCGCCAAGGGGGAGAACGGCCTGTCCGAGATCGCCCGGATGCCCCTCGTCTACGGGAGCGTCGGCGGGCTGGCGCTCGCGATCTCCGGCCAGACGCTGCCGCGCCTCATCATGGAGCCGATCGAGATGCTCGGCGCGATGGCGATCCCCCTGCTGCTGATCAACCTCGGCATGCATCTGCGGAACCTCGCGCTGCGAGACGCCCACCACACGCTCGTCGTGGTGGCGATTCGCGTGCTGGGCGGCGCCGCGTTCGCGGCGCTGTTCATCGCGCTGTTCGGGGTCTCCGGAATCGAACGCAAGGTGCTGTTGCTCGCCTCGATCATGCCCGCCGCGGTCATCAACGTGATCATCGCGCAGCGCTATGCGACGGACCCCGCGCTCGTGGCGTCCGCGGTCGTGCTCGGCACCCTGGTCAGTCTCGTGACGATCCCGGCGATGCTCTACTTTGCGGGTTGAGATGGGAGTTGGCCGATGAACGGCGCCGAGAGCCTGCTGCGGACCGCCGCCGCGGCGGGGATCCGCGTCTGCTTCGCGAACCCGGGGACCACCGAGCTGCCGCTCGTCGCCGCATTCGATGCCGATGTCGGCATCCGGCCGATCCTCTGTCTCTTCGAGGGCGTCTGTTCGGGCGCGGCCGACGGCTACGCGCGGATGAGCGGAACGCCCGCGATGACGCTGCTGCACCTCGGGCCCGGCTTCGCGAACGCGATCGCCAATTTCCACAACGCGCGCCGCGCGCGCTCCGCGATCTTCAACGTGATCGGCGATCACGCCAGCTGGCATCGGGATGCCGATCCACCGCTCGCATCGGACATCGAATCGCTCGCGCGCCCGGTTTCGGGTTGGCTCCGCTCCGCGGACCCCGCGGGCTCGCTCGCGCGCGACGCCGCCGAGGCGATCGCCGCGGCGCGCACCGGTAGCGTCGCCACGCTGATCGCTCCGCACGACGCGCAGCTGCGCGACGGCGTGGCGGTGGAAGCGATCGGCGAGCCAGCCGCGCGCCGCCGCCCCTCGAGCGCCGGCGTCGAGACGAGCGCGCGTCTGCTCGCGCGGGCGGGGAAGGGCGCGCTGCTGCTCGGGGGCGACGGCCTCTCGCAGCGCGGGCTGCGCGCCGCCGCGCGGATCTCGGCCGCGACGGGCTGCACGCTGTGGTGTGACACCTTTCCGGTTCGTCTGGAGCGCGGCGGGGACCTCCCGGCCGTCGAGCGCGTTCCCTATTTTCCGGAGCGCGCCATCGAGGTCTTCGCGGGGTTTTCGGCGGTCGTCTTCGCGGGGGCCGCGCCGCCCGTCTCGTTCTTCGGCTACCCGGGCGTCGCCAGCCGGATCGTCGCAGAGCAGACGCAGACCGCGACGCTGGCGCTTCCCGACGAGGACGTCTGCTTCGCGCTGGAGAGCCTCGCGGACTCCGTCGGGGCCGCCGCGTCCAGCCCGGCTTCCGCGGCGGCTCGGGATCGCGCGGGTCGGCCGAGTGGCCCGTTGACGCCCGAGAGCCTCGCGGCGGCCGTGGCCGGCCTCCAGCCGGAGGGCGCCATCGTGATGGACGAGGGCCTGACCGCGGCGCGCGCGTACTTTGCAGCCGCCGCGAGCGCCCCGCCGCACAGCTACCTCGCGCTCACGGGGGGAGCGATCGGCCAGGGCCTGCCGTGCGCGACGGGCGCGGCGCTCGCCTGTCCGGAGCGGCCGGTGATCGCGCTGCAGGCCGACGGCAGCGGGATGTACACCCTGCAGGCGCTCTGGACCCAGGCGCGCGAGGGGCTCGACGTCACCACGCTGATCCTCGCGAACCGCGGCTACCAGATTCTCGCGATCGAACTCGCGCGCACCGGAATCGCCACGCCCGGATCCGCGTGTCGATCGCTCATCGACTTCGATCCGCTGCCGGACTGGACGCGGCTCGCGCGCGGCCTCGGCGTTCCCGCCGTGGCGGTGGGCGATGCGGAGAGCCTCTGGCGCGAGCTCGAGCGCGCGCTCGCCGAGCCCGGTCCCCACCTGATCGAGGTGCCGCTCTAGGGCGGCGAACCCGAACGGCTCGCGGAACGCTGCAGGCGAGTCTGCGGGGTTCGCCAGCCAGCGGGGGCCGAAAGGTGCGGTCGCCGCCAGGCGAATCCGCGGGGTTCGCCCGCCGGGAGCGCGGCCGCGGAGCTGCGCCTTCTCGTCGCTGCGGGTTGTTCGCTAGTGGATCGCGCCGGGCTCGCGGAGCATGAACTCGGCGATCTGCGCGTCGAATCGCACACCGTCCTCGGTGACGAGCTGGTAGGTGCCCTCCATCGATCCGAACGGCGTGGGGAGCGGACAGCCGGAGGTGTATTCGTAGGATTCCCCCGGCTCGATCACCGGTTGCTCTCCGACCACGCCCGGGCCGCGCACCTCTTCGATCCGGCCGGTTGCGTCGCGAATCACCCAGTGGCGCGAGAGCAACTGCACGGTCTCCTTCCGCTCGTTGGAGACGCGGATGGTGTAGAGGAAGAACCAGCGCGACGGCTGCGCGTGCTCCGGCGCGTAGCGCGCGCTCACCTCGACGCGGATGCCCTCGGTGATGGCTTCCGATGTGGTCATGAAAACGCCCCGTTCATCCATGGGTCGGCCAGCTACAACTCTACGGATGTTGCTTCGCGGAGTCCAGCGAAACGCGCGAAGCCCCGGGAGTCGGGCTAGGCTCGAGGCCGTGTGCGCAGCACGACCGCCCAGCGAGAACCACTGGATCTTCGGTTACGGGTCCCTGATGTGGCGCCCCGAATTCCCCTATCGACGGAGGTTGGCCGGTTTCGTCGACGGCTGGGCGCGGCGTTATTGGCAGGGCTCGACCGATCACCGGGGTGTCCCGGAAGCGCCCGGCCGGGTCGTCACGCTGACTCCCGCGCCGCGGCAGCGCTGCTGGGGAGTCGCCTACCGCGTGGCTCCCGACGAGTGGGAGCGCGTGACCGGGAGCCTCGACCACCGGGAGCGCGGCGGCTTCGACCGCATGGAGTTCGCGGTCGCGTTTCGCGACCGCGATCGTCCGCCGGTACGGGCGCTCGTCTACGTCGCGACCGAGCGGAATCCCAACTACCTCGGTCCGGCGCCGGATGCCGAGATCGCCGCCCAGATCCGCCGCGCTCGCGGTCCGAGCGGGCCGAACGTCGAGTACGCGCTCGAGCTCGCCGCGGCGCTTCGCCGCCTGCGAGTCGAAGACGGCCACGTATTCGCCATCGCGGATCTCCTCGCGGCGCCCGCCTGAGTTCGGAGCCCTGATGTCGGTCGCGTCACCCGAGCGCGTCGCGTCGCGGTTTGCGGAGGCGACGGCGACCGCCCGCGGGCGATCCCCATCTGCTAGTCTTCCGTGCTCAGCAGCCGATGGAGTTCAGCCATGAGCCACGATTCCGCCACGCGTCGACGCATCGAAGAGATGATCTCCTCGGACGACGTCGTCCTGTTCATGAAGGGGAATCGCGACGCACCGCAGTGTGGGTTCTCTGCGACGGTGGTCGGAATCCTCGACGGTCTGATCGAGGACTACACGACCGCGGACGTACTCGTCGATCCCGCCGTCCGGGAGGGGATCAAGGAGTTCTCGCAGTGGCCCACGATCCCGCAGCTCTACGTTCGCGGCGAGTTCGTCGGAGGGTGCGACATCGTCCAGGAGCTCGCGGCCTCCGGCGAGCTCGCGCGGTCGCTGGGCGTGGACACCTCTCTGCCGAGCGAGCCGCCGGAGATCACCGTGACGCCGGCTGCCGCTGCGGCGCTGCGCGAAGCGGCGCGCTCCGCACCCGACGACGCCTTGATCCACCTGGGTGTCGACGCGCGGTTCCAGAACAAGCTCTACTTCGCTCCGCGCGGCGAAAACGACGTCACCGTGGAGTCCGGCGGCATCGCGATCGCGCTCGATCCGTTGAGCGCCCGCCGGGCGAACGGATCGACCATCGACGTCGTCGACACGCCCCAGGGCCCCGGCTTCCGGGTCGAGAATCCGAACGCGCCGGCGAGTCGCGTCGAGCAGGTGGGGGTTCGCGAGGTCAAGCGGCGGCTCGACGCCGGAGAGCTGCGCGAGTTCTTCGACGTGCGCACGCCCGAGGAGCGCGCCAAGGCCAGCATTCCGGGGACGCGCCTGATGACACCGGAAGAGGCCGAGCGGATCGGCAAGCTGCCGAAAGACACGCCGTTGGCCTTTCACTGCCATCACGGCGGCCGCAGCCAGGCGGCCGCCGAGCACTTCGCGAGCCTGGGCTTCAGCGACGTCTCCAACGTGGTCGGCGGGATCGACGCGTGGTCGCTCGAGGTCGACCCCGAGATCCCCCGGTACTAGCCCGCGCAGTTCCGTTTTCTCTCGAGTGGGTCGGTGCTCGCGGGGCTCCAGTTACCCGGGTGAGCCGGAAAGCGACTTCCTCTCTCGCGGGAGCGAGGCGCGGATCAGCCGGCGTCGCCGATTCGGAAGGCCAAGCGGGCGCTCTCGTCCCACTTAGCGACGGGCATGTTGTCGCGCGCTTCGCGGATCTTCTCGAACAGGGCGGTCGCCTTCGATTGCTGCCTCGACCACTCGTCCGCGAAGCTGCCCGAGCGAATTTCCTCGAGCACCTCGCGCATCTTCTCCTTCATCGGCTCGGCGAGCGTCATGAATCGCGCGCCGCGGGTGGCGGTTCCATACTGGCTGGTGCGAGAGTGGAGATCCATCTGCTTCATCATTCCCACCTCGCGCATCTTCCCGAACGCGTAGGCGAATTCGCCCGATAGATAGAGTTCGAGCAGGACGGCTTCTGGCGGGTAGCCCGCCTCCACGAGCAGCTCGATCGCCGTCATGAGCACGCGCCCGAAGGCGGGCCCGAAGGCCTGCTCGGTGAAGAGGTCGAGGGTGGCCTCGTCGTGCATCGACATCTCGATGCAGCCCGCGCGCGTCGAGCCGATTCCCTTGGCGATCGCGAGCATGCGCGCCTTGGCGCTTCCGCTTGCCTCGTGGTGCACGGCGACGAAGCTCGGGAAGCCCGTTCCCGCGACGAAGGTCTCCCGCACGCCGGCGCCGATCATTCGCGGGGCCACGAGTGCCACGTCGACGTAGGCGGGCGGCGTGATCAGGTTGAACGCGATGTTGTACCCCGAAGCAAAGGTGACCAGATTACCCGGCGCCAGGTTGGGAACGACGCTCGTCTTGAAGAGTTCGGGCATGACCTCATCGGGAACCAGCAGCATCACCACGTCGGCCTGCTCGCAGGCTTCCGCGATGTCCGATACCGGAAAGCCCTCCTCCTTCGCCGTCGCGCGCGCTCGATCCTCGATGTTCCCGACGATCACGTTCAAGCCGGAATCGCGCAGGTTCAGCGCTTGAGATCGCCCCTGATTGCCGTACCCGATCACGGCGACGGTTTGATCTTCGAGCGCTCCCAGGTCGGCGTCGTCGTCACGGTAGATTTCGGGCATTCGATGTTCTCCTGCTCGCGGGCCGGCAGCTTAGCACCGGCGCGCGCTCGGACCCGCTGGACCCCGGATCAGGTGTTTGCCCTAGTGGTGTGCGCGCTCGCCCGCGCGCTCGACAGCTCGCGAAATCGAGACAACAGCGCACCTCCCGCCGGGCACTCCGCAACGGCGGCGAGCCTGGCCTCCGCGTCGATGCCTTCGGCGACCAGAAGCGCCCTGCGCTCTTCGATGTAACGCCTCATCACGTAGGCGTCGAACTCGGGGTGGAACTGCAAGCCCCACGCCGCGAATCCGTACACGAACGCGGCGTTCGGGTCCCCGTCGCTGGATCCGAGCCGGACGGCGGCCTCCGGCAATTCGAGGACGGCCTCGAGGTGGGTGGTGTGGGCGCGCAGCGCGCGTCCGAAGCCGGCCAGCAGCGCATCACCCCGCGCTTCATCGGTCAGCTCCACGCGGACGCTTCCGATCTGGCGGCCGCGCGGGTTGGGGCCCACGCGCCCGCCGAGCGCGTGGGCGAGCAGCTGGTGGCCGTAGCAAATTCCCAGCACGGGGACCTGACGCCCCACTGCAGCGCGCAGCCATTCCGCGCTGCTCTCGCTCCAGGCCTCGCGCTGCGAAACCATGGCGCTCGACCCGGTGACCACGATGCCCGCGAATCCCATCGGATCGGGGAGCGCCTCGCCCGCGAAGGCGCAGACCACCGTCGCTCGGTTTCGCTCGATCCCCATCCCGGCGGAGATCCAATCCTCGAAATCCCCGCGCTCGCTGGCCAACGACGCGAACGTCGAGCCGGTCTTGACGATCAGCAGAGGGTCCATGGCTGGGAGTTCGCGCCCGCCGGCGCGCGAACTCCTAGCCAAGGCGGCCCTGCCAACCTAGATTTAGCTCACCCGGGCGATCTCGGGCCCGGCGAATTCGCTCGGTGTCGTCGAGTGGGCGTTCGGAATCGCATCTGGCGGGATGCGCCGTCGCCTTTCGGGGGATTGGATGGCTGGACGACGTGCGGTATCGAGGCGATCGTGGCTCGCCGTGTTGGTGACGATCTCGATCGCGGGCTGCCAGACGACGCGCTCCTGGAACGACGGCTGCCCCGGCGTGTACTCGGGTGTCCGCTACTTCGCGAGTCAACGCGACTCGCTCCCATGGGACGGCAAGGTGTTCTTCGTGCTGGATCTTCCATTGACGATCGTCGCCGATACACTGCTGCTGCCCGCATCCGCCTGGGTCGATCCCGCCAAGCCGCACAGCGGTTGGGTTCCGGGGTGCCGCTGGATGGACTGAACCAGGCGCGGCCCCGTGCCGGAGCTGCAGATCACCGGGGCGCGTGGTCGAACGTCGGAACCGGCCGCGGGGCGCGGTCCGGCGCGCAGACTTCTGTGGCGATGAGGTCGATGTGAAACTTCAGGAAGACGGCTGCCTGCTGCGGATCTTCATCAGCGAGAACGAGAAGCACGCCGGGATCCCGCTGTTCAACTGGATCGTCAGACAGGCGCGTGACCAGCAGCTGGACGGCGCGACCGTGCTTCGGGGCCTGGAGGGATTTGGGGCACACGGTCATCTGCACACGGCGAAGTTCCACCGGAGCGCGACGGATTATCCGATCGTCGTGGAGATCATGGACACTCGCGAGAAGATCGAGGCCTTTCTTCCGATCATCGACGCCGTGATCACCGAGGGACTCGTCACGCTCCAGGAGGTGCAGGCTCGCAGCTATCGGAGCGACAGCTAGCGGGTTCGCATCTCCAGACGGTCGCGCCGCTTCGTCAGTCGGTCGTCGATCGTTCGGCGAGCACCCGCGCGACCTCGTCGTGCGCGAACGCGGGTAGCGGGGAGAGGTCGCCTCGCAGCACACCCCGTCCGGGAAATGCGCCGCCGATGATTCGAGCCGCGACGCCGCGATCTTCGAGCCGCCGGCACGCATTTGCGGTGCGGTCGGGTGAAAACGCGGCCAGCAGTGCCCCCGAAGCGAGCGCGCCCCAGGGATCGGCGCCCAGCGCTTCGCAGACCGCGCGACCCGGCTCGAACCAGAGCACGGCTTCGTCATCGAGTCGAATCTGAACGCCGGAGGCATCGGCGAGCTCGTAAAGTCCCGCTGCGAGCCCGCCCTCGGTGGGGTCGTGGAGGGCGGTCGCTCCGGCGTCGGCGGCGATCAGCGCGGCGTCGACCACCGAGACGCCCGGTCTTGCGATGGCCTCCCTGGCGAGGGCGAGAGTGGCCGGCTCGATGCCGGCCAGGCGCGAATCCATTCCAGCGGCGAGTACCGCCGCGGCTTCGACGGGCGCTCGGCCGGCCTGCACGATCGCGTCGCCCGCCCGCACACCGCCGGTTCGCAGAAAACGGCCGTCCGGGCTGAATCCCATCATCTGGCCCACGACGATCGGCTGGTTGACCGCTTCCGACACCTCGGTATGTCCTCCGACCAGGGTCGCGCCCACGTCGTCGAGGGCCGAGCGCATCGAATCGAACAGCGCGCCCACGTCGCGGTCGCAGGTGCCCGTGGGGAGCAGCACGACCGCGAGGAACCAACGCGGCCGCACGCCCATGACGGCGACGTCGTTGGCGTTGATCCGCACTGCGTGCGCGCCCACGTCGCTTCCGGTCAGCGTGATGGGATCCGCGGCCGCGATCAGTGTCCCCGCCGGAACGTCGATCGCGCAGGCGTCCTCGCCGAGCGCGGGGCCGAGCCGCACTTCACTCGGCAGCTCGGGCTGCCGGGCGAGCAGCTCGCGAAGCAACTCGGGAGCGAGCTTGCCCGGTCGAAGCAGGGTCTTCACTCAGTGAAGTCTACTGATGTCCGTCCAGAGTTTCTGCCACTGTCCTTCCGCAGCTCGGGTCGCCTCTTCGGCGCTCCCTCCGAGCGCGACGATGAGCTTGCCTCTCCTCGCGCCCGTGGCGGGAATGCGGACCACCGCCACCCAGGCGTCCGGCTTCGCGGACTTCGACTGGGTCTGGTAGAGGCGCCCATCGACCTGCAGCAGCCAGGTCAGCGCTTCGATATTCGTCATCCAACACCCGATTGCGCTTCGGCCCGCGATCGGCCGAGCCCCATCCGCGAATTGGAGCTGCGTCGCTTCAGTATACGTTCACCGCTTTCAGATTTGGAAGAAATCCGGCGCTCGAGTGGGCACGGGGCGTCACGAGTCGGCAGCGCTCGCGTAAGAGATCTTCCAACCGACCGCCGGTGCGGTCTTTTCCGAAGCCACGCCGGAATCGCGTCGGCGTTCTCCCGTCCGTTCCAGTCCTCACCCCGAGCTGGCGTGGCGCCGATGACGCATGGGAAATGATTTGGTTTCCGAAGGCGTCGGCGCGGGGGATGCCGCCGCCTGCTCTTCCTTCGCCGACGGAGCTTCGGGGGCACTTCGACTCGTGATCCTGAAATCGAAATTGCTCACGAGCCGCGTGGGCCGACGCCTGCTGCTGCTCTTCATTTCGTGCGCGATCGCTCCGCTCGCGATCACGCTGCTTCTCTCCTTCTCACACGTAACCGATCAGCTCTATCGACAATCCGAAATGCAGCTGCGGCACGAAAGCAAGGCCGTCGGGTCGGCGGTTCTCCGCGAGCTGCTCGTGCTCGCATCCGAGTTCGAGCACCTGGAGCTCGACGCCTCGTACGCGGGCGGCGCACCGCTGCGAACGATGAGGCCCGAGCGCGTGCAACATCTTCGCGAGAGCTTTCGCGCGCTGAGCTTCATCGACGGTGCGGGCAACCCGCGGCCGCTCTTCGGCCCACCGATCCGCCCGGCGCCGCACGGCGCACGAGAGCGCGAGCACCTCGCATCGGGGAAGAGTCTGCTCTCGCGTCGCGAGAGCGGCGACGGCTCCCGATCGCTGCTGCTCGAGGCCGCGATCGACCGCGGCGACGTCGAACACGTGATTGCAGAGCTGGACTCGGCATGGATCGCAGAGAGGGCGCGCCAGTCGCTGACGATTCCGCAAGCGTCCTTCTGCCTGCTGAGTTCGGACGAGGTCGAGATCGTCTGCTCGGTGCCATCCGGCCAGCCTCGGCCCAGCACGCTTCCGGCAGATTTCGATCGCGCCGCATCGGGAAATTTCCGTTGGCAGGATGACGGCGACGAATACCTCGCGAGCTACTCGAGGGTCTTCCTGCGGCCGGATTTCTTCGAGAGCAGCTTGTTCGTGGTGGTGAGCGAGCCTCTGCGGCTCGTGCTCGCTCCGCTCGATCGCTTTCGGGTGATCTTTCCCTCGGTGATCCTGCTCACGATCGCCCTGGTCAGCGTCTTGGGCGTGACGCAAATTCGTCGGCTGCTCGTTCCTCTTCACGCGCTCATGCTCGGCACGAAGCGGATTTCCAATCGCGAATTCGACCTCGAGGTCCATGTCGATAGCGGCGACGAATTCGAAGAGCTCGCATTCTCCATGAATTCGATGTCACGGCGATTGCGCGAGCAGTTCCACACGTTGAACCGAATGATCGAAATCGATCGTGCGATCCTCTCCGCGCTGGATGCCGATGCCATCGCGACTCCGATCCTCGAGCAGATCGAAGACGTCTATCCGTGCGACCATGTCTCGCTGATGTTGTTGAAGACCGAATCGGCCGACACCCTCACGTCGTTTTCGACCGACATCGGCCAGGGACAGTCGACGCAAAGTGAGTTGGCGTTGTTTTCGCGGGAGGACGTCGATCGCCTGCGCGATCGACCCGCCGATTCAGCCACCGCCATCGAGGCCGGAATGCCCCACTATCTCGAGCCCCTCGCAGCGGCCGGAATGGCCGAGGCCGTCGAGCTCCCGCTCTGGATCGATCGGGATCTGGTCGGGCTGCTCGTCCTGGGCCATCGCATCGCGGGCGGTCACGAGCCGGAAAAGCTCGCGTACGCCCGTCAGCTCGCGAATCAGGCGGCGGTGGCGCTCTCGAACGTGCGCAAGGTCGAGGAGAATCGCCTCCTCGCCTACTACGACAGCCTCACGGGCCTTCCCAATCGGTTGCTGTTCATGGAGCGCCTGCGCGAATCGTTGCAGCGCGCCCAGCGGTATGGGCATCGGGTCGCCATTTGCCTGCTGGACATCGACGAGTTCAAGCAGATCAACGACACCCTGGGTCACAACCTCGGCGACCAGCTCATCAAGGAGGTTGCGCAGCGGCTCACGGAGAGGCTTCGCAGCGGATCCGTCGCGCGGATCGGCGGCGACGAGTTTGCCTTCTGTCTCGCGAACTTCTCCGGCGTCGATTCGCCGGCTCGCGTGGCACAGGGCCTGCTGTCCGAAATCACGCGACCCTACACGTTACAGGATCAAGAGGTGTTCATCACCGCCAGCGTCGGAATCGCGATCTATCCGGCGGATGGGCCAGCACTCGAGACGCTCATCAAGAATGCCGACACGGCGATGTATCACGCCAAGCGCCAGGGACGAAACAACTATCAATTCTACACGCCCTCGATGAATGCCACGGCGATCCAGCGCCTCGCGATGGAAAGCGCTTTGCGCAAGGCGATCGAGCTGAATCAACTCCGAGTGTTCTACCAGCCGGTGGTCGATGTCCACGCGCGTGAGATCCTGGGCGCAGAGGCGTTGCTGCGCTGGGTCCACCCCGAATTCGGCGTCGTCTCTCCAACGGATTTCATCCCGCTCGCCGAGGAGTCGGGTGTCATCATCGAGATCGGAGAATGGGTGCTTCGCGAGGCATGCGCACAAGCGCGCGCGTGGTACGACGCGGGACATCAGCTGTTCAGCATGTCGGTGAACGTATCGAGTCGCCAATTCAAGGATGGCGCATTTCTGGATACGGTGAGGCGGTCACTCGTCGAAACGGGCCTGAGCCCACAGAATCTCACGCTCGAACTCACGGAGAGTCTGCTGTTGGACGTGGAAGCCGTCACGATCACCCTGGGGCGGCTGCGCGGGCTGGGGGTCAAGATCGCGATCGACGACTTCGGAACCGGCTTCTCGTCACTCAGCTACCTGAAGCACTTTCCGATCGACACGCTGAAGGTCGATCAGCTCTTCATTCAGAGTATTGCGAGCGACGACGACGATTCCGCGATCGTAGACGCGATCATCACGCTGGCGCACAGCCTCAAGCTCCAGGTCGTCGCCGAAGGCGTAGAGACCGAAAAGCAGCTCGCGCATCTGCGTCGAGCGAATTGCGACACGGCACAGGGATTTCTGTTTTCGGAGCCGGTGCCATCGGACGGTTTCGAAAAACTTCTGCTCGAGATCGAGAACCAGGCGTAGCATGCGCACGCGCGCGCGGTGGCTTCAGACCGGGGCCTGTGCCTTCTCCAGGCGGTCTCCGATCTGCTCGCGCACGCGCAGCATCAGGTCTTCCGGCTCTTCGTCTGCGAATTCTCGATAGGTGATCGGGTCCAGCACCTCGACCAGGATCGGGTGGCGCCCCCGTATGATGACGCCGCGCTTGGGGAGCGCCGAAGCCGTGCCGTGAATCACGATCGGAAGCACGGGGCACTCGGCGTCCTTCGCGAGGTTGAAGGCGCCGGGCTTGAACGCGCGCAGCTTGCCGGTCGGGGAGCGCGTACCCTCGGGAAACATCATGATCGAATTTCCGGACGCGAGGTTCTCGCGGCAGCTGCGCAGCATCGCCGCGGCACTAGAACGGTCGCCGCGCTTCAAACAAATGTACCGATTCAGATGCATGTTCCAGCCGATGAACGGAATCCTGAAGTTCTCGATCTTCGAGACCCACTTGAAGTGCCTGAAGAGCCGGAACAGAACCAGGATGTCCACCAGTGATTGATGGTTCGCGACCATCACGTAGGCCTCTTTTGGGTCGATCTTCTCGCGCCCGACGACCCTCACCCGCCATGCGGGATTGAGCCAGGTGTAGAGGG
Organism: Myxococcota bacterium; assembly: GCA_041579295.1. GTDB lineage: Bacteria > Myxococcota_A > UBA9160 > UBA9160 > SMWR01 > JACZVU01. The sequence goes on along the minus strand of JBFGGA010000068.1, from coordinate 2,226 downwards.
CGGCCCAGAAGCAGCTCAGTCGGTGGAGGATCAGCTTGCGACGGTCGAAGGGCAGGGTGAGCACCCAGCAGAGCAGCGCCACCGGAAACATCACCAGCGACGACAATGTCACGAAGACCCAGAAGAGCGCCGATCCGATCGCCCGAAGCATCGGAGTATTATTCCGCCTCGCGGATCTGCGCGCACGCTGCACTCCGATCGGGGTTTCCGCGCCTCGACGACCGCGCTTCAGCCGCAGGCGGCGACGAAGGCGCCGAACAGGCCCTCGCGATGGATCCCCGCCAGCTTCTCGGGGTGCCACTGGACGCCCACGCAGAACGGCTGCTCCGGGTCTTCGATGGCCTCGATGAGCCCGTCGCCCGCGCGGGCCGCGATCCGCATGCCCGCGCCGGGCGACTCGACGCCCTGGTGGTGCAGGCTGTTGACCGGTGGCGGGTTCGCTCCGAGCGCCTCGCACAGGCGCGTACCCGGCTCGACCGCCAATGCGTGACGGCCATCGATCTCGGGGAGGCGGTGCGGGCCGGCTTGCGGGCGATCCGTCGGGATGTCGTAGACGAGCGCCCCCCCTCGGACCGCTGCGAGCAGCTGCATCCCGTAGCAGATCCCCAGCACCGGGAGGCGCTGCCGCAGGGCGTCGGTGAGCAGCCGCCGATCGAAGTCCAGCTGCGCTTCGGGTGCGAGGTCGAACTCCACGCCCGACGGGTAGGCGCTCACCGGCGAGAAGTCGTCGCCTCCGGGAATCAACAGGCCGTCGACGCGCCCGAGCAGCGAGGAGGGGTCGCGTTGGATCGGCAGGTAGATCGGCGTGCCACCGGCGGCTTCGATGGCGCTCGCGTAGGCGGCGTCGATGTAGTGATGACGCCGGCTCGCCCTCCAGCGACCGCGATCGTCCAGGCAGGTGGAAATGCCGATGAGCGGCGCCATCGCACGCAGTATACCCACCGCGATCGCGCGCACCGGGTGGCGCTTCGCACCGGCTCTGCGTTTGCGCGCCGGTTTTCGCGAGGCGTGTGCCGAACCGCGCCTCGGTCGGATACGCTGTACGCCGTGGCGGATCCGGAAGGTTCTGCCACCGCAGGGCGAATCCGCGGGACGCGCGCGGCTGCCGCGAGAGTGAAACGCGATGGCGAGAGTCTTGATCGCGGGATGTGGCTACGTGGGCGAGGAGCTCGGGAGGCGCCTGCTCACCGATGGCCACGAAGTCTGGGGCGTGCGGCGCAACCCGCGCTCGCTCGCGACCGGCATCGAGAGCATCGCGGCCGACCTCGCCCAGCCCGGGGATCTCGCGGAGCTCCCCGGTGGCATCGACTTCGCGTTCTATCTCGTCTCCCCCAACGGCTCGGAAGACGCGCTCTACCGCCGCGCCTACGTGGACGGCCTGCGCGGGCTGCTCGGCGCATTCCACCGCAGCGGCCAGCGGCCCCGCCTGATCTTCGCGTCGAGCACCGCCGTCTACCGCCAGCGTGACGGGGAATGGGTGGACGAAACCTCCGAGACCGCTCCCGATCACTGGAGCGGCAAGCGCCTTCTGGAGGGCGAGCAGATCGCGCTCCAGGCGTCGCCGTCGGCCACGGTGGTTCGCTTCGGCGGCATCTACGGGCCGCGGCGCACCTACTTGATCGACCGCGTCCGATCGGGGCGCGCGACCTATCGCGCGAATCCGCCGCAGTACACCAATCGGATCCACCGGGACGACTGTGCGGGAGCGCTTCGCCACCTGATGAATCTCGAGAAGCCGGAGTCGATCTATCTGGCGGTCGACGACGAGCCCGCCGAAGAGCGCGTCGTGCTCTTCTGGCTGGCCGGCGTGATGGGCTCTCCAGAGCCTCGCGAAGCGGAAGGGTCCAAGGAATCGAAGCGGCCGCGCGGCAACAAGCGCTGCCGCAATGCCCGGCTCGTGCAAGCCGGCTATAGGTTTCGCTACCCCACGTTTCGCGAGGGGTACAGCGCCGTGCTCGAAGGGATGGTCTGATCCGCCCGGAGGGCCGTGGCGGCAAGCCGAGAGGATTCGATCGTGCCCCGACCCCCGGACGTCGCGGCGACCGTGGCCGAAATGCCCGGCTCCGTCTACTCGCCCAGCGGCGCCCGCCGCGATTCCGCGGACGGCGCTCGGGCGTGCCCTCTCAACGTCGGCGACACCTGGCTGCTGCCCTTCGAGGGGGGTCGGATGGAGGCCCTCCGTAGCCGGGATCACCCCGAGCTGCACCGCTACACGACGACCCGGGG
>JBFGGA010000067.1:0-16295 GCA_041579295.1 Myxococcota bacterium | reverse complement strand
GGGCGCGGCGGGCCCGACGCCCGCGCGCGGCGACGCGCGCCCGCTCAGCCGAGGCCGAGGCGCGCGCGCACGCGCTGCGCGACGGCGGCTTCGATCGTATCGGGCTCGCCGTCGCCCGCGACGCGCTCGATGTAGGCGCGGTCGAGCGCGTCGAACGCCGCGGCGACGCGCGCGAGGAACTCGCGCCGCTCGAAGACGCCCTCGAGCGCCGAGCCCCGGCCGCGCACGCGCTCGAGCGCGAGCTCGGGAGCGATCTCGAGCAGCACCACGAGGTCGGGGATCGGGAACTCGGCCTCGCTGTCCGCGAGGATCCGCTCGCGGTCGAGCCCGCGCGCGCCCTGGTAGGCGACGGTCGAGAGGTAGTAGCGATCGGTCAGCACGACCCGGCCCGCGCGCAGCGCGGGCAAGACCGTGTTCGCGACGTGGGCGCGCCGATCCTCGACGAACCAGCGCAGCTCCTCTTCGGGTGCGAGCGCCTGGCCCGAGCGCGCCATCTCGCGGATGCGCCGGCCGCTCGGAAGATCCGTGGGCTCGCGCGTGGTGAGCACGTCGCAGCCCGCGCCGCGCAGGCGCGCGGCCAGGCGCGCGAGCTGCGTGCTCTTGCCGCAGCCGTCGATGCCCTCGAACGCGATCAGACGCCCGGCGTTCACGGCGCCGCGACCGACGCCCGTTCACGCAGCGCGCAAATCGAGCTGGCTCTCGACATCGAAGTACCCGACAGCGCGGCGAAAATGCCGCTCGCCGCGCGCGGCCCCCGGCCGGCACGAAGCTTGCTCTACGGGCGGCGTGCCTTCGAGCACACCCGCCAACGCCCCTTCAAGGGACCGGGGGCCGGCGGGACTGGAGTCGTCGGGCGGGGGCACTGGGTTCGGAGTGGAATGCTACAGGGGTGAGTTCCACTTCGAGTCTCCGCCCGGCGGCTCCGCTTGCCGGGGCGCCGCTCAGATCTTGCCCTGCAGCATGAAGGCGATCACGAGCCCGTAGATCGCGATGGACTCGATCAGCACCATGCCGAGGATGAAGCTCGTGAACATCGTGCCCGATGCGCCCGGGTTGCGCGCGATGCCCGCCGTCGTGTTGCCGGCCGTGAGACCCTGGCCGATCCCGCAGCCCAGGGCTGCGAGCCCGATCGCGAGCCCCGCGCCGAGCGCGTAGCCCCACTTGCCGTCGCCGCCGCTGCCGTCCTCGGCGCCCGCGACGAGCGGCAGCGCGACGAAGAACAGCGTCCAGAGTACGGCCTTTCCGAATTTGCGAATCACGTCTTTCTCCTTGCTGAAGGCGGCTTATTGCCGAGACCCCGCTAGTGGGGCTCCTCGAGCGCCAAACCGATGTAGATCATCGTGAGCAGGGCGAAGATGAACGCCTGCAGGAACGAGACGATCAGACCGAGCCCCATGAAGACCGCGGGCACGCCGATCGGCACGAGCGAGATCCAGACCGCGATCACCGTATGGTCCGCGAACATGTTCGCGAGCAGCCGGACCGCGAGCGTGAGGATGCGCGCGAGGTCGAGCGGCAATTCGATGATGAGGATCACCGGCGCGAGCAGGCGAAAGTGCACGGTTCGCCCGAACATCTCCCGCTCGAAGAAGCTCGGCCCCATGAACTTGACCAGGTACTTCTGCTTGTGCTTCGCGATGCCCACCCAGGTGTAGACGAGCCAGGAAATCACCGCCCAGGCCCAGGTGGTGTTGGCGTCCGAGGTCGCGCCCTCGACGCCGGGCAGTAGACCGATCAGGTTCGAGAACAGGATGAAGAAGAACATCGTGCCGACGATCGGGAAGTAGCGGCGCCAGTCTTCCCCGATCCGGTCCTGCGCGAGACCGCCGAGCCACTCGACGAGCACCTCGAAGCAGTTGCGCAGCGTGATGCCCGCGTCGGGCAGGATCCCGCCGCCTTCCGCCGCGACGCGGCGGCGGATCAGCAGACCCGCGACGAGCATCAGCAGGCCCGCGAGAATGGCGGCCTGGATCACCCACGGAAGCGCGGGGTCGAGCGGAGTGTAGATGTTCACGCGCGCGACTCCTCGATCTTGCGGGACGGCGCGGCGGCGGCTTCCGCGGTCGGCGCGCCCTCCTCGGCTTCCGCGGTCGGCGCGGACTCGCGCGCGAGCCACGGGTTCCAGCCATCCCAGCTCGGATCGTCGTCGGGTAGACGCGGCGCGTTCGGGTCGCTTGGCGGGCGAGAGCGCCAGGCCTCGAAGAGCGTCGCGGGCACGATGAGCGACAGCCCGATCAGCAGGCCGAGCGCGTCCGCGCCGAAGTAGAGCGCCGCGCCGATGCCGATCGCGAGCAGCGTGAAGCGCAGGCCGAAGACGGCCACCCAACCGCGCTGGCCCGGCAGCGCGCCCCAGAACAGGAACTGCGCGGAGCGGCGCAGCGCGCGGAAGTTCGCGGCCTCGAGCGCGGCGCCGACCGCGACGCTCGTCGCGAACGCGGGCGTGGCCAGCGCGAGTGAGGTCGCGACCGCGCCCGCGGAGATCGCGAGGTTCCAGCGCTCGATCGGGTCGATGTTCATCGCTCGCTCTCGTCGGCTGCGTCGCTGCCGCCCGAATCGCCGCCCTTCATCCAACGCCCGAGGCGCAGCAGTCGAATGGTGAAGGACGCAAAGCCGATTACAATTCCGACCAGAAGAAGCCAGGGCGCGGTGTCGAGACGGCCGTCCAGCCAGTAACCGAAGCCCGCCGCGATCAGCAGCGCGATGACGGCTTCGAAAGCGCCCTGGTAGACGGCACCCGGTCCCGGGCCTCTGCCGGTCCGAGGCTCCTTCTCGTGTTGCGGGTCCGTCACGCTCGACCGGACACCGAAAACACGGCGACCTCCGGCGCTCGCGGCGCGCCGCGACCCCGGAGCGCGGCGCGCATCCTAGCCAACGCCCGGTTGCCGCTCAACGCACCCTCGCGGCTTTTTGCAGCGCCACGCGCGCGGCCGCGAGGGCGGCCTCGACGTCGCGGTCCTTGTGGGCGAGCGACGCGAAGCCGCACTCGTACGGGGACGGCGCGAGGTAGACGCCCTGCTCGAGCATGCTCGCGAAGAAGCGCTTGAAGCGGCCCGCGTGGGCCTTCTGGGCGTCCGCGAAGTTGCGCACCGGGCCCGGGTGGAAGAAGAAGCCGAACGCGCCGCCGACCGCGACCGAGGTGAATTCGACCCCCAGCTCCCGCGCGATCTCGGCGAGGCCGTCCGCGATGCGCTGCGAGACCGCCCCGAGGCGCTCGTAGACCCCGGGCTCGGCGAGCTCGCGCAGCGTCGCGACGCCGGCCGCCATCGCGAGCGGGTTGCCGGAGAGCGTGCCGGCCTGGTAGATGGAGCCCTCGGGCGCGATCCGCGCCATCAGCTCGCGGCGGCCCCCGTAGGCGGCCGCGGGCAGGCCACCGCCGACGATCTTGCCGAGGCAGGTGAGGTCCGGCTTCACGCGGTAGAGCTTCTGCGCGCCGCCCCAGGCGAGCCGGAAGCCCGTGATCACTTCGTCGAAGATCAGCAGCGCGCCCGAGCGATCGCAGCACTCGCGCAGCTCCTCGAGGAAGCCCGGTACGGGCGGCACGCAGCCCATGTTGCCCGCCAGCGGCTCGACGATCGCGCACGCGATCTCGTCGCCCCAGCGCTGGAAGGCCTCGCGCACCGCGCTGACGTCGTTGTAGGGCGCCTGGATGGTGAGGTCCGCGTAGCTCGCGGGCACGCCCGGCGAGCCCGGGATGCCGAGCGTGGCGACGCCGCTGCCCGCGCCGACCAAGAGCGCGTCGACGTGGCCGTGGTAGCAGCCCTCGAACTTCAGCACGCGCCCGCGTCCGGTCACCCCGCGCGCGAGCCGCAGCGCGCTCATCGTCGCCTCGGTGCCCGAGCTCACCATCCGGACCTTCTTCACGCTCGGCAGCGCGCCGGTGATCAGCTCGGCGAGCTCGATCTCGCGCTCGGTCGGCGCGCCGAAGCTCGTCCCCGACGCCATCGCGGCGCGCAGCGCCTTGAGCACGGCGGGATTCGCGTGGCCCGCGATCAGCGGCCCCCACGATCCGACGAAGTCGATGTACTCGTTGCCGTCGGCGTCCCAGATGCGGCAACCCTTGCCGCGCTCGATGAAGCGCGGCACGCCGCCCACGGAGCCGAACGCGCGCACCGGGCTGTTGACACCGCCGGGGATCACGCGCTTGGCGCGCTTGAACAGTTCCTTCGATCGATTGCTCTTCACGATTGGGCCTCTCGCGGGCTGACGGGCGAATCCACGGGATTCGCCGCGGTCGTCGGGCGGCCCCGCTTCGCGGCGCCGCCCGCCTGACAGCCCTCTTCTGCTTCGCTTCGCTCCGCGCCGCGCGGCGCCCGCGGGCTATCCGCCCTCGTCGCCCTGGCCATCGCTGCGCTGCGCGCCGTCGGCTGCCGGCGTCGAGCCGTTGCCCTTCGACGCCGCGCCGCCCGTCGCGTCCTCGCCTTCCAGCGGCGCCTCGTCCTCGTCGCTCTCGGCGAGCCGCGCCATCGAGACGAGTCGCTCGCCGCTGTCGAGGTTCATCACGCGCACGCCCTGGGTGGCGCGCCCCATCGTCGAGATCCCCTTGACGGGGCAGCGCAGCACCTTGCCGCCGTCGGTGATCAGCATGACCTGGTCGTCGTCGACGACCTGCGCGACGCGCACGACCTTGCCGTTGCGCACCGTCGTGCGGATCGTGATCACGCCCTGGCCCCCGCGGCGCTGCAGCCGGTAGTCGTCGAGCGGCGTGCGCTTGCCGTAGCCCCGCTCGGTCACGGTGAGGATCGTCGCGCCGGGCGAGAGGATCTCCATCCCGACGACCTCGTCGCCGGACGCGAGCGACATCCCGCGCACGCCCGCGGCGGTGCGCCCCATCGGACGCACCTGCTGCTCGGGGAAGCGGATCGACTTGCCGCCCCGGCTCGCGATCAGCACCTCCTGCGATCCGTTGGTCCGGCAGGCCGCGATCAGCTCGTCCTCGGGGTCGAGGTTGATCGCGATGATGCCACCGCGCCGGGGATTCGAGAACGCGGTCAGCGGCGACTTCTTGATCACGCCCTTGCGGGTGCACAGCAGCACGAAATCACCGCCGACGTCCTCGAAGCTGCGCACCGGCAGCGTCGCCTGCACGCGCTCGCCTTCGGCGAGCTGCAGCACGTTGCCGAGCGCGCGGCCGCGCGCCGCGCGCCCGAGCTGCGGGAGCTCGTGGACCTTGAGCCAGTGGACGCGGCCGCGCGTGGTGAAGAAGAGGATGTAGGCGTGGGTCGACGCCACGAAGAGGCGCTCGACGAAGTCCGCCTCGCGGGCCGCCATGCCCTTCACGCCCTTGCCGCCGCGCCGCTGCGCGCGGTACTGGCTCAGCGGATTGCGCTTGATGTAGCCGCTGTTGGACACGGTGACCACCATGTCCTCCTCGACGATCAGGTCCTCGGTGCTGATGCCCTCGACCGGCCCGACGAGCTCGGTCTTGCGCTCGTCACCGAAGCGATCGCTGATCTCCTCGACCTCCTCGACCACCACGTCGAGGATCCGGCGGTCGCTCGCGAGCAGGTCCGTGAGGTCCGCGATCTTCGCGCGGATCTCCTCGAGCTCGTCGAGCACGCGCTGGCGCTCGAGCGCGGTGAGCGCGCGCAGGCGCATCTCGAGAATCGCGTTGGCCTGGCGCTCGCTCAGCTCGAAGCGCGCCACCAGCCGCTCGCGCGCGTCCGGCGTGGAGTCCGAGCCGCGGATGATCGAGATCACCTCGTCGAGGTTGTCGAGCGCGATCTCGAAGCCCTCGAGCAGGTGGGCGCGCGCCTGGGCCTGGGCGAGGTCGTAGGTCGCGCGCCGCACCACGACCTCGGCGCGGAAGTCGACGAAGTGCCGCAGCGCCTGCTTGAGCGAGAGCAGCTGGGGCCGGCCGTTGACGAGCGCGAGCAGGTTCACGCCGAAGGTCGATTGCAGCGGCGTCTGCTTGTAGAGCTGGTTGAGCACGATGTCGTCCTGCGCGTCGCGGCGCAGCTCGATCACGATCCGCATGCCGTCGCGATTGGACTCGTCGCGCAGATCGCTCACGCCGTCGATCTTTCCCGCGCGCACGAGCTCGGCGATGCGCTCGAGCAGCGACGCCTTGTTGACCATGTACGGGATCTCGGTGACGACGATCCGCGGGCCGCGCCGGCTCTCCTCGAACTCGGCGCGCGCGCGCACCGTGAGCAATCCGCGGCCGGTCGCGTACGCGGCGCGAATCCCGTCGCTGCCGCAGATCATCGCGCCGGTGGGAAAGTCCGGCCCCGGCAGCTTCTCGAGCAGCTCGTCGAGCGTGCACTCGGGGCTCTTCGCCTCGAGCAGGATCGCGGCCGCGAGCTCGCGCAGGTTGTGGGGCGGGATGTTCGTCGCCATCCCGACCGCGATGCCCGACGATCCGTTCGCGAGCAAGTTCGGGAAGCGCGAAGGCAGCACCACGGGCTCCTGCTCGCTGCCGTCGAAGTTGGGTACGAAGTCGACGGTCTCGCGGTCGATGTCGCGGAGCATCTCCTCGGCGATGGGGTGCAGGCGCGCCTCGGTGTAGCGGTAGGCGGCCGCCGAGTCGCCGTCGATCGAGCCGAAGTTGCCCTGCCCGTCGATCAGCGGATAGCGGAGCGAGAAGTCCTGGGCCATCCGCACCATCGAGTCGTAGACCGCGCTGTCGCCGTGCGGGTGGTAGTGCTTGAGCACCTCGCCGACGACGCCGGCCGACTTCGAGTAGCTGCGCGTCGAGAGCAGGCCCTCCTGGTTCATCGCGTAGAGGATGCGGCGGTGGACGGGCTTGAGGCCGTCGCGCACGTCGGGCAGCGCGCGGCTGATGATGACCGACATCGAGTAGTCGAGGAACGAGCGCCGCACCTCGTCCTCGATGTTCACGGGCGGGTGGCTGAACTCGGGCGGCGCGCCCCCGCCCGCCTCTCCGTCGGAGCCGTCGCCGTTCGGTCCTCTCGGGTCTTCACTCACGCCGGCCGTTTCCTAGATGTCGAGGTTCTGCACTTCGAGCGCGTTGCGCTCGATGAATTCCCGGCGCGGCTCGACGTCGTCGCCCATCAGCGTGGTGAACGCGAGGTCCGCCTCGACGGCGTCGGGCGCGCGCACCTGGAGCAGCGTGCGATTCGCGGGGTCGAGCGTGGTCTCCGCGAGCTGATCCGGGTTCATCTCGCCCAGGCCCTTGTAGCGCTGGATGTTGAGCCCCTTGCCGCCGATCTCGAGCAGGTGCTCGAGCAGCCCGACGGGGCTCACGATCTCCTCGGCCTCGGACTCTCCGGAGCGGCTCACCCGAAACGGCCCCGATCCGATGCGCGCGAACTGTGCGTGGAGCTCGGCGAGCCGCGCGTAGTCGGCCGAGCGCAGGAAATCCGCGTCGAGCGCGGTGCGGTAGGCGACGCCCGAGCGGCGCGCTTCGGCGACGAGGTGATGGCCGCCGTGCTCGGGATCGGGCGAGGTCGTCCAGCTCAGGGGCTCGCAGCGCGGGTACAGCAGCCGGATCCGCGCGTCGATCGCCGGGGCGATCGACTCGCGCAGCGCGACTTCGTCGCCGAGGTCGGACTCGCGCGGGACGCCCGCGCCGACCATCGCGTCGATCACGCGGCTGTCGATCCGCCGCAGCTCCAGGCGCTCGAGCGCCGCGCGGTAGTCGCTCGCGGCCTCGAGCAGGCCGCGCAGCGCTTCGGTGGCGAGCGGCGCGGCAGCGCCCTCCGGCGTGACCTCGGCGGTCCCGAGCGCGATGCCCAGCAGGTGCTCCTCGAGGCTGCGCTCGTCCTTGATGTAGCGCTCGCTCTTGCCCTTCTTGAGCTTGAACAGCGGCGGCTGCGCGATGTAGAGGTAGCCGGCCTCGATCAGCTCCTTCATCTGCCGGAAGAAGAAGGTCAGCAGCAGCGTGCGGATGTGGCTGCCGTCCACGTCGGCGTCGGTCATGATGATGACCTTGTGGTAGCGGGCCTTCGCGATGTCGAAGTCGGGCCCGATCCCACAGCCGATCGCGGTGATCAGCGCCTGGATCTCGACGCTCGAGAGCATCCGATCCAGGCGCGCGCGCTCGACGTTGAGGATCTTGCCGCGGATCGGCAGGATCGCCTGGGTCTCGCGCGAGCGGCCCTGCTTGGCGGTGCCGCCCGCGGAGTCGCCCTCGACGATGAACAGCTCCGCCTTCGCGGGGTCGCGCTCCTGGCAGTCGGCGAGCTTGCCGGGCAGGCTGTGGTCGGAGAGCGCGCCCTTGCGGCGCGCGAGGTCCCGGGCCTTGCGGGCCGCGAGACGCGCGCGCGCGGCGTCCTGCACCTTCGAGAGGATCTGCTTCGCGGTCGCGGGGTTCTCCTCGAGGTGCTCGCCGAGCTTGTCGTAGAGCATGCCCTCGACGAGGCCGCGCACCTCGCTCGTGCCGAGCTTGGTCTTGGTCTGCCCCTCGAACTCGGGCTGCGGGAGCTTGACGGAGATCACCGCGGTCAGGCCCTCGCGCGTGTCTTCGCCGCTGATCGCCTCCCGGGCGTCCTTGCCGTTCTTCTTCTGGGTGGCGAGGTAGCGGTTGAGGGTGCGGGTCAGCGCGGTGCGGAAGCCGATCAGGTGCGTGCCGCCCTCCACGGTGTTGATGTTGTTCGCGAACGAGAAGACGCTCTCGTTGTAGGACTCGTTGTACTGGAGGGCGACCTCGATCTGAACGGGCACCTCGCCGTGATTGCTCTCGTAGCTGCGCGCGCCCGAGACGAAGATCGGGGGGTTGTGGAGCGGCGCACGCGCGCGGTTGAGGTGCTCGACGAACGAGACGATCCCGCCCTCGTAGCAGAAGTCGTGGCTCTTCCCCGAGCGCTCGTCGACGATCTTGATCCGCAGGCCCGCGTTGAGGAACGAGAGCTCGCGCAGGCGCTGCGAGAGCACGTCGAACGAGAAGTCCGTCTGCTGGAAGATCTCGGGATCCGGCGTGAAGGTCACGCGCGTGCCGGTATTCTCGGTGATTCCGATCTCCTCGACGCCCGAGGTCGGCTGACCGCGCTCGTAGGTCTGGCGCCACACCTTGCCGTCGCGCCGGATCTCGAGCTCGAGGTGCTGCGAGAGCGCGTTGACGACCGAGACGCCGACGCCGTGCAGCCCGCCGGAGACCTTGTAGGTCTTGGAGTCGAACTTGCCGCCCGCGTGAAGCGTGGTCATGACGACCTCCGCGGCGGGACGCTTCTCGGTCGGGTGCATCTCGACCGGGATCCCCCGGCCGTCGTCGGTCACCGTGACGCTGCCGTCGGGATGGATGGCGATCTGGATCTCGGTGCAGAAGCCCGCGACTGCCTCGTCGACGGAGTTGTCGACCACCTCGTAGACGAGGTGGTGGAGCCCATCGGGACCCGTCGTCCCGATGTACATCGCCGGGCGTTTCCGTACCGGGTCGAGGCCCTCGAGAACCTCGATGGATGTCGCGTCATACGAGCTCAAATGACTCTGTTCCCTGCGCGGATGGCTTCGCGGTGCCGTGGGCCGAAGGGGGCTCGGCCAGCTGCCCACCGCCGTGGTGGGCGGAGGGTACTAAATGGCTAAGTCCGCGTAAAGGTTCGTAAACCGCCGAAATCTGGCTCAAACCCGCATGGGCATCACGACCGCGAGCGCATCGTCGTCGTCCGTGGGGGTGAGCTGGGCGGGCGAGCTCGCATCGCGGAAGCCGAGGCGCACCTCCTTGGCCTTCACGCTGCTCAGCGCGTCGATCAGGTAGCGCGCGTTGAAGGCCACCGTCAGCGCCTCGCCCGCGTAGTCGACGTCCAGTTCTTCTTGGGCGTCGCCGAGGTCGGGGTTGTTCGAGCTCAGGCGCAGCTGACCATCCGCGAGCTCGAGCTTCACGGCTCGGCTGCGCTCCGCGGAGAGCAGCGCGACGCGCCGCAGCGCGCGCGAGAGCAGCTCGACGCCGAGCGTCAGTTGGATGCCGGTTTCCTTGGGGATCACCTGCCGGTAGTTCGGGAACTCGCCCTCGATCAGCCGCATCACGAGCGTGACGTCGCCCCGCCTCACCAGCCCGCTGTTGCCCTCAAAGCCGAGCTCGACCTCGTCGCCGTCCTCCTCGTCGAGCAGACGCTTCAGCTCCACGAGCCCCTTGCGCGGGATGATAACACCGCTCTCGAGCCCGCCGAGCTCACCGCCCAACGCCCGGTCGACCACGGCGAGCCGATGGCCGTCGGTCGCGACCATGCGCGCCTTGCCGGAGTCCGCGAGCGGCTCGAAGAACACGCCGTTCAGGTTGTAGCGGGTCTCGTCGGCCGAGGCCGCGTAGATCGTGCGCTCGATCATCTCCGAGAGAAAGATCCCCTGGACGGGCGTCGTCTTGCCCGCACCAAAGTCGGGGAGCGTGGGGTATTCCTCCGCGGCGTTGCCCGCGAGCGTGAACTTCGCGCGGTCGCAGCGGATCTGCATAAAGGAGTTCGCGGTGACCTCGAGCGAGACCGGCTCGTCGGGGAGCTCGCGCACGATCTCGTAGAACTTCTTGGCCGACACGGTCGTCTTGCCACCCGCTTCGATCTCCGCTGGGTGCGAGCCGCGAATTCCGACCTCGAGGTCCGTCGCTGCGAGCGCGAGGCGCTTTTGCTTCTTGTTGCTCGCGTCCAGCAGAACGTTCGCGAGGATCGGCATCGTGTTGCGCTTCTCGACGACCGACTGGATGCGGGTGAGCCCCCGCTGCAGCTCGCCCTTCGCTATGGTGAGTTTCATTCTTTTCCCCGTTCCTCTCTGTCTTGCTTTAGATACTCAATACTCCAGTAGTGGTGGGTGTGCCCGGGGTCCGACAAAACCCGCCCAGATCTCTGCCCGCTGGTGGGTTTCGCGGTTTGTCCGTTTGGATCGCGACGGGTCCGCGGCTCCACCGAGGGTGTGTGGTGCGCGCCCCGACGGAGATCATCTTACCATGGGCGGGTGCGGGTCGTCGGTGGCCCGACCCCCAAAAATCGGGCTCGTTGGCGGCCAGCGGGTGCTACCGCTAACTTTCCGCCCCTGAGAAATCTGGCGCCACCCGATCCGACGCCGATCCGACGGAAGCGGGCGGTCATCGCTCGCCGAAGCCGCCGAAAGGTCTGCTGACGGCCAGCCAACGGTCGCCGCGCGGCCCACGGGAATTCGAGCTCCCCGCCTTCTCCCCACCCGCGAGAGAGACGGAAGCAGAGAGAGAATGGAAGGCCTCCGATGAAACGCACCTACCAGCCGAGTCGCGTCTCCCGCAAACGAGTCCACGGGTTTCGCGCGCGCGCGAAGACGCGCGCCGGGCGCGCGATCCTCAAGCGGCGCCGGGCGAAGGGCCGCAAGCGCCTCGCAGCCACGATTCCGTCGAAGTAGAACGGTGTTCCCGAGGGTGGGCCGCTTTCGGCGCGCGGACCGGATCTTGCGTGCCCGGGAGTTTTCGCGCGTGGCCAAGACGGGGCAACGAGTCGCTGCGGGCGGTTTTGTCGTCGTGGTTGCGCGCCGGGGTGAAGAGGATGGCGCGATTGTCGACGGAGAACGGCGAAAGTTGGGGATCGCGGTTGGCAGGCGGGTGGGCAACGCGGTGGTTCGCAACCGGCTCAAGCGCCGGATTCGCGAGTGGTTCCGCGCCGCGCGCGCCGATTTGCCCGCTGGGTCGGATACCGTCGTGATCGCCCGACCACCCGCGCGCGAACTCTCCGGGCGCGAGGTCGCGGCGGCACTCGATCGGCTCGTCGCGCGCGCGGAATCCGCCGCGCGCGTCCACCCGCGTGGTGACGCGCGATGAGCCGCGCCGCGAAGCTCGCCGTCGGCCTGCTGGGGCTCTACCGGATTGGCGTGTCCCCGCTGCTCGGACCGGCGTGCCGCTTCGAGCCGAGCTGCTCGCGCTACGCCGAGCAGGCGCTGGAGCGGTATGGCGTGGCGCGCGGGCTGTGGCTCGCGGTCCAGCGGGTGGCGCGCTGTCATCCGCTCGGGGGCGGTGGTTACGACCCCTTGCCGGAGCGGGCGGGCGATGGACCGTAACTTCTTCCTCGCGTGCGCGCTCTCGCTCGCGGTGCTGGTGGGCTGGATGTACCTGACCGGCGGCGCGGAGCGCCGCGGGGCGCCGGGGGAAACACCCCCCACGACGTCGCAACCAATCGATCCGACTGAGGAATACTCGAGAGAGCCCGCCCGGCGTGAGCCCGCCCCGCGCGAGTCCGCAGCGCCGCCGCCCGCGACCGGGCCCGCGCGGCCGAGCTCGCGGCCGGCGCCGGCCGACGTCGAGGAGCAGCGGGTTCGCATCGAGATGCCGCTCTACTCGGTGGAGCTCACGAATCGGGGCGCCGGCGTCGTGAGCTGGAAGCTCAAGGAGTTCCGCGAGCGGTCGGACCGTGCTGCGCCGCTCATCGACCTGGCCACCGCGGGCTCCGCCGGCATCCCGTCTTTTGTGACGCCGTTTTCCGAGCTGGATCTGGGGGATTTCGCTGACCGGCTCTTCGAGGTGACCGACGAGGACCTCTCAAGCGTCTCCTTCGAGAGTCGCGACGCGGGTGTCGCGATCCGCAAGACGTTCCGCTTCGAGCCGGACTCCTACGCGTTCCGCCTGTTGATCGAGGTGGTCAACGAATCGACCGCCGCGGTGGCGCCGCGCTTCCAGATCGACATCGCCGCGCGCGAACACGAAGCGCCGGACTTCCGCGAGCAGGCACTCGCCGCGCTCGAGGAGGGCAGCCGCGTGCAGACTCCGCTCGGCGGTCTCGGCCGCGCGGGCTTCTTCCAATCGATGATGGGCCGGCGCGCGGAGCCCTACGAGGATTACCTCGGGCTGATCGACTGGGCGGGCGTGCAGACCACGTACTTCCTCACCGCGCTGCTCCCCGACAATCCGAGTCAGGCGAACGTGCGGATGGCCGCGATCGAACCCGGCGTGTCGGGGGTGACACAACTCTGGTTCGACGAGACGAAGATTCCGCCGGGCCGCTCGGTGGCGCGCGAGTTTCGCGCCTACATGGGTCCGAAGGAGATGGAGCGGCTCGAGGCGTTCGGGGGCGAGACCGCGCGCGCGATCGATCTCGGCTGGTCGTGGGTCGAGCCGCTCACGCGCTTCTTCGCGTGGTTCCTCGAGCTCCTCCATTCCGTGGTGCCCAACTACGGCGTCGCGATCATCATCCTCACGATCGTGGTGCGGATCGTCACCGCGCCGCTCACCGTCAAGCAGATGCGCTCGATGGAGCGGATGCGCGGGCTGGCTCCGAAGCTCAAGGAGATCCAGGCGAAATACGCCGACGATCGGCAGAAGCAGAGCGAGAAGACGATGGCGCTCTACAAGAGCGAAGGCGTCAATCCGCTGGGCGGCTGCCTGCCGATGCTCCTACAATTTCCGGTGTTCATCGGCCTGTTCTACGCGCTGCGCAGCGCGATCCAGCTGCGCCAGGCGCCGTTCTTCGGCTGGATCGACGACCTCTCCGCGCCCGAGTCGCTGTTCGAGATCGGCGGCCTGCCGATTCGGGTGCTCCCGCTGATCATGGGGGCGACGATGGTCTTCCAGCAGCGGATCACGCCGATGCAGGCGGACCCCGCGCAGGCGAAGATGATGATGACGGTGATGCCGATCATGATGACGGTGATCTTCTACCAGTTCCCGTCGGGCCTGGTCCTCTACTGGATGGTGAGCAACGTGCTCGCGATCGCGCATCAGTTGTGGATCGGCCGCGGGATGCGAGCCAAGCAGGCGAGCTAGGAGGCAGCGGTGAGCGATATCAGGAACGAGGCCCGCGAGTTCGTGGGCGAGGGGCGGGACGAGGCGATCGAGAAGGCGTGTGCATTCTTCGGTGTCGAAGACGCGTCGGCGCTCGCGATCTCCGGCTACGAGCCCGGCGTAATCTACGGCCTGGCGAAGCGCGCGGTGATCGTCGCGGTGCCGAAGGGCGCCGCGCGGCCGAGCTCCGCGCGAGCGCGCGGTGGCGCGGCCCGCGACGACCGGGAGCGCAGCGACCGGGGCCGCGGCGACCGGAGTCGCGGCGATCGAGGCCGCGGCGACGGCGGGCGCGGCGACGAAGGCCGCGGGAGCTCCGCGCGCGATGCCGGGCGGGATTCGACGCGCAGGCGCGATCGCGGCCGCGAAGCCCGCTCGCGGGAGACCGCGACGGGCCCGCGCGAGAGCCGCGAGCCGCGCGGGGATCGCGAGCCGCGCGGAGACCGCGAGTCGCGCGGAGATCGCGAGCCGCGCGGGGATCGCGAGCCGCGCGGAGACCGCGAGCCGCGCGGAGACCGCGAGCCGCGTGGAGATCTGGGGCCCCGTGGGAATCGCGAGCGGACGTCACCGCCCGAGACCGATCGAGCCGCCACGGCTGACGCGCCTTCGGTCGGAACCGTGGTCGGCGAACTCGGCGAGATCGGCCAATTCCTGCTCGGCACCATCGAGCGCATGGGATTGGGGCCGTTCGAGATCTCGGAGAGCACGGACGGCGGGATGATCGTCCTGCAGGTGCAGGGGGCGGCCGGTCAGGCGCTCTCCGCGGGTCACGGCCGGACAGTCGACGCGCTCCAGCTGCTCGTCAACCAGGTGTCCGCGCAGATCAGCCCGGAGCGGCAGCGGGTGGTCGTCGATGTCGAAGGGGATGCCGAAGCGCGCGAGGAGTTTCTCGCAAGGCTCGCGGAGCGCGTCGCGAAACGCGCGCTCCAGACCGGGCGCGCGGTGGCCCTCGACCCGATGAACTCCCGGGATCGCCGCATGATCCACGTGGCGCTTCGCGACCGCGAGGACGTCGCGACGATCAGCGAGGGCGAGGGCCGCTACCGGCAGGTGATCGTGGTGCCGGAGGGCTCGGACGAGTTCGACGAGGCGCGCAGGCGATCCGAGCGGGCCGGCGGCTGACGCCGGGGATTTCGGTCGGCGTCGCATGTTCCGCGTGGAACGCAGCGCCCGGGCCGTTCCGCGTGGAACGGGCCGGCCGCCCAGCAGCCGATGAGCGGCCCAGCAGCCGATGAGCGCAGGGCGAGCCGCGCGCGACCTGCTGATCGAGGGCTTCGAGCGGCTCCCGCTGACCCCCGATGGCGAGCAGCTCGAGGCGCTTCTCGAGCTCGCGGTGCTGCTCGATCGCTGGGCGACGCGGATCAACCTGACCGGTCACCGCACGGCTCCCGAGATCGTCCGCAAGCTGATTCTGGACGCGTGCGCGCTCAGCGTCGAGCTGCCCGAGATCGACTCGCTCGCCGACATCGGCTCCGGGGCGGGCTTTCCGGGCCTGCCGCTCGCCATCCTGCGCGCGAGTTGCCGGGTGACGCTCGTCGAGGCGCGCGAGCGCCGACACCACTTCCAGCGCCAGGCGATTCGCCAGCTCGGCCTGGACAACGTCCGCGCGCAGCTCGGCCGCGCCGAGGCGCTGGAGCCGTCGCCCCACGCCGCGGCGATCGCCCAGGCTGTCGCTCGGCCCACCGACGCCCTGCCCCTGCTCTTGCCCTGGGTGGAGCTCGGCGGCCTGCTGCTGTTTCCGGGCTCGACGCCCGCTCCGCCGATTCCGCGGGCCGATCCGCGGGTGCGCTTCGAGCGCTGCGCGACCTATCGCGTGCCCCTGGGCGGCCCCGAGCGGACGCTCTGGAGCGCGCGCAAGATCGCCGGCGATGTCCCGTAAGAGCCTCGGGAAAGCGTTTTTTTCGCGCCGCCCCAGAATCTCTGCGACAGCGGCCGGACGGTGTGTTAGATTGGGTGCACTGAGAGGGGCCCCGCGGGGGGGATGCAGCTCTGACCGAACCTGAGGACACCAATCAGGCACGCCGCGACCCGGCTTCCGGGCTCGTGTTCGCCGTCGTCAATCAGAAGGGCGGGGTCGGCAAGACCACGACCGCCGTCAACCTGACTGCGTCATTCGCTGCGTCAGAGCGCTCCACGCTGCTGGTCGACCTCGACCCCCAGGCCAACGCGACCAGCGCGTTCGGGATCAGCGCCTCGCGTCATGTCTATGACGCAATCAGCGGGCGCTGCGTGATGAAGGACGTCGTGCGCTCGACCCAGCTCGAGTACCTGGATCTGGTTCCCTCGGGCCGCGACCTCTACGGGGCCGAGATCGAGCTCGCCTCGACGATCAACCGCGAGCGGCAGCTGGAGCGCGCGCTCGCCGATCTGCGTCAAGCCTACGAGTTCGTGGTCATCGACTGCCCGCCGTCCCTGGGTCTGTTGACGCTGAACGCGTTATGCGCCGCGTCACGCGTCATCATCCCGCTGCAGTGCGAGTACTACGCGCTCGAGGGGTTGGCGGGGCTGCTCGAGACGGTCTCGCTGGTGCGCGAGCAGCTGAACCCCGAGCTCGCGCTCGAGGGCATCCTGCTCACGATGGTCGACCAGCGCAACAACCTGAGTCGCCAGGTCGGCAAGGAGGTCCGCGACCACTTCGGCCTCGACGCCTACCAGACGGAGATCCCGCGCAACGTGC
>JBFGGA010000066.1:0-16448 GCA_041579295.1 Myxococcota bacterium | reverse complement strand
CGCCCCTCGCTGAACTCGTCGCCGACAGCCGACATGGCCGCGATCAGGCCGTTCTCGAGGATGAGGGAGACATCGGTGTCGGCGTCGATTTCCGCCTGGACGAGGTCCGCGATCTCGTCGCGCTTGAACTGCACGATGGATTGGAAGATGTCCTCTACCGACATGGCGTGTCCTTCATCTCGTGTCGACTGATTTCAGCTCTTCGTCCGCCCTGCGCGCGATGTCCTCGAACTTGCCGATGACGTCGTCGGGCAGCGGGTTGCGCTGCGGCGCGGCGAGGATCGCCTCCACCCGCTCCCTCGCCTTCGAGTAGAGATCCGGCCGCCCCAGCTGGACCCAACGCTCGAAGGTGTGACGATCGGAGAGCGGCGGGGCGAAGAACTCGTCGCTTCGGCAAGCGGCGAGCGTGCTGTCGCACATCAGGAAGTGGCCGCCCGGGCCCACTGCGGCGACGTCGTCGAAGTGATCCTTTTCGGGTGAGCAATCGATGCCGTCGCGCATGCGCTGGCAGAGTCCGGCGATCTCGTCGTCGACGACGATCTGCTCGAGGCAGAGCATGCCACTCGTCTCGAGCGCACCGGGGCCCTGGACGAGGTCCGCGCCGCCGAGCACCAGCGGCAGGGTGGTGAGCAGCTTCTCCATCACGGCCTGGGCGCCGGGCTCCTTGGCGTCGGTCAGGCAACCCGCCTGCGTGTTGGGCAGGCCGTAGAAGCGCGCCATCTCTCCGCGTGCAGCGGTCTGGAGCACCATCTCGGGCGATCCCTCGAGGAAGCCGCCCGTCGCGAAGTCGGTGCTGCCCGAGGCGTCGCCGAAGATCAGCGGCGTGCCCGGATGGGCCATCTGGAACAGCACCAGCGACGAGAGCGCCTCGGCGTTGCCCATGGCGATGTTCGAGTAGAGGCTGCACGGTCCGGTGGCGCCCGTGCAGGGCATCGGGAAGATCAGGATCGGCGCCTCGAACTCGATCAGGTCCAGGTAGGCGTCGCACATCTCGCCTTCGTGTACCAACGGAGCCAGCGTGCAGTAGGCCACCGAATACAGCTTTCGCTCTCGAATCGCGTCTTCGCTGCCCAGCATTGCGGCCAGCGCCTCGATGACGTAGGGCACCTCGCGCGGCTCGCTGAATTCGTCTTGGACGTGCAACGAGCTGCTCGCAAACGTCGCGAGCGTCAGCCGGGTGGCGTCGGAATGGGGCGTGTTGCTCTCCGCCACCGAGTGCGGCCATACCACCGAGGCGAAATTCATCTCGTCGAACACCCTCATCGCGTCGTCGTTGTCCTGCAGCGTCGCGTAGCGCCGTTCACCGGTCTTGAAATCGAGCGTGAATACGCCGCCGAGATCGAGCACGTAACCGCTCGTCGGGCGCGGGAGTGCCACGTCGCGCGCCGGGTCGCGCGCACCGAGCGCGAAGGATTTCGGCGCGGTCGACAACGCCTGTTCGACCATTTCGACGGGGATCTTCGCGATGCCCGAATCGCGGTCGATCTTGGCGCCGTTGTCGTTCATGATCTTGAGCGCGCGCTGGCTCAGGAACTTCACGCCGATTTGTTCGAGAATCTTGAGGCTCTCGTCGTGGATCTTCTGTCGCTCGTCTTCGGACAAGATCTGACACTGTGCGGGCATGCCCTCTCCGTTGCCCCGCGTCGCCGGATCGATCGACCGCGCCGTCGGCGCGCTGGAACACTCGCGCGGGCGCTATCCGCTGGCGTTGCGATGCCGTGCAGGTGGGGTGTGCGCGACGCGAGGCGATATCGCAACGCGCCCATGCTAGTTCGGCCGCGGGCGCTCCGTCAATCGATCTCGCGCCCATCCGAGGTGAGTCATTCTGCCCCAGTCGAGCCCAGCTGCGCGTTGGGCTTCGGCCGACGCGCGGCTAGCCGCGATCGACCACGCGCCAGTACACGAGCGGCTCGTAGTCCACGGTGACGTCGTAGTCGTATTTCACGCCGTAGAAGCGATCGACGAAGTCGGTCTGCTCCTGGCCCTCCACGAGCTCGAGGCGTCGCTCGTAGATCTTGTCGGCGATCTTCAGCCGGACGTTCGGATCGCGTCGAGCGTTGCGGATCCAGAGGCGCTCCTTCGGGTAGTCCGGCGAGCTCGCGC
Organism: Myxococcota bacterium; assembly: GCA_041579295.1. Classification (GTDB taxonomy): domain Bacteria; phylum Myxococcota_A; class UBA9160; order UBA9160; family SMWR01; genus JACZVU01. The sequence goes on along the minus strand of JBFGGA010000066.1, from coordinate 14,345 downwards.
CCACGTAGAGATCGCCATCGATCGAGACGCACCAGATCGTCACCGAGTGGGGCAGGAAGTACCACGTGCGGGTTTCGATCAGGATTTCGCGGATGTCGTCGGTGAACGACCAATCCGCGACGGGCTCTTGGCTGACTTCGCCCGAGATCCAGAGGCCGGGGCGCTCGTCGCTCGGCTCGAGCGAGCACGCAGAGGCGATTGCGACGAGCGCGAAGGCCGCCGCCCAGGAGGTATGCTGCATCGCGGTACACTCCGATCGGGACCGCTCCGTTGCGCCGCGCCCACGCCGCCGCCGAGCGACTGGTCTGCGATTCGGGCAAGCTACCACGTGCGGGCGAGCGCTCCAATCGGAAAGCGAGGGGACCATGAGCGATTTCGAAGGCAAGCGGCGCAAGCGGATCTCGCGGCGCGCCTTTCTCGCGGGCGCCGCGGCGGGCGGCGCGGGCGTCTGGGCCGCGGGGGTGATGCCGAGGTGGATGTTCGAGAAGGATCCACATCGGCCGCCGAAGCTCTACGAATACTTCGTCGACAGCTACTGGTTCGAGACGGCGGATCTCTACGACGAACGAATCAATCCGCCGCTCAAGGGACGGCAGCACGCGGACATCGCGATCGTCGGCGGCGGCTTCGCGGGCATGTCGACCGCCTACAACCTCGCGCGCCGCCTTCCCGAGCAGCGCATCGTGCTGCTCGAGGGGGCGCGCTGCGGCTACGGGGCGAGCGGACGCAACGGCGGCTTCGCGGACCTGGGCCAACCGGGCGTCCACTACGTCTACGAGAGACAGGGCCCCGAGGCGGCCCGCGCCTACTACGACGCCACGCGCCTCGGGCTGGAGCAGATCCAGTCGTTCGCGGACGAGTACGGGGTGGACTGCGAGCTCGAGCCAACCGGCGCCACGATGCTGGCTGCGGACGAGAGCCACCTCGACCAGCTCGTCGCGGAGAAGGAGCGCCTGGACCAGATGGGGATCCCCAACGAGCTCATGGATCGGGCGGAGCTGCGCCGCAAGCTCCACTCCGAGCGGTTCTTCGGCGGCCTATACGATCCGAACCACGCGATGTTGAACCCCGCGAAGCTCGCGCGCGGGATGAAGGGCGTGATCGAGGCGCTTGGCGTGCGCGTCTCCGAACGCTCGAAGGTGCTGCGGATGGATGCGGGATCGACGGTGCGCGTGGTGACCGAGTTTGCGGAGGTGCTCGCGAAGCAGGTGGTGGTCGCGCTCAACGGCTATGCGCCGCAGCTCGGCTTGTTCAGCGATCGCATCCTACCGGTGAACATCTACGCGGCCGCGACCGAGCCGCTCAGCGATGCCCAGCTCGCGAGCATCGGCTGGGTGGGCCGCGAGGGTCTGTGGGACACGCGGCCGGATTACATGTACCTGCGGCTGTCGGCCGACAATCGCATCGTGTTCGGGGAGGGGGGCACGATCCCCTACGACGGCTCGCCGAGCACCGGCAACTACCAACCCATCATCGAGCAGATGCAGCGCAGCCTGCTCGTGACCTTCCCCCAGCTGGAGGGCGTGCGCTTCACCCACAGCTGGGGGGGCACCTGCGGCGTCACGAAAGACGGCGTCTGCTCGATTGGCACGCTCGGCGATTCGGACAACATCTTTCACGCGGGCGCGTTCAACGGAGAGGGGGTGGTGATGGCTCAGCTCGCGGGCCGGATCCTCGCCGAGCGCATCGCCGGCGAACGGACTCCGCTCGCGCGCCTCGCGATGGTCGACAAGACGATGCCCTACATCGGCCCCGAGCTCGTGCGCAACGCGGGTGCCGCGCTCTACCGCCGCCTCGATCTCCGCGACTAGGAGCGCGGTCTGCGGCCGCGCGACGCCGCGGCCTCGGGTGCTCCCTCGGCATGCATTTCTCCATAGACCTGCCCCGGAGCGAGTATGTCGGGAAAGCGCGCGCGCAGCGCGCTGCGCGTCTCGTAGCAAAGATGACATGCATCGGCGTACGATGCTTCGGGAGAGATGGCGTAGCGCCGCGTCAACGCGGCCGGCCCGCCCTCGAGGAGCGGCCCGACGATCGGGTGCGCTTCGGGTACGTAATCGGCGCAGATCTGCTCGAGCGGGGTGCGAAAGAGGTTGCCGAGCGCGATCCCCTGGCAGACGTGCACGTAGCCCAACGGATCGACGTGAACGCGCTCGGGCTCGCGCAGGTCCTCGAACGGGCAGGTGGTGAAGCGATTCCAGGGCGTCTTCGCGATGCATGGGGCGAGCTTCGTCGCGGCCCTTCCGCGGTGCATCACGCCGGACTCACCCGCCGGGATCTGGCCGACCGCCGCAGTCGCGCCCTCCACGTCCGGCCGCTCGACGGTGATGTATTCTACGGGAATTCCGAGCTCGCGCGCTGCCTCGCGCGCGTTGCGGGTCTCGGGGCTCGGGTCTTCGTCTGCGTGGAAAAGATCGCTGCTGATCGAGAGGTCTTCGACCAGCCCCGCCAGCGGCTCGAGGTGCGTCTCGGCCTCCGCGGGTGTAGACGCCCAGAAGCCATTCGAGACGATGCCCACGCGAAAACCCATCCGGTGGGCGCGCCCCACCGCCTCCACGAGCTCGTCGTAGAGCAGACACGGCTCCCCGCCCTCGAAGTAGATCCACTCGACCGTCCCCAGACGCTTCGACTGCTCGAGGATCTCGCCGACCTGCTCGCGGTTCATCGCACCCTGCTGGCGCGGGCTGCCCCACACGAAGCAGTGATCGCACTCGAAGTTGCACTCGTAGGTCAAGAGCAGGTGAACGCCCGTGAGTTTCATTGGGGTCCCAGCAGCTTTGCGCATCGCGATCGACCTTTCCGGTGGAGCATAGCACCCGGGTCACCGAGCGATTCTATCCGGATCCTCGCTCGGGGCCGTTCGCGCCGCTCGGCGGTGCGGGCGCGCTCGGGTAGACGACGACCAGGCGGTAGAAGTTCATCCCGGCATTGGTGAGGAGCAGCCCCACCCCGACGAGGACCGGCGCCGCTTCGCGATCGAACCCGACGCGCAGCAGATTCAGGAGCTGGAGAGCGACGATCAGGCCGGCGACGACGACGTTTCGGAGGATCTCGACGCTGGGTCGCGCACGGATGCGGAAGAGAAAGGCGAAGACGCGGCTGGCCAGGCCGCCGTAGATGATCAGACCCACGCTCGAGAGGGACCACGTCCAGGGCTCGCTCAGGCCCGCTCGAAGCAGCACGATCGGAAACAGCGAGAAGAGGCACGCGCAGAGGCTGCCCCGCAACATCGCGCCGTAGCGGAGCTTGTCGGGGATCGTCCAATCGCCCGCGCTTCGCCCGCGGAAGAGCACCGTGATGCTCGCGAAACCCGCGAAGGCCACCGAGACTTCGGCCATCGTCAGGAGCAAATCCGCGTAATCGTCCAATCTCGGGTTCCGTGCGCTTCGCTGCGGCGAACGGCGCCGGCCATCGGTACCGCTCGGCAGCGCTTGCCGCGGGATCGTACCATGGATCCATCCGACGCGACTTCGCGGTGTCGCTCCATTGCGGGGCGCCGATCGATGGCGCGCCTACGTGCTGAAGACCCCGCGGCGTGGGGAGCTCGTGGCGAAGGTGCCCGGCGTGAGCGGCGCGCCCGCCTCGGCGAGGGCGTCGCGGTGCTGCTCGATCGGAGTCCGCATCGAGAGATCTTCGAATGCGCGCAGCTTCGCGAAGCTCGGGTGACCCAGCGCGTGCCCGACGAACGCGGCCGTGGTCGGCCAGCGATCCGCGTCGACCGCGAAGCCCGCAAACGCGGCGTTGCGGAAGAAGCTCGCCACGCCGATGTCCGCGATGCCGATCTCTCCGAAGAAGAAGCCTCCGTTCGGTGGGAGCTCGCTCTCGAGGTAGTCGAGCACCTCCGGAATCTCCTCTTCGAGCGTCTCCTTGACGACCGCATCCTCCGTCTTCTCGCCCCAGACGAATCGCTTGATGACGATCTGGTTGAAGAAGCGCCAGATGAAGACTTCGCCCATCCGCGTGTCGGCGAACTCCTCGAGCCATCGGGCGCGGGCGCGCGCCTCGGGTGCTCTCGGGTGGAGGGGGGGATTCGGATAGCGCTCGTCGATGTACTCGCAGATCACGGTGGAATCGCAGAGCGCAGCGGGCCCGTCGATGAGAACGGGGATGCGGCGAACCGGGCTGATGCGGCTGAACTCGTCGTTGCCGAAGAACGGCACGATCGGATCGATCTGATAGTCGATCCGCTTGAGATCGAGGCAGACGAGGACCTTGCGCACGTACGGGGAGATGTAGCTGCCGACGATCGTCACGGGCCCCTTCGACATCTCGCCTCGCATCGCGCCATGCGTCGTGTGAGCGCGCTGCTACGCCACGCACACCCTCGCGGCTCGCAGCTGGGGCGCTCGGTCTGCAAATGTAGCATGCTTCGATGCGGCGCTGCGGTCGGGCGCGAAGCGGGGTGTTTCGTGTAGCCATTCCGTGTACGTGCCCGGGCGGCGTTCCAGCCGAAGGGGTTCACTCATGCACCGAAGCCGATTCTCGAGCGTACTGATCGATTGTGCGACACAGGACTACGAAGCCGGCATCGATTTCTGGAGCCGCGCGCTCGGCAGATACGCGGTTCGCGACGACGCTCGATACGCGACCTTCGAGGATCCGCTGGGTGGCGACGGGGGGCTGCTGCTCGGCCTGCAGCGCGTGCCCCGCGAGGAGCGCGCGATCCACCTCGACATCGAGACGGACGACGTCGAGGCGGAGGTCGCGCGGCTGGAAGCACTCGGCGCCCGCGTCAAGGCGCGCGTCGGGCGACACGTCGTGATGGCCGCTCCGAGCCACCACGCATTCTGCGTCGTACCGGTATTTCGCGACGATTTCCCGTCGGGCGCCACCGAGTGGAGCGGGAGCGAGTAGACCGCCGGCACTCCCAGGTCAACGGAACCTGGAGAGCAGCCAGAGGACAGCCGAAGCAGCCAAGCTGATCAACACGCACGAAGTGATCGGGATGTAGAGGCGAAATCCGGAGCGCTCGATCCGGAGGTCTCCCGGGAGCTTTCCGAGAAACGGAATGGACGGGTTCGCGTACAGCAGCAGCCCGAGCGCGAGCAGGACCACTCCCGCGACGATCATGCTGCGCGCCATCGATTCCACGCGGGCGAGGGTAGCCGACCCGCCTCAGTGTCTCACGAGGTGAGCGAGGTTCAGTTGTCGGCTTTCCGAGTCGGCACGCAGAGCAAGCGCGGCTTCCGGACCGTCAGGCGTTGTTCGCCGAAATCGTTGTCGATATCGACGTCCCGCTTGTCGAATCTCGGCGCCTTCCGGATCGTGTAGCACGTCAGATAGGTGTCGGGGTCGAGGATCACCTCGTTTAGTCGTTCCGGCGGGCAGATCGTACAAGTGGGGACGCCGAACCGCGCCGGTCGAATCACCTCCACGTCCGCGTCGATCCACTGGTCCACGAGATTCACCTGGCGCCGCTCGAAGCGCGGCGTGCGCAGCGTAGTCTTCGCCCTGGAGAACGCGAAATCGTCGATTTCCGTCGGCTGCAGAGCAAGCGGAGCCGAACCGCTGGCCGATCGCTCCAAGGCCGTCAGGTTCTCGGTGGGAATGCAGAGCTCCGACGATCTCGAGCGGAAGTCCAGCTGCTGATCGCCGAACTGATTCGTCACGGAGAGCTGGTTGGCTCTCCGATCGAAACTCGTGAATAGACTCATCATGTAGCAGGTCAGATGCGCCGAGGGGTCCTTGATTGCCTCTCCATTCTTCTGCACCGGATTGCAGAACCGCAGCGGCTTGACCAATTTTCTGGGTCCCGCGGGTGCGAATTCGTCTCCGATGTTGAGTTCGCGCTTCCGGAAGCGCTCCGAACCCCGCGCGTCTCTCGCGTCGTAGCAGAGGTAGTGGTCGAGCGCGAACGCTGGCGGCGTCGCCGAGGGCGTCGCGGTCGGGGTGGCCGTGGGCGAGGGCGTCGCGGTCGGGGTGGCCGTCGGCGTCGCGGTCGGGGTGGCCGTCGGCGTGGACGTCGGCGTCGCGGTCGGGGTAGCCGTCGGCGAGGCTGTGGGTGTCGCGCTGGGCGTCGCGCTCGGGGTCGCCGTCGGCGTCGGGCCGGCCTGCGCGCTGCTGGCCAGGAGGAGCGCCGAAGCGAGCGCCAACAGAGGTCGGAAGGCGGACTTCATACCAATCATGAATGAGAGCTCCATGTTGCAGCTGCGAGTGGGAGGCTTGCTGCGTGAAGACGCGTCGACCGATCGCGTTGCTCGACCTAGCAGTATAATGGAATGTGAGTCGCCACGAAACCTGGCTTCGCCGCGCCGAAGCGCCGCTCGAATCCTTGGAATGCCTTCGTGAGGCCTCGACGCGCCCCGCGCGGCGGCCGCCTCGCGCGCCTCGCGGCACTGTCCCATCGAGCGCGGTCGTTCGAGACCGTTCCGAGCTGCGGCCGCATTGCCCTTTGTCCGCTTCGGGTCCTCCCGATCCCCGCACGCGCGCGAGGCCGTCTTCCTGCGGCGCATCGAGGCCGATCGATCGGCCCCGCACCAGGCATCGAATCGCCTCAGCCGTCCGGCGGCGAGCTGGGCGCCGCCCTGGACCGCGGGCTATTGGGGGGCAACGTAGGGGATGGGAAGGAGATCGCGCAGGTGCGCCTTGCCCGGTCGAGGCGACCCCGGAAGGCCGACCCGGCAATCCGGCGAGTGATCGGATCGCCACGGCGTGGGCTTGAATCCGGCTTCCACCTGAAAGTGGGTTCGGAGATTGCGTCCGATAGCGTCGCTTCGATGCTTGCTCGGAGCCAGCCGTCGTCTTTGTTTTCAAGGTCTCGTGCGTTTCGTGTAGGGCTCGACGCCTGGAATCGTCCGGCTTGGGCTTCGCGAATCGAAGCGTGCGGTTCGACGCGTATGATCCCAATCGGGCGACGCGAATTGCTGGTGACTGGGATTCTCGGCGCTACGGCTGCAGGACTTTCAGCCGCGTGGCGCTCGCTGGCGGTGGGTCGATCGCCGCCGTCGCGGTTGCGGGGCGCATTCGGATGAAGGCGAGGGGGACGCGCGAGGGGATGTAGACGACCTCGAACTCGAAGGGCGCGGTCGCGGCGGGGGTGAGGAAGAAGGTGGCGTCGAGCTTCGCGCGGATCTCCTTCGATGTGGAATCGACGCTCAGGCCGCCGGTTCCGAAGTAGTTGAGCGACGCGATGTGGTCGAAGCCGCGCTGGTAGGCGAGCCGCAGGATCTGGCCGCTCTTCACCCACGGGACGGCCTTGCGGTCGACCGCGAAGCCGAGGCCCGACATCGCGGGAAAGCCCGTGGCAAACGAGATGATCCCGTCGTCGAACTCGATCATCCGGGGCGGTGAGCCCTCGAAGTGCCGCTTCACCTCGTCGCGCGCCTCGAACAGCCGGAGGTACTGCTTGTTGTAGTGGATGTCGTGGTGCACGAGGCAGAAGAAGGCGAGGGCGCCCGCGGTGCTCGCGCCCGCGACGAGCGCCGCCGCACGGCCGTCGGCGATGGGCCGCTCCCGCTCCCAGAGGTAGAGCGCGAGCACGCTCGTCAGCGCGATCGACACCGGGTAGTACCAGTGTCCCTGGTGCCAGAGGCTCACGAAGAGGAAGTTGTAGGCGGCCAGCGCGAGCGCGAACAGCGCGCTCACCGCGAGCGGCCAGCTCAGCGCGTCGTGCCGCGCGTGCCGGCGCAGCGCCGCGAGCCACGGCAGCGCGAGCGCGGCGAGCATCGCGGGGAGCAGCATCTGGGCCATGCGCCAGAGCTCGCCGGCGCGCGCGGCTTCGATCTGGGTGACGATGCGATGGAGGTAGAAGCCGTTCGCGAGCGCCGCGCGCGGAAACGAGCTCTTCACCGCGCCGCTGACGGGCAGCAGGGCTCCCGCGGTCAGCCAGTTGAAGGTGAGATACGCGAGCAACGCCAGCCCGAAGGGCGCGGCGACGGCGAATAGCTCGACGAATCGCGAGCCGCCACGGCGCGCGGGCCGCAGCGCGTAGCTGGCGAGCAGGCAGATCGCGAGCGCGCCGTGGTCGAGTCGGGCGAGCAGCAGCACGGCCAGCGCGGTGCCGAGCTGCCAATCGATCGCGGCACTCGCGCGCAGCTCGCGCCGCACCATGCAGCGCAGCGCCCACGCGAAGGCCGCGAGCGCGGCCCCCGTCTCCATCCCGTTCGCGAAGCTCCACAGCGAGCCGTAGCGCGGCTCGAGCGAAGCCGCACCGAGCGCGTAGAGGCCGACGGGCAGGATCGGGAACGCAGCCGGGACGCGGCCGAGGGCGAGTCGAAAGCAGCTGCCCAGCAGCGCGGTCGCGAGCGCCACCAGCAGCAGGCTGCTCGCGAAGACCGCGACGAGAAAGGCCGGCTCGCCGAGCCCGAGCCGCGAGCTGGCCGCGTACAGCAGCGCCGTGTAGAGCTGCCAGAGCGGGTGGAAGCCGTTGGTCGCGTGCTCGCCGTCGAACGAGACGCCCAGGCCCGAGGCGAGGTTTCGCGCGACGGTGAGGTAGTAGAAGACGTCCGCGGCCAGGTAGCCGAAGGTCCGCTCCCAGCCGTGGCGCAGCAGGTCGACGAGCGGGAGGAGCGCGACGCCGCCTGCGGCGAGCCCGATCCGCGCGCGGTCACGCGCCGACGCTCCGGGCTGCTCGCGCTCGGCCGCTGCGAACGGCAGGCGGCTGGACGAGATCGATGTCATGGCACCTTGTCGGCGCCGGTTTCACGCGGATTGAGCCCGTTTCCGCCCGGATCGGTATTTTCCGGCGAAAGTCGCTAGCTGGCGAACGCTTCGCGTTCGCTTGCGGCGCCGGAACCTCACGGTTCCGGCTAGCGCGTGCCCCGAGCGAATCGAAGCGGTTTGCCGGCGTGGGGGCGTTGGTCGCCTGCGGGGTGTGGCACATGTTGCAGTTGTAGCGTGCGCCCATCAGGCTCTCGATTGGGCGGTAATCCTTCACCACCCAGACCATCGGATCGCCGCTGGCGCCCCGGCCCATCACGGGCTCCTGGAAGTGGCTCTCCGGGAGCGCGACGTTGCGCCCGCGGAAGGCGCCCGTGAGGAACTGCCGGCGGCTGATCGTCGACTTCGGCTTCACGCTCCCACCTTTCGCACCCGCACCGCGCACTTCTTGTAGTCCGTCTCCTTCGAGATCGGACAGGTGGCGTCGAGCGTGAGCTTGTTGATGAGGACGTTCTCGTCGAACCACGGCACGAAGATCAGGCCCTCGGGCACGTGGTCGCGGCCCTGGGTCTCCACCCGGGCCTTCACCTTGCCGCGCCGCGGCTCGATGACGACCTCTGCGTTGCGCGCGATGCCGCGCGCCTTCGCGTCGGCCGGGTGCATGTAGCATTTCGCGTACGGAACCGCGCGGTTGAGCTCCACGACGCGCTTGGTCATCGAGCCCGAGTGCCAGTGCTCGAGCACGCGCCCGTGCAGAGCCAGAGGTCGTATTCCTCGTCCGGGCTCTCCACGGCCGGCCCCAGAGCTCCTCGGTCGTCGCGCGGTGCTTCGGGTCGAAGACCACCATGTCCGCGGGCAGTCGGTGGGCGAGGACGCCGACCTCGCGCGCCCGTGCTTCGCGTAGTACTCCTTGAGCTTCGCGGCCATCACATCGAACGCCTCGTCCCAGCTGACTGGCGTGAACTTTCCGCTCTTGTCGTAGACGCCGTTCTTCTTGCGCAGCAGCGGCTTCGTCAGGCGATCCTCGGCGTACATGATCTTGGCGTTGAAGTAACCCTTGATGCAGTTGAGCCCGCGATTGACGGGCGACTCCGGGTCGCCCTTCACCGAGACGATCCGCCCCTCGTGGGTGGCCATCATGATTCCGCAGCCGACCCCACAGAAGCGGCACACCGACTTGTCCCACTTGCAGCTCTCTCGACCCTGCTACTCCTCGACCTCCGCGAGCGCGCTCTTCGGGACCGAGCTGCCGATGCTCCCGGCCACCGATGTGACGACTGCGGTCTTCAGAAAGTCGCGCCGGGTCTGGTTCATGATCGCCTCCGATTGCGAGTTGCGTCCGTGCGCTCGAGACGGGTCGGATCGTTCACGTCATCGCCGCGTCGCTGCAGAACTCGGCCAACGCCGGCGGAGAGCACGCGCGGAATCGCCTGAAGCTGCTTCATCCGCTCCATGCTCTCGTCGATGTCGCTGGCTTCCAGGGTCACGACCAGACGGCTCCTGGGATCGCTGAAGTGCACTTCGGCCCAGGGGAGCGCGTCCACCTTCCGGCTGATCTCCGAGAGAAGCTCCGGTCTGCTCGCCACCACCCCCCCGAGATGATCACAGTCGACTCCCTTTCAGGCGGGTCTCCGGGCGCCACACGAAGCTTCGCGCATCGCGGCTCGAGCGGATCGGCGCGCGGCCGTCGTCGCTTCGCCTCCGAGACGCAAGAACCGTGCCCCAGACCGCGCGGATCGTCCGCGCATGCGTTGGCTCGGCGCAGTTCGCAAACGCGTCGCGACGCTAGCGCGCTGCCGCCCGGCGCGGAGCTCGGTCGCGACGCGCCCGGCAGCGCCGAACCCGCCCGGCGCGACGATCGAATCAGGCAAACGGCCACATTGTGGCTGCCGCGAGCGACGCGGGTCGTTGAGGCCGGGGTGGCGGCGTTCGGTGCGCGACCGCGTTCGCGCGTTCAGGTCAGCGCTTCAGCCGACTCCTTCTGCGCGCGGCGGGCTCGCCGCCGCGCGCGATCGCGCGCTTGCCGGGTCGCCCGCCGTGGCGGCCGATGAAGTGGTGTCCTTCCGAGATGTAGGGGTGCAGGATCTCCGACTAGAATCTCCCGCCCAGGATCTCCCTCGCGGCCAGCCGGCCGGGCATGGCCATGATGCCGCCACCCGGATGGGTGCCCGAGCCGCACTGCCAGTAGTTGCGGATCGGCGTGCGGTAGTCCGCGTAGCCGGCGGCGGGCCGGAAGAAGAAGAGTTGATCCAGGGTCAGCTCGCCGTGAAAGATGTTTCCCTCCGTGAGGCCGATCTGCTGCTCGAGATCCCAGGGCGTCAGCACCTGTTTGTGCAGCATGATGTCCTCGATGTTCGGGCAGTGCTCGGCGAGCGTGTCGATGACGGCATTTCCGAAGGCCTCCCGCTGCTGGTCGCGATCGCCGTACTCGGGCATATCGTACGAGCAGTACTGCACGAAGATCGACATCACGTGCTTGTCGGGCGGCGCCATGGTCGGATCGATCATGCTCGGCATCTCGATCTCCATCACGGGACGCTTCGAGAACGCCCCGTACTTCGCGTCGTCGTAGGCCTGCTCGAGAAAATCCATGCTCGGGGCGATCGGTAGTGAGCCCTTGAGTAGAGACGGATCCGTCATGCCGTTGAACTTGGGAATCCCGTCGAGCGCGAGGTTCAGCTTGCCCGACGAGCCGCGGTACTTGAACTTGTCGATTCGGGCGACCAGGTCCGCGGGCAGCTCCTTCTCCTCGACGAGCTTGCGGAGCGTGACCTTGGGGTCGCAGCCCGAAACCACCGTCTCGGCGTGGATCTCGTCGCCGTTTTCGAGCGCGACGCCCACAGCCGTGCCGTTCTTGACGATCACCTGCGCGACCGGCGCATCCACGCGGATCTCGGCGCCGTGGCTGCGCGCGGCGCTCGCGATCGCCTCGGCGACCCGGCCGGTGCCGCCCAGCTGCGCGCCCCAGGCCGAATACGCGCCGTCGAGGTCGCCCATGAAGTGGTGGAGCAGCACGTAGGCGGTGCCCGGGGATTTGGGTCCCAGAAACGTTCCGATCACGCTGCTCAGGGCGTAGCCCGCGCGCACGATGTCGGTCTCGAAGAACTCCGAGAGGAAATCCTCGGAGCTCATCGTCATGACCTTGTAGAGCGTGTGGAAGGTGTCCTTGCCGAGGCCCTTCAGGTGCTTGCCGAACTCCCGAAGCGTGGCGAGATCGCGCAGGTTCGGCGCCGAGAGGTCGGGCGGGACGAGCCCGAGGATCGGCTTCACGGCGAAGGCCATCTCGTACATCGCGGCCGCGAACTTCGGCGCCATGTCCGCGTCGCGCGGCGAGAACTTCTTGATCTCCTCACGGGTCTTGGCCTCGTCGGGCCAGGTGATGAGCGGCGGCCCATCGTGGTTCGCCATGAAGATGGAGCTGATCGGGTGGATCTGCAGGCCGTGCTTGGCGAGCTCGAGCTCGCGCATCACTTCCGGGCGCAGCAGGCTCACCACGTAGGAGCAGACCGTGTATTTGAAGCCGGGGTAGATCTCCTCGGTGACGGTCGCGCCGCCGATCAGGTAGCGGCGTTCGAGCACCAGCACCTTGCGCCCGGCGCGGGCGAGATACGCCGCGCAGGTCAGCCCGTTGTGGCCCGCGCCGATCACGATTGCGTCATACTTCTGCGTCATTTGATTCCACGGTCGAACGCTGTGTTCCTGAATGTAGAACGCGAAACGCCCATCGACGCCATCAGGCCCCCAATGACTTCTTACGCGGTGGGTCGAAGAAGGGCATCTTCACGACCGCGGCGGGGATCGAATAGGCCCTGGCCTCCACCATCTCTTCGATGAAGAACCGGGTGCCGAGCTTTCCGAATCGGGGCTCGACGCGGGCGATCGCGATGTACTTCTTCAACAGCCGCGACCACGTCCCACTGGTTCCGCGACCGATGTGGTGCCGTTGCGCCTCGTCGGAGTAGATTGGGACGGGACCCACCCAGGCTCGCTCGGGCAGGTGGAGCGGCATGCCGTACTCGCGGTAGAACTTCTCGATCACGCGGACGTCGAGCTCGATCCCCACCGTGGTCCAGCGCGACGAGCCAGCCTGCTTCTCCTTGCGCAGCGCGTCGCGGCCGACGAAGAAATCTCCATCGAGATCGACCATCCAATCGAGCCCGAGCTCGAAGGGCGAGGCCTTCTGGACGTCGAACGAGGTCTGGCTCGCGGAGGTGAAGTCGGCGTCGATCTGGAGCAGGCCGGCCTCCAGCCGCGCCTCGTTGAGGGCCAGCAGCCCGGCGGGGCGCAGCTTGTAGGCATTCCGCAGCTCCATCACCGCATCCCAGACGCTTTCCGCGTGCTGCGGCTCGACGAAGATCTCGTAGCCGAGGTCGCCCGTGTAGCCGGTGCGCGAGATCAGCGCCGGGGCGCCGGCCAGCTCGGCGCCCGCGCAGTGGAAGTACGGCAACCGGTCGAGATCGGCGTTCTTTGTCATGCGCTTCAACAGATCTCGCGAAGTGGGTCCCTGCAGGGCGATGCCAGCGATCTGCTCGGATACGTCTTCGATCCGAACGTCGAACCCAACCGCGTTGTCCTGCAACCAGTAGAGGTTCGGGATCGTGGTGGACATCCGGAAGTGGTCTTCGGCGAGGTGGAAGACCGCGCCGTCGTCCATCACCATGCCCTTGTCGTCACACCATGTCGTGTAATATACTCGGCCGGGAGTCGACTGCGCCAGGTTCCGCACCACGACGCGCTGCAGGAGCGCCTTCGCGTCCGGGCCGCGGACGTCGTACTTGAAGAGCGGCGAGACGTCGAACAGCGCACAGCCCCAGCGCACCGCATCGTACTCCAGGGTGAAATCGAGGTCGTAGCTGGTCGCAGCGAGGAAGCCCGCCCACTCTTCCCACCGGCTCCCCTCGCAGAGCGCAGACGTGCGCGAATGGAACGGCGTCACCCTCGTCATCGTGCTGGAGTTCTATTCTTGCATAGGGCGACCGTGCCCGCCGCTCTTTCGCGCTGTATTCTTCGGGAAGATCGCTCGGACGCTAGTCGCGGGCTCGGGTCGTCTGCACCCGTGCTCGCTCGAGGCCGGCGCGCCACAGCCGGCCTCGAGCGAGTCGCGCGTCGCTCAAACGTTGGCGATCACTTGTTGCACTTGAGTCGTCGCTTCGCGATCAGCTCTCCGTGTTCGGTCGTCGCGGTGACCGTGACCTCTCCCTTCGAATTGCGCATGGGCGCCTCGGATCCCGCGCAGTTCCCGACCTCGTAGGTGGCCATGAACTTCTGCTGGCGGATCCGGCGATCGCAGGTGAGGCCGTCTCGCGTCTCGTCGAGGATCACGTCACCGTCGTCGTCGACCATCAGCAGCCGGAGCGAGAAGGTGTCGTCGCTCCTTTTGGGCCTGCACGCGCCGCGCGTGCGCTCGCGCGCCTTCACGACGACGCCGACCTTCTTGGTCAGCTTCGGTCCGTTGTCGTGGCCGTTGGCGTGCGCCGACCGATTGCCGCGGCCGTTGTTCTCCTTGGAATCCTTGCCGCGGCCTCTGGCCTCCTCCGATCCGTTGCCGCGATGGCCCGTCTTCTTCAGAACGGCCAGGTTGCCGGCCGGCACCACCTGGTGCGGCACGCAGATGCAGTCGGCCTCGGGCGTGGGCGTCGCGGTCGCGGTCGCGGTCGGCTCCGGGGTCGGCGTTTCGGTCGGCTCCGGGGTCGGCGTCTCGGTCGGCTCCGGGGTCGGCGTTTCGGTCGGCTCCGGGGTCGGCGTCTCGG
>JBFGGA010000065.1:0-16493 GCA_041579295.1 Myxococcota bacterium | reverse complement strand
CCCGGAGCTGGATTCCCTGCGCTCGATCAGCGAAACGGTGCGGGTCGACATTCGCAAGCTCGACGAGCTCATGAATCTGCTCGGCGAGCTGGTGGTTCAGCGCGCCTCGATCGGCGAGATCGCCGCGCAGCTGCTCGCCCAACCACAGAACGCCCAGGTCGGGGTCGAGTTGTCGAAGATCCACAAGTCGCTCGACCGCAAGCTCAAGGGCATTCAGTCCGCCGTGCTGGACGTTCGGATGGTTCCGATGCGACAGGTCTTCGACAAGGTCTCGCGCGTGGTGCGATCCCTGCGGCGCGACCTGCAGAAGGACGTCCGGCTCGAAGTCTCTGGCGCCGATACCGAGCTCGACAAGTTGATCGTCGAAGAGCTGGTCGATCCGCTGATGCACATCGTCCGCAATTCGATCGATCACGGAATCGAATCGACCGAGGAGCGGCGGGCGGCGGGCAAGGACATCCAGGGTTGCATCGCGATCAATGCGTTCCAGCGCGGAAATCACGTCGTGATCGCGGTCGGAGACGACGGAAAGGGGATCGATCGGACGGCGCTCCGCGCCGGCGCCGAGTCCCTCGGCCTGGTCTCTCCCGACACCGAGCTGAACGATCGCGAGACCCTGAACCTGGTCTTCTCGCCCGGACTCTCGACCCAATCGAAGGTCAGCGAGACCAGCGGTCGAGGGGTGGGAATGGACGTGGTGCGGGAGAACGTGATGGCGTTGGGCGGCGCCGTCGAGGTGGAGTCGATCACGGGCCGCGGCACCACGATTTCAATGACCCTGCCGATCACACTCGCGATCATTCAATCGCTGATCGTCGCCGCGGGCGAGCACAGGTTCGCGATTCCGATCAGCGCCGTGCACGAGACGCTGCTGGTGGACGCCTCCGAGATCCAGCGCAGTGAGGGTCGCGAGATCCTCAACCTGCGTGGAGATGCGTTGCTGCTGCGCAGCCTGGCCGCGGAATTCGAGATCGACGTGCCGGAACCCTCGGACAAGCAGTTCGCCGTGATCGTGGGCGTGGGTGAACAGCGGATCGGTTTGCTCGTCGATCGATTGGACGGCCAGCAGGACACGGTGATCAAGCCGATCCAGGGCCCGTTGAAGAACGTGCGCGGCTTCGCGGGCGCCACGGAGCTGGGCAATCAGGACGCCGTGCTGGTCGTCGACATCGCGAGTCTGGTGGAAGACGCGCTGAACAGAAAGGACATGGCGTGAGCGAAGTGAATGCGTCGAGCGAAGAATCGCCGGATTGGGATGATCTCGCACGCGCCGCATCCAATCGCGGCGAATCCTCCGAATCCCTCGATGAGGTTCACCAGTTGCTGGCTTTCGAGCTCGCCGGATCGCCCTACGCGGTTCCCGTGGAACGGGTTCGCGAGATCGTTCGGATGCGCCCCGTCACACCGGTCCCCCGAACTCCTGAGGATGTCCGCGGCGTCATCTCGCTGCGGGGCGAGATGATCGAATTGATCGATCTGCGTCGGCGGCTCGGTCTCGGATCGATCGAGGCCTCTCGTCGAACGCGGATCATCGTGATCAAGACGGGAGACGACGAAGTCGTGGGCTTGTTGGTCGATGCCGTTCGGGAGGTCTTTCGGGTTTCCGACGATGCGATCCAGCCCGCCGCGGGCTCGGACATCGGCGCGGTCAACGATCTCTGCACTTTCAAGGGCGAGTTCGTCTCGATGATCGAGCTCGACAGGTTGCTGACTCTCGATGCCTGACATCGCCGCCATAGCGTCTACGGATAGCGAGGTCACGCTCGGCTGCTTCGAGGTGGCGGGCCGCTTGATCGCGATCGACGTCGCGAATGTCCGCGAGGTCGTTCGATGGCAAGCGGTCACCCCGCTGCCGAAGTCGCCGGCGCTGATCGATGGCGTCATCGATCTCCGAGGCGCACTCGTGCCGGTGGTCGACCTCGGGCGAGCGCTCAACGGACGCAGCATCGAGCCCTCGACGGGCACGCGCATCGTGGTAACCGAGACCGACGGTCTGGTCGTCGGCTTGACGGTCGACGCCGCGGTCGAGGTCCTCCAGGTGCGCGCGGCCAGCATGGAGGATCCCCCCGCGCTGGCAACGCAAGCGGGCTACGACGCGGCCCGGGCGGTGGTTCGCAGACCCGATTCCGACCCGATCGTGGTCTTGTCGTTGGAGTACCTGCTCGAGTGTGTCTACCGGTCGGTGCTGACCACGCAAGAGGACGCAGCATGAGTCACGCTCTGCCCAACTCATCCGATTTCCGGCGGCGAATCCTCTCGCTCTATTACCTCGTCACGCTCCCTGGCCCCGCCGTCCTGGCCGCTTCACTCCTGGCCCTGCTGGACCTCACGGGCTTCGCCTGGATCTGGCTCTGCTCGCTCGTCGGGGGCTTCTCGCTGCTCGCATCGGCGATGGCGACGCAGCGGCAGCTGAGCGCGATCCGCCCGATTGCGAGCTTCCTGGATCAGCATGCCGGAGTGCGGATCGAGGAGGAGGACTGCAGGGCCGGCTTCGCAGCGATCCTGGATCTGCCGCGGAGCTTGGCGATGGTCGCGACGGCCAGCTGGCTGGCGACGGGCGCTTTGACGGCGGTCTCGATGGCGCTTCGTTTCCGGTCCTTCGACCTGATTCAGGGCGGGATCGTGGTCATTGCGGGATCGATCGGCGGGTTCGTCGCAGGCGGCATCCTGTTCTGTGTGATCAAGCGCGAAGTCGAATCGATTCGCGTGGGCATCGCCGCCATGATCCCCAATCCCGAGGTGCGGCGCGCGCAGGTGAAGCCGATTTCGCTCCGGAGCAAGATCATCTGCGGCGCGGTCGCGATGGCGGCCGTTCCGATGATCGTCGCGTTGGTCTTCCTCTCGGTCAAGATGAATACCGGCGCCCAGGCCTTCGCGATGCGTTGGCAGGACAGCGTTCTCGACGCGCTGGTCGAACGCCTCGACGGTCGGGACCTGCGCGCCGCCACGACATCGGTGCTCGATGACGAGATGACCCTCGCAGCGCCGCTGGACGTGACGCTGCTCGATCTCTCCAAGACCGACGCGGACATTCGCGGAATGCTCGATGACCAGCTCGTCGCGGAGATCCGATCCCAGCGCGCTGCGGGAGTCGAACGCGGCGGCCGTGGCTCGCGATTCTACGAGCGCGTCTTCTCCTGGCGTACCCTCGACGACGGCAGCGTGCTCGTGGTTTCGATGCCTCTCGCGGCGCTGTCGTTCGAAGGAGGCCGAACCTGGGTCGCATTTGCGGGCCTTCTGGCCGTCGCCATCGCGATCGGCGGGGTGTTGGCGTGGCTGATCTCGAGCGACATCATCCGAAGCCTGGCGCGCTTGAGCGCCCAGGTCGCGCGGATGGCGTCCGGCGATCTTCGCCGAGGCGTCCCGTTGGATTCGGAAGACGAAATCGGGGAGCTCGCGAGGTCCTTCGACGCGACGGCTGAATCGCTTCGATCCGCGCTCTCCCGGATCATCGAGGCCGTGGATCACCTCGAAGCCACCGCAGCGGACATCTCGGCGATTTCGGAGGGAGTCGCCGCCATCACGGCGGACCAGGTCTCCGGGATTCAGCAGGCAGCGGTCTCCACGGAGTCGATCGACACCCAGGTGCGTGGGATCGCGGATTCGTCGGGGGTGCTCAACAGATCGGTCGAGGAATCGTCCAGCTCGATCCTGGAACTGGGCGCTGCGGGGGACGATCTCAACGAGACTGCGGTGACCTTGTCCGAGAAGGTCGAGGAGGTCTCGGCGTCGATGGAGCAGATCGTCCGCAGCGTCAGCCAGGTCGTCGAGAGCACGAAGGCGCTGTCCGAGGCGTCGTCGGAGACGTCGTCTTCGATGGAATTGATGGCCAACTCCCTGATGGAAGTCGACGAAAGCGCGGAAGAGTCGGCGCGACTGTCGGAATACGTCGTCGTGACTGCCGAAAGCGGCCAGGAGAAGGTTCGACAGACCATCGAGGGAATGAATGCGATTCGCCTCGCCACGGAGACCGCCGAGAAGGTGATTCGGAACCTCGGCGGGCGAACGAAGGAGATCGGCGCGATCGTCGACGTGATCGACGACGTTGCGGACGAGACCAACCTTCTCGCATTGAATGCGGCGATCATCGCGGCACAAGCGGGCGAGCATGGTCGAGCATTCTCGGTCGTCGCGGACGAGATCAAGGATCTGGCCGAACGGGTGTTGGCGTCGACGAAGGAGATCGGGGGTCTGATCCGCGCGGTCCAGGAAGAGGGAGAGAACGCGATCGGCGCGATCGAGAGCGGAACGGACAGCGTGGCGTCCGGGGTCGATCTTTCCGCGGAGGCGGGCATCGCGCTCGAAGACATCACGCGAGTGTCACGGGACAGCGGTGAGCGGATCCAGGGGATCCTGAAGGCGGTGCGGGCGCAGGCTCGGGCCGCTTCCCACGTCGTCGAGCTGATGGAGAAGGTTCGCAAGGGCGTCGAGGAGATCCGCAGAGCGGCGACCGAACAGGAGCGCGGGAACACGGTCGTCTACCGCAGCACGACCGCGATGCGCGATGTCGCCCAGCAGGTGCGCGCGACGACCGAGGAGCAGGCTCATGGCTCGGGTCGGATTCGCGAGAGCGTCGAGGGACAGAGGGAGGCCGTCGAGCAGATCAATGCGGCGCTGCAGGAGCAGGCTGCCGCGTGCCGTTCGGCGGTCGAATTCATCGAGGAGATCTTCGCGCAGACGCGAGCGAACGAGGAGTCGGCGCGGCGCATGGATCAGGCTTCGAAGGGTTTGTTGAAGCAATCGGCCGAACTCCGTGAAGACGTGCATCGCTTCCAGATTTGAGGCGGCGGATGTCGATGAGGGGAGCATGAAAGCTTTCGTCGGGAATTGCAGAGTGGGAGAGGCGCAATGATCGTCGCTTGCCCCGGTTGTGGTGCGCGCTATCAGATCGAACCGGATCGCGTTCGATCCGAGGGCGTCCGGCTCCGCTGTTCTCGCTGCGAGGCGGTGTTTCGGGTGAGCCCGCCGCCGGTGGCCGCCGGGGCCGGGGCGGCTGCGGCCCCCGCGGCCCATGCGCCGGATTCCGCGGCGGGGGCGGAAGCGCGCCGACAACCCGCGCCCTCGGTGCGGCCACCGATGTCGCGCCCCGCGCCCTCCGAAGCGCCGGCGCCCCCGGTCGACCGCGAGCGCGCGATCCTGATCGCGGATCCCGTGGTCGAGCAGGGCAAGGCGACGGCCAGCGCGCTCGCGCGCTGGGGGCTGCAGCCGACGCTCGTCCACGACGGCGTGGAGGCCATCCTGGCGATCCAGCGGCTGTTGCCGCGGGCGGTCGTGATCGACGCCGCGCTGCCGAAGATGTTCGGCTTCCAGGTCTGCGAGATCGTGAAGCGCAACGAGAGCCTGCGGACCATCCACGTGGTGCTCGTGGGCGCGATCCACGACCGAACGCGTTACCGACGCCCGCCCGAGGAGATCTACGGGGCGGATGCGTATCTCGAGCGCGAGGACCTTCCCGGCTCGCTTCGATCGATCCTCGAGGGGTTCGGAATGCTCGCTCCGAGCGGCCCGGCGCCGACCGCCGCGGCGTCCGCTCCGGCCGCGATGGCGCCACCCGAGCCGGCGCCCACGCGCGAAGCCGCGCCGGCTCCGCCGGCATCGGGGCTCGGCGCGCAGCCGGCGGCCATCCAGGAGACGCAGCTCGGCGGCCCGGCGGTCGCGCAGCGGGCACTCGAGAGCGCCGGACCCGCGCGGCCGACCCCGGCAGCAGGCGCGGCGCCGACCCCGACTCCGGCCGCTTCTCCAGCCCCGGCCTCGCCCGCGACGCCGACCGCGGCTTCGGCCGCGACTCCGGCCGCGCAGCCGTCGGCGCCGGCGTCGCAGGATCCCGGGACCGCCGAGAAGATCGAGCAGGCGGAGCGTCTGGCGCGAATCGTGGTGTCGGACATCGTCCTCTACAGCCAGGACAAGTTCGACGCCGCCGTTCGAGCGGGCAACGTCCTCGACGCCATGCAGCCCGAGATCGCGGAAGGCCGTGCGCTCTTCGCGGCCCGCGTGGATCCAGCGATCCAGGAGATGCGTGATTTCCTCACGGAAGAGCTGCTTCGAGTAGCGGAGGCGCGGGGCAAGCCATGAGTCTGGAATTCGACGAAAGGGATCGAGGGAGCATCGCACGCGATCTTCGGGACGCCGACGAGGAGGTGCGGCGGTTGGCGGTGGAGCGCGTCGACGTGCTCTCCGCCGACGCGGCGATCCAGCATCTGATCGAATGCCTCGGCGATTCGAGCTGGCGGGTGCGCAAGGCTTCGATCGAGCGCCTCGTCGCGCGAAGCGAGGTAGCGGAGGTGGCGAGCGCGCTCGTCGGCGCGCTCGGCGATGGCGAGAATCCCGGACGGCGAAATGCCGCGGTCGACGCGCTGATTCACCTCGGGGAGAAGGCGGTCCCCGCCCTTCTCGCCGAGCGCTCGAGTCGCGACATCGATGTGCGGAAGCTGGTCGTCGATGCCCTCGCCGGCATCGCGGACCCGGGTGCGAGCGAGCCGCTTCGCGAGATGCTCGACGATCCCGATCCCAACGTCCGCGCGTCGGCTGCGGATGCGCTCGGCGCGATCGGTGGAGAAGGCGTGGCGGAGGCGCTGATCCGCAAGGCGATCGACGGGGAAGAGGAGCAGTTGGTGCGCTTCTCCGCGGCCCACGCGCTCAACGCGCTCGAATATCCGGTTCGGGCGCGCCAGATCGGATCGGTGCTGAACGATCCGATTCTGGGGCACGTCGGGCTGGCGCTGCTGGGCCGCGCCGAGGGCGATGAGGAGGCCGTCTCCATGCTGCTCAAGGGCCTCGGATCGGGGTCGAGGTCCAGCCGCGAAGCCTCGATCCGCTCGCTGCTCGCGATGGTCGGGCGAATCGGGCCGGAAGAGAACGAGTCGCTCATCGCGCGAATTCGAGCCGCCGCGCTGGCCAGCGATCTGGTGATCGCGAGCGCGGTCGAGCGCCTACCCGAGGCGGATCTCGCGATGAAGTTGGTGTTGATTCAATTTCTCGGGATCGTGTCAACACCGAACGCTGTCATTCCGATCTTGCTTGCGGGGCGCGACGAGGCGCTTTCCGAGACGGCATTCGCGACCCTCGAGTCACTCGGTGGCGTCGCCGAGAAGATCATCGATGCGGAGTGGTCCGATCTCGACTCCGAATCCAGGCGGAACGCCTGCCTGCTCTTCGGTGGAACCGATGGCGAGAAGAGCGCCGCGCGCCTGCTCTCGTCGCTCGAGGATCCGTCGAGCGACGTCCGGGCCGCCGCGGCTCGGTCGATTGGTCGTCGCCGGCTCGATTCCGGTATCGCGCCGCTCGTGGTGCGCCTCGCCGCTGCGGCCGCCGAGGACGATTTCGAAGCGGAGGAGGAGCTCGCCGCGATCACGGATGGTTTGATCGGATTGGCGGCGCCGAGGCCCAGGACCGGAGCCGCGGCGACGGCGAGGGCGATCGAGCTGCTGACCGCCTGCCTCGACGGCGCCCCGGAGAGCGTTCGAATCGCCGTGGCGACGGTCATCGGGCGAATCGGTCGCTCCGAGGATGCGGAGATCGTCAGTTTCCTGATGAAGGACCCCAGCGCGTCGGTGCGCCGGGCGTCGCTCGAGGCGCTCGCGCGCCTCGAGCCCGGAACCGCCGCGGAGCCGCTCAGGCTCGCGCTCGCGGACGAAACGCCGATGGTCCGGATCGCCGCTGCGCACGCGCTGGGCGCGTCCGAGACCGAAGAGGTCATCGACGACTTGAGAAGGCTCGCCGACGACGAGGATTTCGAGGTTCGCGCGGCTGCGGTGCGATCGATGGTATTGCGCTTCAGCGAGTCGGCCACGGAGGCCAGGCGCAGCGAGATGTTGCAGGTCATCGACGCCTCGCTGGCCGACGAGCCGCCGGTGTCGCTCGCGGCCGTCGAAGCGCTCTGCGAGGCGGGCGGCATCGCGGCGCAGCGCGCGACGGCAGCGCTCGAGCGCCCCGAACCCGAGCTGATCCGAGCGGGGATTCGCTGCATCGGCCTGCATTCGGACTCGGAGGGCCTGGAGCGCATCCTGCCGCTGATCGGCCACCCCGAGTGGTCGGTGCGCTCGGAAGCCATCCAGACGCTTGCGGATCGCAAGATGGTCCGCGCGCTGCCCTCGATCCTGCGCCGCCTGGAAGTCGAAAACGACGATTTCGTGCGCGACGTGATCCTTTCCGCCCTCAAGCGCCTCGAGAGTGAGGTCGGATGAATTCGTCACTCGGAAACGACGGCCCGGCCATGACGGACGCCGAATTTCGGATGTTCTCCGATTTCATTCGCAAACATTCCGGGCTCGCCTTCGATGAATCCTTGCGCTTCATGCTGGAGCGCCGCATCAACCGGCGAATTCGCGAGCTCGAGCTCGGGAGCTTCGCCGCCTATCACTATCGCATTCGCAATGGCAGTAGCGGATTCGACGAGTTTTCGAACCTCGTCGACGAGCTGACGACCAACGAGACCTATTTCTTTCGCGAGTACAGCCAGCTTCGAGCGCTGGTGGACGAAATCTTCGTGGAGTTGCAGCTCGAACGAGAGGAGCGCGGCGGGCGCCCCATCAACATCTGGTCAGCCGGGTGCTCGAGCGGCGAGGAACCCTACAGCATCGCGATTCTCGCCCGGGAGGCGGGATTCAAGCCCGGTGTCGACATCCACGTGTATGCCTCCGACATCTCTCGGAGGATGCTGCGCAAGGCGCGCAAGGGAATCTATCGGGAAGCGTCCTTTCGCGAGACCGACCCGCACCTGCGCGAGAAGTACTTCGTCGAGAAGGATCGGCTCTGGCAGATCTCCGATGATCTCAAGCGGGACGTGGACTTCATCCACCTGAATCTGCTGGATCAATCGAAGATCGCGCTCCTCAGGACCATGGACGTGATCCTCTGTCGAAACGTGATCATCTATTTCGACATCGACACCAAGTGCCAGGTCATCCAGACGTTCCATGAGAAGCTTCGACCGGGTGGACACCTGCTGCTCGGCCACTCGGAGTCCCTGATCAACCTTTCGACCTCGTTCGAGCTGCGCCACCTGCGGCGCGACCTGGTCTATCGCCGCCCGCTGCCCGGCATGGTGGCCGGGGATCCGTGGAAAATCGCCGCCGCGGCGGCAATCGCGAGCAGCGATTCCAACAGGATCGACGAATGACGGCCCGCGCGCTGATACGGTTGCTGGTGATCGACGACTCCGCGTTCAGTCGGCAGGCGATCACGCGCATGCTCGACGCATCGCCTCTGGTCGAGGTCGTCGGCGTGGCGCGCGACGGCGAGGAGGCGCTGAGGAAGACCTTCGAGCTGAAGCCGGACTTGATCACCGTGGATCTCGAAATGCCGCGCATGGACGGATTCACGTTTCTCCGCGTCGTGATGCGCAAGCGCCCGACTCCCGTCATCGTGGTCAGCGGTCGGAGTGGGGAAGACGACGTGTTCCGCGCCCTAGAGCTCGGAGCCGTCGATTTCGTCGGAAAGCCGAGTCCGCGCGCGACCTTGGAGCTCAACAACATCGAGCAGGAGCTCCTGCGAAAGGTGCACGCGATTCGCGATCTGCGGATCGAGAAGGTCCAAACGCGCATCGAGGCGCCGCCTTCGGTGATTCGCGAGGCGCGGGGCGCGCCGCCGCTCCTGCCCAGGGTCGTCGCCATCGGATCCTCGACGGGTGGGCCGGCGGCTCTGATGCAGGTCTTCAGCGCGTTCCCAGACGCGCCGCAATGCTCGTTCGCGGTGGCTCAGCACATGCCGACCGGGTTTACCCGGGGATTCGCGGAGCGGATCGATCGCCTAACGCGGCTGCAAGCCGTCGAAGCCGAAGGAGGAGAGACGCTGTCGCCCGGGAGGGTCTTGGTTGCACCCGGCGGCAAACATCTCGAGTTCGAGCGCGCCGGAGGAGAAATCATCACGAAAGTGACCGCTGCCGACGAGCGGGACAAGTACACGCCGTCTGTCGATCGCTTGTTCGAGAGCGCGGCAAAACATCTTGGCGCGGAGCTCCTCGCCGTGGTGCTCACGGGCATGGGCGACGACGGACGGTCGGGAGTTTGCTCGGTGAACCTCGCGGGGGGTCGCGTGATCGCAGAATCGGAAAGCACGGCCGTCATCTTCGGAATGCCTCAGCAGGCCATCCGCACGGGCTTCGTCGATCGGATTCTTCCGTTGGGAGAGATCGCGGCTGCGATTCAGGAAGGATTGCCAACCTCTGTGAGGCGGGAACAGGATCATGAGGGCACGTCATGAGCGGTGATCGCAAAGATCTCTTCAGGTATGGCGAAGAATTCCTGCAGCTCTTCTCCCGCGGCGCGGAGTTCACCAAGGAGCTTCTCACCGAGAACGAGCGCTTGCGCGCGAATCTCGCGGCGCTCGAGCAGGAGCAGGCGGAGGCGTCGAAGACGCCCGAAGAGTGGGACAAATATCGCGAAGAACTGCAGGCGCGGCTGCGTGATCTGGAGCAGGAGTGCGAGAGCGTTCGAACGCGCTTGAGGCAGGTGGAGGAGGAGAATCAGCAGTTTGCGGTCCGCTATCTCGAGATCGAAGAGGAGAACAACAACCTCGCAAATCTGTACGTCGCCAGCTACCAGCTCCATTCGACGCTCGATCTGGACGAGGTGCTGAAGATCATCGTAGAGATCGTGATCAATCTCGTCGGTGCCGAAATCTTCGCCGTGTACCTGTTGGATGGCGATTCGGGGCAGCTCGACGTCGCGGTCTGCGAGGGCGCCGAGATGGCGGATTTTCCGAGCTGCTCGAGACCGGGCAGCATGATCGCGAAGTCGTTCGAAACCGGAGAGCCGATCTGCGGAGACCCCACGCAGCGCCCGAACCTCGAAGAGCCGATCGTATGCATTCCACTGATCGTCCAGAATCGGCCGATCGGTTTGATCGGAATCTTCGGTCTGCTTCAGCAGAAGGATGGCTTTTCAGCGCTCGATCACGAATTGTTCTCCGTGATGGGTGGGCACGCTTCCACCGCTCTATTCGCGGCGCGGCTCTACTCGCAATCGGAGCGGAAACTGAACACGATCCAGGGGTTCATCGATCTTTTGACGAAGTGACGAAGAGCCCGCGGCCGCAACGCGGGGCATGGAGTTGAGCATGGACCGGAAAAGAATCCTAATCGTAGAAGACAGCCCGACAATGCGACAGTTGTTGGTGTTCGCTCTTCGTCGCCTGAAGAACGTCGACATCGTCGAGGCCCAGGATGGCATGGACGGGCTTCGCAAGATCTCGAGCGATCATTTCGATCTTGCGCTCATCGACATCAACATGCCGGTGATGGATGGACTCAAGCTGATCAGCCTGATTCGCGGCGAAGACAGCCTCAGCGACATTCCGATCGTCGTGATCACCACCGAAGGCGCGAAGGAGGACCGCGAGAGGGCGCTCTCGTTGGGAGCGAACGAGTACCTCACGAAACCCATTCAAGCGAATCACGTGTTGACGATCGTGAAGGGCCTGATGAAGGACGAAGCGAAGGCGTGATTCGCGCCTGCCGGGCAGCGCGCGTCGGCGCGCCCACCGGCGAACCCGTCGAAGAAGCCCGCCGAGCAGCGCTTCCGGCTCCACTCGGTTTCGTGATCGCCGGCGGCGACTCCGGAACCTCACACTCGATTGCCTGCAGGCGCTGAGACGCGGCCGGCTGTGGTATACCTGCGCGGTGCAGCGAAGATCGGCAACGCGCGGGCGCTGGTGGATCGCTTTGGCGATCGCCCATATCGGCGGCGCCGGCTGCGGCTACAAGTTCGTCGACTACAGCGAGCCGATTCCCGAGCTGGAATCGGTGGCGATTCGAACGTTCGCGAACGATTCCTACGAGCCCGGCGTCGAGCTCGTCGTGTCGGACGCGCTGCGCCGAGAGTTCCTGCGGCGAGGCGCGGTGGCGTTGGTCGACGACGCGGCCGAAGCGGATCTCGTGGTATCGGGTGTCGTCGAACCCCTCGTCACCCAGGCCCGTAGCTTCTCGTCCATCGCGCTCGCGCTCGAGTGGGAGGTCACGCTTCAGCTCGCGGTCTTCGCGCAGCGGCCGGACGGCAGCCGGACCCAGCTCGACGCGGACGCGACGCTGGCCACGGAGCGTTACCTGGCGAGCGCGGACATCGAGGCGACCCGAAAGAACCGGGACGAGGCGATCCGGACGATGGCCTCGACCCTCGCCGCCCACGTCCACGAGATGCTCTACGAGCTTCACCTGCCATGACGCTCGAAGCACTTCGCGCGGAGCTGGAAGCCGGGCGCCTGCGCCGCAGTTACCTCGTCGTCGGCGCCGAGCCGCTGCTGCGCGACGATGCGCTCGAGGCGATTCGCGACGCGGTGCTCGGCGACGGCCCTGCGGATTTCGACTACGAGCGCCTCGACGGCCAAACCGCGACGCGGGCCGCGCTGCTCGATGCGGTGGGCACGCTGCCGGTGCTCACGAGCCGGCGCCTCGTCGTGTTGCGCGAGCCCGAGGCCGCGCGCGCCAGGGCGCAGCGGATCGGGGAGGCGATCGCGGAGGCGCTGGCCGCCGTGGAGGCTTCCGGCGACGGCGTCCTCGTCGTCGTCGCGGAAAAGGTGGACGGCCGCTCCCGCTGGGTGAAGGCGCTCGGAGACGACGCGATCGTGCGCTGTGACCCCCCGCGAAGACGCCGGGAGCTCAGCGACTTCATCGCCGCGGAGGCGAGTCGGCAGGGTGTCTCCCTCGAGGCCGCTGCGATCGCGCTGCTCGCGGAGCGGACGGGCCCCCAGCTGTTGTTGCTCCGGCAGGAGATCGCCAAGGCCGCGCTCTTCGCGGGGCCCGGCGAGACGGTGACGGAGCAGCACGTCGCGGCGTCGACGAGCGACGTCGCCGAGGAACCCATCTGGGACCTCACCGATGCGATCGGGGAAGGTCGTTGCGGCGACGCGCTGACCCAGCTCGCGAGGCTGCTGCGCTCCGGAAGTGCGCCGCCGGCCATTCTCGGTGCGTTCGTCAACCACTTCAGGAAGCTCGCAACCGTGCGCTGCGGGGGGACCGTCGCGGGGGCGCCGTTCGCGATTCGGAAGCTGGAGGGCCAGTCGCGCAGGTTCAGCCAGGCGCGCCTGCTCTCCTGCCTCTCCGCGATCCACCAGACGGATCTCGCACTGAAGGGCGCGGGGGGGATCCCCGAGCCGCTCGCGCTGGAGCGGCTCGTGATCGCGCTCGCCCGCTGAGGACGCGGCGAGCGCAAGCGCGCGCTCGGCGGAAGATGCTGCGCGGGTGGGTCCGCCCAGCGCGGGAGTCGCGGGGCGGCTTCAGCTCGAGGCGACGCGGTTGCGCTGCCTGGCGAGGCGGGAGACGCTGCGGCTCGCGCGCTTCTTCGGGATCACGCCCTTGGAGGCGGCCGCTCGCAGGACGCCCTCGGCGGACTGGATCGCCGACGCCGTCTCGGCGGGGTCGCCCGCTGCGAGCGCCGCCCGGGCGCTCTTGACCGCCGACTTGACGCGGCTGCGGGTGCTCCGATTGCGCTCGGTGCGTTTGCGCGTCTGCCGAGCTCGCTTCTTCGCCGACTTGTGATTGGCCACGAAATCCCTCTCCCGGGACGAACGGGGCCGTGAGGATAGGGAGCGCGGGCCGCCGTGTCGACGGCGCCTGGCGCGGCGCCGCCGCCGGCCTTCAGGGCGGCGGCAGATGCACCGATAAGCACCGCGAAGCGGTGGGTTCCGGGGGGGAATTGCAGTGACGGGACGCGGGATCCGAGGCGTGGCGGTTGCGCTGCTCGCAGGCTGCCTGCTGTCGCTCTCGGGGGCCTCGGGCGCGGCTCCCCCGGCCCAGGAGGCGGCTTCCGACCCGCCCGAAGCGGCGCCCCCGGCGTCGGCCGGGGACGCGGGCGCACGCGCGGAAGCCGGGGCCGCCCCCGCGGCGCCGAACGCCGAGTCGGCCGCGGCGGCAGCCCCCGCGCGCGACGGCGAACGAACCGCGGCGGCCGTGCGCCGCGCCTGGTGGGGCGGGTCGGAAGATCCGACCGCGCGAACTCGGGCGGCGCGGCGCGCGGCGCTGCAGCACGGAATCTGGAACCTCGATCCCGCCGCGCGCGCGCTGATCGGCCCCGAGCTCAACGGCACCGACTTCGAAGCCGCGCGGGCGGCGGTCGCGCTCTCCCCGGATCTGCCCGCGGCTCGAATGGCGCTCGCGCGGGAGACCTGGCTCGAGGGCGATGCGCCGATCTCGGCCGCGCGCGCGGCCTTCGAGGCGCTGCTCGCGATTCCGCGCCACTTCGAGGCGTCGGTCTGGTTCTCGGCGACGCTGCTCTGCATCCTCGCACTGGCGCTGATCGCGGGCGGACTCGCGACGCTCGCCGTCTACGGCGTGCTCTCGTTCATCCACGCCGCCCACGACGTCGGAGACCTGGTTCCCGCGCCGATTCCGGGCTTCGCCCGCGTCGCGCTGCTCGGCTCGGCGGTGCTCGTGCCGCTCGCGATGCACCAGGGTGTGCTGGGGCTCGCGCTCCCGCTCTTCGCGCTCGGTCTGATCTACGGGGCCGTTCGACAGCGCGCGATCTTGTGCGTCGCGTGCTTCGCGGTGCTGGTTGGCGCGTTCCCGCTGGCAAAGCTCGCCGGGGCGCTGCTCACCGCCTACGCGGATGCTCCGACCGAAGCGGCGGTCTTCACGACCGATGGATTCGCGCTGTCCGGCGAGCTGCGCAGGCTCGAATCCGTGGAGGAGATCGATTCGACCGCCGCGATGGCGCTCGCGATGGCGGCGCGCCGCGCGGGGGGTCTCGCCGACGCGGACGCGCGCTACCGACGCCTGGTCGAGTGGGATTCCGCCAATCTTGCCGCGGCGAACAACGCCGCGAACGTGAAGGTAGAGCTCGGCGACCTCGAAGGCGCGATCGATCTCTACCGCCGGTCGTTGGCCGGAAAACAGTCCGCGACGGTGCTGTTCAACCTCTCGCAGGCGCAGGGGCAGGCCTTCCAGCTCGACGACGTCGGTCCGACGCTGGAGGCCGCGCAGCGGTTGGATTCCGCCCGGGTCGCCGAACTGACGCTGCTGCAGGGAAGCGACCTCGCGAGATTCACGGTCGACCTTCCGCTGCCGCGCGGCGCGCTCTGGGAGCGCATCCTCTCGCCTCGATCCGGCGAACCGTTCTCGACCGAAATTCGCTCGTCGATCGCGCCCGGTTTCCTCGGCCGGGACGTGGGTTCGTGCGCGGGGGCGTTCGTCGCCGTCGCGATCCTGTCGTTGCTGGCCGCAATCCGCTGGAAGACGTCTCACTGGTGCGGCCGCTGCGGCAGGCGGATGTGCCCGCGCTGCGAGCCGGAGCTCGGGGAAGAGCGGGATTGCGAGAGCTGCAACGGCTTGTTTCGACACCCGGAAGCGACCGATCGCGCGATGCGCGCGGCGCGCGTCAACGCATTGCGATACCGGGAGCAGCGCGTGGCGCGCGTTCGGCTGGCTCTGTCGGTCCTCCTCCCGGGAGTCGCCGGCGCGCTGGCGCGGCGACCGCTCGCGAGCTTCGCCGGAGCGCTCTCGGCCGCCGTCGCGATCCTGGCGATCCACTACCGAAACGGCGTGACCCCGGATCCGCTCGTGGCGGGCGCGGCCGCTCCGTTCGCCTTCGGATCGCTCGCGGCGCTCGCATCGCTCGCCTACGCGGCTTCGGTCGCGCTCTCGCTCGCGGCGCGGAGCAGGAGCTAGCGATGGCGGCGTCTCTGCGCGGCAATCTCAAGGACTTCGGCATTGCGGACGTCTTCCAGCTGATCGGCCAGCAGCGCAAGACCGGCGTCCTCGAGTTCAACGGAGATGGCCAGCAGATCCAGATCCTATTCGAAAAGGGCGCCGTGGTGTCCGCCGCGCCCGTCGGATCCTGGCCGGGCGCGGCGCTCGCAGAGATGCTGATGCGGTGCGGGTTGCTGGGTCGCGACCGCGTCGACGAGTTGAGGCGAGAGTGCGGCGCTTCCGCGCGAACGCTCTCGCGTGTCGTGAGTGCTCGCGGATGGTTGAGCGAGGGCGAGCTGCGGAACATCGAAGAGCTGCTCACGCGCGAGACGATCTTCTCGGTGCTCCGCTGGAAGAACGGCTCGTTCGACTTCACGGCGAAGAACATCGAGCACGATCGGGGCCCGGACTCCCTCCTCGGAGCGGAGCAGATTCTGATGGACGGTCTGCGCATGGTCGACGAGTGGCAGAGCTTTGCGGCCCTCGTTCCCTCCGAGGATACGGTGTTTCGTCGGCTGCTCTCCTTCGAGCAGTTCGCAGAGCGCTGCAGCGGCGAGTCGTCCGAGCAAGTCGCGAACGCGGAGCGGATCTTCGAACTGGTCGATGGCCGCCTCCCGGTGCGCCGCATCATCGATCTCTCGCTGCGCGGAACCTTCGAATCGGTCCGCGCCCTCGCGCAGCTCCACCGCGCCAACCTCATCGAGACGGTGGAGCTCGATTCCGCCGCTCCATCCGCCGACGCCGAAACGGAGTCGACTCGCCGGCCGCCCCCTCTCGGCTGGTTCGCGGCGGCGGCGGCACTGGTGCTGCTCGCGGCGATGACGGCGGCAATCCAGCTGGGCTCGGGCGTCTCGGATCCGCCCGATGCGTTCGCGAT
>JBFGGA010000064.1:0-16548 GCA_041579295.1 Myxococcota bacterium | reverse complement strand
TCATCTCTGAGTAACTCCCATTGTTCTCGAGTGTCGCTCCGGGCGGAACCTCTCTGCCCGCTGCGGTTCCGCCCCCCGGATTCGCCGGGAAGCGCGTGAACACTCGAACCGTTCGGCTCCGCGTCCAACGCAATGCGCGTGCCAAACCGCTCGTTGCTTACGGGTGCATCGGCAAGCAGCGCTGCGAACCTGAGGATTACGGGCGCTCTTCCACGAGAATGCACCGCGGCGACCCTCCCCTCTCGCCGGCGCGCCAGCCGGCGCCCGGTGACGCTCTGCGGCGGCAGGGGCGACGAATTTGGTCACCCCGGGTCAGCTGCCGGTGCGGTTGACAGCGCGCGGCTGCGCCGGCTACGCTGCGTCGCCTCGACGAACCGGCCGCTCCCATCGTCTAGCGGCCTAGGACGGGGCCCTCTCAAGGCTCAAACACGGGTTCGATTCCCGTTGGGAGCGCCACCCATTTCCCACCCCGGCCCGATCTCGACCCAGCGCAGACCGCGAGCCTCGAACCTCGTGCTCGCGTTCATGGACTGCGAGTTCGGCGGCCTCGATCCGGAGCTCCACGACATCACCGAGATCGCGGTGATCGTGACCGACTACCGGCTGGCGGAGCTCGCGCGCGGAGAGTGGAAGGTTCGCGCGCGAGCGGAACGCATCAGCGAGGAAGGCGCCGCGATCGGCGGCTACGACGAGGAGGCCTGGCGCGAAGCGCCGCCGTTGCGGCAGGTGCTCGGCGAGCTCGGCGCGCTGCTGCCCGCGAACTCCCTGGTGGTTCCGGCGGGCCAGAACGTGCGCATGGACGTGGCCTTCCTCGAGCGCGCCTACCGGGGCTGCGGAGTCCCGTACCCGTTCGACTACCACGTGATCGACCTCGCGACGCTCTTCTACGCTTGGTCGCTGATCGCCGGCGAGCGGGTCTCCGCGCTCTCGCTGCGCCAGGCCGCGCTCACCGCGGGACTGATCGACGACGCGGTCCCGCATCGGGCGATGGCGGACGCGGAGCTCGCGCTCGAGACCTTCCGCCACTACATCGGGCGCCTCGCGCCGCGCGAGCCCGCCGAGTGGCTTCCCGCAGCCGCGGACTGCGCGGCGGAAGGCGCGGAGGGCTGAGCCGCCGCGCGCGAGCGCTCCGGGTTCGCGGCGCGCGGGCCGAGCGCTGCGATCAACGACGCCTTCACGCGGTAGAGGCTGGAGCGAACCGCGGCGCGGGAGCGAGAGGTCCGGCGCGCGATCTCTTCGATCGGCAGGTCTTCGAGGTGGCGCAGCGCGAAGGCCTCGGCCTGCCAGCCGCTCACCGAGGCCAGGCACGCGCCGATCCGCTCGAGCGAGCGCTGGAGCTGGAGCGCGTCTTCGGGCGTGCCGGGCGGCGTCGCGACGCCGGCGCGCAGCAGCTCGCGTTGCGCGCGCGCCAGCTGCCGGCGCCGCGCGGCGGCGCGCCGGATCCGATGGTTCACCGTATTGCGCGCGATCCCGTAGATCCACGCAGCGAGCGGCGACTCGCCGCGATAGGCGTCGATCGACCGAAACACCGCGGTGAAGATCTCCTGGACCGCCTCTTCGGCGTCGGCGTGGTCGCGCAGCCGGCGGTAGCTGAACGCGTAGATGCGCTCGAAGAAGCGCGCGTAGAGCCGCTCGAACGCGGGCTCTTCGGCGTTGCGGATGGCTGCGGCGAGGGCCAGGTCGGAGGGGCTCGCGGCGGCCGGCCGCGAGCGCTGCGAACGCGACAGGGAGATCTCCTGCGTCGACCCTTCCCGGCGGGTGGCGCGCGGCCACCCAACCCGTGTAACCCGTGTGTGCCCGGAAAGCCCGCTCGGTGTCGGGGGACCGCGAAGAAAACGCCGCGGGCCGCGCCCGCCGGCGAATTCGCCGGGCGAGCGGCGCGCTCAGGCCCCGAGGATCGCCTCCAGGCCCGGCGTGCTCTCGGAGATCGCGATCCGCATCCGGTAGAGGTTGGCCTTGATCGCGTCTTCCGATTTGTCGAGCGCCACCGCGATCGAGCGGATCGATTGGCGGCGGAGGTGCTTGAGGTGGAAGATGCGGCGCTGGAGCGGGGTCAGGTCCTCCTCGATGACCGTCGCGCAGCGCTCGAGCGCGCGGCGCGCGTCGACCAGCCGATCGATCGGCGCCGCCTCGGCGGGGAGCTCGCGCGCGCTCGGTTCGTCGATGGACTCCAGATAGGGACGCGCCTTGCGGAAGCGCCGGTTCACGGTGTTGCGCGCGATTCCGAAGATCCAGACGAGCAGGCGCGATTCACCGCGGTAGCTCGGAAGCGACCGGAAGACGCACAGGAAGACCTCCTGCGCGACGTCTTCGGCCTCGCCGGGGTCGCGAAGGCGCTTCAACGCGAAGCGGTAGACCCGCGAGAAGTAGGTCTCGTAGAGCCAATTGAAGTGATCGACGCTGCCCGCGAGGATCTCCTCGACGAGCTCGGCGTCGCTCTCCCAGGGTTGCCCGCAATCTGCCACCGCGTTCCTCCGGACCTCCCGACCACCGGGCGTGGGAAACCGATCCCGACCGCAGGGAAGAGCAAACGCTGTGCCAGTGTGCAGCGGGCGCGCAATCGCGACGCCAACCGACCACCTCGGCTGGCGTTCGCGCGAGGCCCGAGACGGCCGCGCGCCCGAACGACGCGCAACGCGTGAAGAAGCGATTTTCCACTTGTGTGGCCCCGCGTACTCCCGCGGCGCCGCGAGCGCCCGCGCTGCGCAAATCTCGGCCGCCTCGGGGGTGCGCGCGCGGGCTTAGAGCTTGCCCGGCTCGATCCACCAGCGGCCGTTCACGCGCTCCCAGCGGTCGAGCCGGATCAGCACCGCGTTGCCGGGGTTCAGCGGTCTGCTGTTCTTGCCGGTGAATCGCACCTGCACCTGTGCGATGAAGCGGTTTTCGAACAGGAACTCCTCCACCACCACGTCGGTGGGTCGGCTGCGTTCGAAGCGCGCCGCCTGCAGGGCCTGCGCGAGGTCCGCGTAGTAGTCGAAGAACGCGTCCGGGGTCTGGAAGTGATCGCGCAGCACGCGGTCGTTGAAGGTCTCGAGCGTGTTGAAGCGCCGGCGGATCAGCGTCTCGTAGAAGGTCTCCGCGCGCTGGAGAAAGTCGATCGCGTAGTCGCCGGCGACGCCCACGCTGCCCGAGGGCGGCCGCGGGATCTGCCCCGAAGACGAGAGACAGGCCGAGCCGAACGACAGACCCACGAGTGCGGCGCCGAGCAGCCGCAACCCGCTCAGGCCGCGCACTCCAGCTGCTCCCGTAGATAGTCGGCGACGCCGTCGATTGCGACGCGCGCCTGCTCCATCGTGTCGCGCTGTCGGACCGTGACCCGTCGGTCGTCCTCGGAGTCGAAATCGTAGGTCACGCAGAACGGCGTGCCGGCCTCGTCCTGCCTGCGATAGCGCCGGCCGATGTTGCCGGCGTCGTCGTAGTAGACGCTGAAGTGTCGGCACAGCCCGTGCTCGATCTCGTGGGCGGGAGCCGCGAGCTTCTTCGAGAGCGGCAGCACGGCGACCTGGATCGGCGCGACCGACGGGTGCAGATGGAGCACGGTTCGCGACTCGCCGCCCTCCAGCTCTTCGACCGCGTACGCGTTGGCGAGCAGCGCGAGGCAGAGCCGGTCGATGCCGACGGAGGTCTCGATGACCGTCGGGACGAAGTGCTGCTTGGTTTCTTCATCTGCGACGGACAGGTCCTTTCCCGAGTACTCGCTGTGGCGAGAGAGGTCCCAGTCCCCGCGATCGTGGATCCCCTCGATCTCCTGCCATCCGAAGGGGAAGCGGAACTCGATGTCGACGGCGACCTTGCAGTAGTGCGCGAGCTCGTCCGGGCCGTGCGCGCGCGTGCGCAGCGACTCGGGCGCGAAGCCGAGCTCCCGGTGAAAGCGCATGCGCTCGTCGCACCAGTGATCGAACCACTTCTCGCGCTCGTCGGGGCGACAGAAGAACTCCATCTCGGCCTGCTCGAACTCGCGAGACCGGAACGTGAAGTTGCGCGGGTTGATCTCGTTGCGAAAGGCCTTGCCGATCTGCGCGATGCCGAACGGGACCTTCTGGCGGGCGACCTCCCGAATCCGCTTGAAGCCGGTGAAGATCGGCGCGCAGGTCTCGGGGCGCAGGTAGGCGGTCGCGGCCGCCTCTTCGGAGGCGCCGATCCGCGTCTCGAGCATCAGGTTGAAGCGGCGCGGCGGCGTGAGGTCGTGCTCGGAGCTCCCCGCGCGCGCCGAGCAGATTCCGATGTCGTCCAGCTGATCGGCCCGAAAGCGCTTCTTGCAGGCGCGGCAGTCGACCATCGGATCGCTGAAGTGCTCGGTGTGCCCGGAGGCATCCCAGGTGCGCGGATGCGAGATGATCGCGCTGTCCAGCCCGACCACGTCCGCGCGCTCGCGGACCATCCGCTGCCACCAGCGCGCCTTCACGTTGTTCTTGAGCTCGACGCCGAGGGGCCCGTAATCCCAGAAGCCGTTGATTCCGCCGTAGATCTCGCTCGAAGGAAAGATGTAGCCGCGGCGCGCGCACAGCGAGACCAGTTCGTCCAACTGGGTCAGCCGCCGCCCGCTCGCCGCCGTCATGAAGAGCCCCCACGCCCCGGAAGGCGGCCAGTATATCGGTTATCCGGGCGCCGGGGATCGCAGCACGCGATCGAGATAGGGGCCGCTTCGCAGCTCGACACCCAGGTGGAAGCGCTGGAATCGGCTCAGCAGCTCGCGCGCCTCCGCGAGCGCTGCCCCGTCCAGCGCGAGGCGATCGAGGCGCTCGAAATCGAGCTGCAGTCCGCGCTCGAGGGCGCGCAGCGTTCCGCGTTGGACGCGCAGCACGGCGTCGAAGCGCTCGGCGCACGCGTCGCAGACCACGCCGCCATCCGCCACGTGGAAGCCGACCGCGCCCGGGCCCGCCGGCGTCGAGCCGCAGCGCACGCAGCGCGAGAGCTCCGGGCGCAGCCCGAGGGCGTCGAGCGCGCGCAGCTCGATCAAGGTGCGCAGGCGCGGATCCGGAGCGCGCCTGGCGAGGATCCGGAGCGCCCCGAGCGCGAACGAGAACAATCGCTGGGTATCGGCGCGCGCGCCGCGCTCGGGCGCCAGCCGATCGAAGAGCTCGAGCAGATAGCAGCCGAGCGCGAAGCGCGCGGCCTCGCGCCGGATCGCGATGAACGGCTCGATCAGGCTCGCTTGATCGAGCCGCGCGAGCGAGCCCGAGCGCCGCAGATCGACCTGGACCTGGACGTGGTTGAAGAGATCCAGGGTCCCCGAGAAGCGACGCACGCTGCGGCGCGCGCCCTTGGCGATCGCGGGAAGCCGTCCGATCTCGGGCAGCAGCAGGTGCAGGATCCGATCGGACTCGCCGAAGTCGAAGGAGCGCAGGATCAGCGCCTCAGTTCGGATCTGGCTCACCCGGAGATGGTATCGGCTCCGGGTCGCCCGCGGCTTCCCGCAGCGCGCGCTCGGACCGGGCCTGCTCGTCGGCCAGCGCGCGCACGGCGTCGCGGCGATGGACGATCTGCGGCGCGTCGTCGCGTTGCGGCGCGGGCGGAGCCCGAGAAACCCAGCCCCAGATCGCGAGGCCGAGCGCCGCCGCCCCCACCAGCGCACCCGCGACGACGAGCAGCCGGCCGTCGACACGCAGCGCCGGGCGCCCGGCCGCCTCCGCGGAATCGGCCGGCTCGCCGAGCATCCGCATCACCGCTTCCTCGGGGTCCAGACCGAGCGCCGCCGCGATCGCGCGGACGAAGCCCCGCACGAAGCCGTCCGGGTTGCCGTCGAACGCGCCGGCCTCCATGCGCTCGATCGAGCGCGCCGGGATCTTGGTGAGCTCGGCGAGTTCGCCCACGGAGATCCCGCGCAGGCGTCGCTCGCGCGCGAGGTAGGCGCCGATCGGGATCTCCGAGCCCGGCGCCCCGGCATCGGGCGTCGAGCCCGCTGCGCGGGTCAGCGGAGGAGGTGCAGGTACTCCTCGGATTTCTCGCCCCATGGGCCACCCGGAGCCTGGGCGACGGCGGCCCGGAGGTGGCCGATCGCCCGCTCGCGCTTACCCAGCGCGATGTAGATCTCGCCGATGCGGTGGTTGGCCTCGGCCTGGATCTCGAGGCTCGGCTCCTGCTCCAGCACCCGCTGAAACAGCGAAAGCCCCTCGAGCCGCTGACCTTCCTCCGCCTCGAGGATGCCGAGGTAGAGCAGCGCCGGCCAGTAGTCGTCGCGGTAATCGATCCCGAGCTGGAGCGTGCTGCGCGCCTCCTCGACCCTTCCGAGTCGGTACTGGCTGAGCCCCTTGTTCGCAAGCGCCCGCCAGGGGCCCGGAAACGTCGCGTCGTCCGCGAGCCGCGCGCTGTGGGCGAGCGCCTCCTCGAAGCGATCGAGCTGGTTGTACAGGACCGCGAGGTTGAGCCGCGCCTCGTGGTAGCTCGGATCGATCTCCAGGGTCCGGAGGTAGTGCTTCTCGGCCGCGTCTCGCTTGCCCCTCATCCAGTACGCGTTGCCGAGCGCCTGCTGGATGCGGGGGTTCTTGGGATCGAAGCTCTCCGCGAGCTGGAGCTCGCGAATGCCGAGCGCGACGCGGTCCTTGCGGATGTAGTCGATCCCGAGGTTGTAGTGCGAGCTGGCTCGCCGCAGGCGCAGCTCCTGATCGGCGCGGCGCGTCGAGCTCGCGCAGCCGGCCGACAACAGCAGGGATGCGACGCACAGCCAGACGACCGGCGCCGCGATCTGCGGAGATTGCTTCGACATCGAAAACCCCTCCAAGGTTGGCGACTTCAGAGATCACCCGGCTGGGCGACCCGCCCGTCGGCCGCCCCGAGCTGCGCCGCGGCGGCGCGCGCCGCGCGCTTCGGGCCGGTGTCGGCGGCCGGCACGCCTTCGTTGGCGCGCGCGGGCGCGCGGCGAAACTTCGTGAGCAGCGCCGCGGCGTGCGGGCCCGCCGCGGCGGCGCCCCCGCCCGCGGCGTCGACGAACTCCGCCCAGATCGAGGCCGCGGCCTCGCCGGCGATCGGGGGCCGATCCTGCTCGAACAGGAACCCCATGCCCTCGGCGAGCGAGAGCGCGGCTTCGGCGGCCAGGGACGCGTCCGAGACGCGGAGGTCCTCGTCGCGCGCGCAGAAGAAGACGACCTCGCGGCTCCGCTCGCAGCGGACGGCCAGCGTGTAGCGCAGGCGGCCTTCGCGAACGTCGGCGTGCGCGGCGATCGCCGCAGATCCGGGGCCCACGGGAAGCTCGGCGATCGACAGAACGGGCGTGTTCAGGGATCGCCGCACCGAGCGCAGCTCGATCGCGGGCCGGGTCGGGGCCGGGTGCGCTGAAAATCTCATGGCTCCCTATCGGACCGGTCCGGGCCGCTCTTGAGGTTCAGCTCGACGCAGCGCCGGCCGAAGACGACCGGGTGGGCGGGGAGATCCACGGAGCGACCCCGGGGCCGAGCCGGAGGCCGCGGGGTTTCACAAGCGGCGCAGCGGGATACAATGAATAAATCACTCGCTGGGCCGATCTCCCAGACGAACGAGCGAAGCGAGGCCGAGCGGAATGAGCGCGGTAGCGGGAAAAGTACCAGATAAGGCGGTCCAGAGGGTCGAAAGCGTAGCCATCCGTTTCACCGGTGACTCCGGTGATGGGATGCAGCTGACCGGAACGAAATTCACCGAATCGACGGCCATCGCGGGCAACGAGCTCGCGACGCTCCCGGATTATCCGGCGGAGATTCGCGCCCCGGCGGGAACGCTTGCCGGTGTATCCGGATTCCAGATCCACTTCTCGTCGAGGAACGTCCGGACGCCGGCCGACCATCCCGACGTCCTGGTCGCCTTCAATCCGGCGGCGCTGCGCGCGAACATCGACGATGTCCGGCCGGGTGGCATGGTCATCGTCAACAGCGACGCGTTCTCCTCGCAGAGCCTGAAGCGCGCCGGCTACGCGGAAGATCCGCGCCCCGTGCTGCGAGATCGCTACACGCTGGTCGAGATCCCCCTCACCCGTCTGAACCGGGAAACCCTCAAGGATCTCGATCTCAACGTGCGGGATGCGGACCGCTGCAAGAACTTCTTCGCGCTCGGGCTGATGTACTGGCTCTACCACCGGCCGATGGATGCGACCGAGCGCTGGCTGGAGAGTCGCTTCAAGGGAAACGTGCTCGAGGCCAACCTTCGCGCGCTTCGCGCCGGGCACGCGTTCGGGGAGACGACGGAGCTCCTGCCCGTTTCCTACATCGTTCCGAAGGCGAAGATCCAGCCGGGCGTGTATCGAAACATCACCGGCAACACGGCGCTCGCCTGGGGAATCGTGGCCGCCGCCGAGCAGCTGCAGAAGGGCGTCTTCCTCGGCGCCTACCCGATCACGCCCGCGACCGAGGTGCTGCACGAGGTCGCCCGCTATCGGCACTTCGGCGTCAAGACCTTCCAGGCCGAGGACGAGATCGCGGCCATCAGCGCGGCGATCGGCGCTTCGTTTGCCGGGGAGCTCGGCGTCACCACCACGAGCGGACCGGGCTTCGTGCTCAAGCAGGAGGCGCTGGGGCTCGCGGTGATGGCCGAGTTGCCGCTCGTCGTGATCGACATCCAGCGCGCGGGGCCCTCGACGGGCATGCCCACGAAGATCGAGCAGGCGGACCTGCTGCTCGCGCTCTACGGGCGAAACTCCGAGAGCCCCGTGCCCGTGATCGCCCCGATCTCGCCGGGCGACTGCTTCTACGTCGTCCTCGAGGCCTTCGCGATGGCGGTCAAGTACATGACCCCGGTGATCGTGCTCTCGAACGGCTACCTCGCGAACAGCTCGGAACCGTGGCGGATCCCGGAGGTGGAAACGCTCGTGCGGTCGAAGGTCAATCACTGGATGGATCCGAAGAACTTCCAACCCTACGCGCGCGACAGCGAGACCCTCGCGCGACCCTGGGCGATACCGGGCACCCCGGGCCTCGAGCACCGGATCGGCGGGCTCTCGAAGGAGCAGCTGACCGGGAACGTCTCCTACGATCCCGAGAACAACGAGCGGATGGTGCTCCTGCGCGCCGAGAAGGTCGCGCGCATCGCCAACGAGATCCCTCCCGTGGAGATCGACGGCCCCGAGAGCGGCGAGCTGCTCGTCGTGGGCTGGGGGGGGACCTACGGCGCGATCGCATCGGCGGTGGAGCTGGCGCGTCTGGAAGGGAAGTCCGTGTCGAGCATCCAGCTGCGCCACCTCAACCCCTTCCCGATCAACCTCGGCGAGGTGCTGCACCGCTTCGACAAGATCCTCGTGCCCGAGCTCAACCAGGGGCAGCTCGTCCGTCTGCTGCGCGCCGAGTACCTCGTTCCGGCGATCGCGATGAACAAGAGCCGCGGCCAACCGTTCCTCGTCGAGGAGATCTGCGCCCGCATCGACGATCTGCTGTTCGAAAAGGAATCCGAGTGACGAACCAAGCGACGCGGCTCACGGCCAAGGACTTCCAGAGCGACCAGGACATCCGCTGGTGCCCGGGTTGCGGCGACTACTCGGTGCTCGCCAACGTGCAGCGCGTGATGCCCGAGTTCGGGGTGCCGAGGGAGAACTTCGTGTTCGTATCGGGGATCGGTTGCTCGAGCCGCTTTCCGTACTACATGAACACCTACGGCTTCCACACGATCCACGGCCGAGCGCCCGCTTTTGCGACGGGCATCAAGGCGAGCCGACCCGAGCTCTCCGTCTGGGTCGTGACCGGCGACGGCGACGGCCTGTCGATCGGCGGCAACCACCTGCTGCACACCATCCGGCGCAACGTCGACATCCAGATCCTGCTGTTCAACAATCGGGTCTACGGCCTCACCAAGGGGCAGTACTCGCCGACCTCGAGGATCGGCATGCAGACCCACTCGACGCCCGACGGCTCGATCGATCATCCCATCGATCCGCTCGCGTTCGCGCTGGGTGCGGGCGCGACGTTCGTGGCGCGGGCGATCGACGTCGACGGCGCCCATCTGCAGCAGCTGCTCCGAAGAGCCCACGATCACCCGGGAACCGCCCTGCTCGAGATCCTGCAGAACTGCCCGGTCTACAACGACAACGAGTGGATCGAGCTCGAGGATCGCAAGAGCCGGCAGGACGCCGCGCTCGTGCTCGAGGACGGCGAGCCGCTGGTCTACGGCTCCGAGGGCCGGCGCCGCGGCATCCGCATCCACGACGGAATCCCGGCGGTGGTCGAGCTCGAGGACGGCGAGGACCCGATCGCGGCCGGCGTCGCGGTCCACAACGAGCGCTACAAGACGCCCGCCTACGCGTTCGCGCTCGCGAACCTGAAGCGACCGGAATTCCCGGTGCCGATCGGCGTGTTCCGCGCGGTCGAGACGGCGACCTACGACGCGCTGCTGCAGGGGCAGGTGGCGGGCGCCATCGTCAAGCGCGGCGCCGGCTCGCTCCGCGAGCTGCTCCACTCCGGAGACACCTGGAAGGTCGAACAGAGCTAACGCTCGAATTCCTCCAACACTTTGCGGCGGAACTCCTGGATCACGGGGAGCCGATCGAGCCAGGGCGAGGCGTCGGCGCGCGACGGATCGATTTCGCTCGGCGCTCCCGCGAATCCAGCGGGGATCTGGCTGACGAGCGCCGGAGGCTGCCTGGAGTGGTCGCGGAAGTGATATTCGTAGCCGGGAATGCACAGCTCCTCGTCCGCCACCACGTCGATCGGTCGAACGCCGTAGCTCGTCAGCTCGTCCGACGTCGTCTGGGGCGGGATGATCCAGGTGTTCTTGGGCCCCGCGAAGAAGAGGTACTGGACCTGCCGGTTCTTCGAGAGCACGCGGAAGCGCCTCAATGAGCCCCCGTAGAGCCTGCTCTTCGATCGGCTGACCTCGATGACTCCGCGCTGGAAGTCGGGCTCGAATCCCTTCGCGAATCGCAGCGAGGTGGGATCGTTCCTGCGCGTGAAGCGGGCGATGCTCCGACCGCGGTTGATCAGGTTGCGCGGATCCGACCGCGCTCGCAGCCGGGGCTCCAGAAAGTCTCGATAGGGCTCGATCCGATCGTCGTGCCCCCTGCGCAGCACCAGCGCGATCCCGGCTTCGTCGAGCGGTACGCGCCGCGCCCTCCGGCTCAGGGCTTCGAGCGCCGTCTGGATCTCGAGCGGCAGATCGGTGGTCTCCTCGACGCTCTGCTCGATTTCCTTGCCATCGATGAAGTACGTCCGCATCTCGCCCTTCCCGATCCAGTTCTCGCCTTCCGAACGAATGAAGTGCGACGCCGAGCGCCAGATCAGCGAGATGTCCTTGTAGAAGATCCGCGGAAAGATCTCGGTCCGCTGCTTGCGGGGGTTGCACTGCACCACGTAGCCCACGAAGAAGCGGATGTCGGGATTCTGGCGAACGCCCGTGAGATAGAAGCGGGTCTCGAACAGGTCGATCTTGTATTTCGGCGTATAGCCGCTGGAGAACAGGCGCTCGGGATCCTCGCGCGCGTCTCCGGCGCATCGCACCGGCGCGCCCGAGTCGATCAGGCGGCGAAACTCGCGCCGGATCTGCTGCGGCGTCCTCGGAGAGGGGCGGGCGCTCGGCGCGATGCCATCAGGCATGCGGCCGGCACCGGCGGGCGCGACACCCGCGTCGCGAGGTCAGGGGGGCTGCCTCGCTCACTTCAACGGGCGGGCGCTGTCTCGCTCAATCGCTCGACGCGTACCGCGCAGAACTTGAACGAGGGGATCTTTCCGTCGGGGTCGAGCGCGTCCGTGGTGAGCAGGTTCGCCGAAGCTTCGCGGAAGTGGAACGGAATGAAGACCGAACCCCTGTGCTCGCGGTCGGCGATTCGCGCGCGCAGCGCGATACTGCCGCGGGAGCTCGTGACGCGAACGCGATCGCCTTCCCCGATGCCGAGCTCGCGCGCGTCGTCGGGGTGGAGCCCGACGAAGGCCTCGGGCTCGATCGCGTCGAGGGCCCTCGCGCGGCGCGTCAT
This sequence comes from Myxococcota bacterium, assembly GCA_041579295.1. Taxonomy (GTDB): domain Bacteria; phylum Myxococcota_A; class UBA9160; order UBA9160; family SMWR01; genus JACZVU01. The sequence goes on along the minus strand of JBFGGA010000064.1, from coordinate 4,688 downwards.
CGAGCCGGTGTGCCAGTGCTCGAGCACCCGGCCGGTGTTCAGCACCAGGGGGTACTCGGCATCGGGAAGCTCCTGCGCGGCCTCCCACTCCGCGGGAACGAACTTCGCCCGGCCGCTCTGGGTCGGGAAGCCGTCGTCGAACAGCACCACCGGCCCGTCCCAATGCTCCGGGTCGGGATTGGGCCAGAGCTTGCCGGTGCTGCCGAGATTGCCGTGCCGAAGCGTCGCGTACGACGACGTCAGCCCCGCAAACTCTTCGAAGATCTGCTCGGCGGAGCCGTAGCGCATCGGGTATCCCATGCGCGTCGAGATCTCGCAGACGATCTCCCAGTCCAGGCGCGCCTGGCCGGGTGGCTCCAGCGCCGGCCGCCCGATCTGCACGCGGCGATCGGTATTCGTGAAGGTGCCCTCCTTCTCGAAGAACGCGCTCGCGGGCAGAATGACGTCCGCGAACTCGGCGGTCTCCGTGAGGAAGATGTCCTGGACGACCAGGAAGTCGAGGTTCGCGAGTGCCTTGCGAACCTTGTTCGCGTTCGGATCCGAGAGGAACGGGTTCTCGCCCATGATGTACATGCCGCGGATCGAGCCTTCGAGCGCACCCTGGGTGATCTCCACGACGGTGAGTCCGGTCTTCGGCGAGAGCGATCGCCCCCAGGCCCGCTCGAACTTCTCGCGGACCTCCGGATCCTCGACGCTCTGGTAGTCGGGGTAGACCATCGGAATCAGCCCCGCGTCACTCGCCCCCTGGACGTTGTTCTGCCCCCGCAGCGGATGGAGGCCGGTGCCGGGCCGGCCAATGTTTCCGGTCAGCAGCGCGAGCGCGATCAGGCAGCGCGCGTTGTCCGTGCCGTGCACGTGCTGGGAGATGCCCATCCCCCAGAAGATGATCGCGGAGCGCGCCCTTCCGAACTGGATCGCGACCTCGCGAATCGTCTCGGCGGACACGCCGCAGACCTTGGCCACCTGCTCGGGCGAGTACTTCTCGACCGTCTCGTGCAGCGCCTCGTAGTTCTCCGTGTGCATCTCGACGTAGGCGCGGTCGACGAGGCCCTCTTCGATGATGACGTGCATCATCGCGTTGTAGAACGCGACGTCGGTACCCGGCTGTGTGCGGCAGTAGTACGCGGCGTGATCGGCGATGTCGGGCCGCCGCGGGTCCACCACGATCAGCTTGGTTCCGCGCTTGCTCGCCTCCTTGAAGAAGGTGGCGGCGACCGGATGATTGGCGGTGGTGTTGGAGCCCGCGATCAGCGCCACCTCGGCGTTGGCGATGTCGCCGTAGGTCGTGGTCACCGCGCCGCTGCCGATGCCCTCGAGCAACGCGGCCACGCTCGAGGCGTGGCAGAGGCGCGTGCAGTGGTCGACGTTGTTCGTCCCGAATGCCGCCCGCACCAGCTTCTGGAACAGATAGGCCTCTTCGTTGGAGCACTTCGCGCTGCCGAAGCCCGCCAACGCCTCCGGGCCGTGCTCGTCCCGGATTCGCGCCAGGCGCTTCGCGACGAGGTCGAGCGCCTCGTCCCAGCTCGCCTCGCGGAACGCCGGCAGCACCTCGGCGGTGTCGACGAGCCCGCCGGGCTTGCGGCGGCCGTCGTGCTCGCCGCTCACGTCGCGGGAGATCGCGCCCTTCGGATAGCGATCGTCGCGTCGAATCAACGGGACCGTCAGGCGCTGCTCGTGCTGGACGTAGTCCCAGCCGTAGCGGCCCTTCACGCACAGCCGCCCCCGATTGCCCGGGCTCTCGCGCCCCTCCGCGAAGACGATGCGGTTGCGCGCGCGGTCGACGTGGTAGGTGATCGCGCAGCCCACCCCGCAGTACGGGCAGACGCTCTCGACGGGCGTGAGCTCCGCCCGCGGCCGCAGCGGCACCGAGAGGGGCACATCGACCAGCGCCCCCGTCGGGCAAGACGCCGCGCACTCGCCACAGGAAACACAGCTGCTCTTCCCCATGGGCCGGTCGAGGTCGAACGCGATGCGAGCCTCGTAGCCCTTGCCGCTGCGGCCGATGACCTCGTTGTTCTGCAGGTCGTCGCAGGCGCGGATGCAGCGATCGCAGAGGATGCAGGCCTGATGGTCGACGGCGATGACCGACGAAGTCGCGTCGGCGGGCCGTCCGTCTCCGCGCGGAAACCGGTCTCGGCGCGCCTGGTAGCGGGCCGCCAGCGCGAGCAGCTCGTTGCCGCCGATCGTCGTCTGCTTCGGATCCCGCTCGGCCGGCGGCTGGTCGCAGAGCAGCAGCTCCGTCAGCGTCTTGCGGTGGGCCTCGATCTCCGGTGTCGAGGTCTTCACCTCCATTCCCGGCTGGCACGCGCGCACGCAGGATGCGGCCAGCGTCCGCTCGCCGACGTCGACCACGCACACGCGGCAGACGCCCACGGGCGCAAGCCGCGGCTCGTGACAGAGAACGGGAATCTCGATTCCCGCGGACTGTGCGGCGTCCCAGATCGTGGTGCCGTCGGACACCTCGAGCGAGACGCCGTCGATCGTGAGTTGGATCATGTCTCCGTCATCACCTCAGGGCCCGGCAACTCCGTCCATTGTAGCGACGAAATCCGCGATTCCGTCAGCCGCCGGCCGTCAACAGCCCAGCGCCGCGTCGCGGACGCAGATTCGCTCACCGGGACCGACGGGAATCGCCGCGCTGCGAGCCCCCCCACGCCCGTTGAGCGAGATCGAGAACGGCGCCGCGACGCCGTCGCCCTCGAGGATCCCGAGCGAAGGGCCGATCGACGCGAGCACGTCGCCGAGCGTTCCGACCGGCACCTCGATCTCACTGCGCCCCATCGCCGTGCGCGCCCGCCCGCGCAGCTCGAGCGTGGCGGTCGCGCTCCCCTCGGCTTCGCGAACGGCTTCGAGATACTCGTCGGGCGTGTTGAATCCGCGCACGGACTGCAGGTCTGGCAGCTCCGCGGCGGTCAATTTCCGGTAACCGAACTCCTCGAGCACGCGCAGCGGGCGCGCGCAGCCCTCCGCGAGCAGCGCGCGGATTCGATCGAGGGCGGCGCGCGGATAGACGGCGGCCAGCGTCTGGACGTGCCCATCCACCTCGGGCGCCGCCGCGCACCCGCACGAGAGCAGCTTCTTCACGAAAGCGGGCGAGAGGAACGGCGCGTCCGTTCCGGTCACGAACGCGAAATCGCTGGAGATCCGCTCGAGGCCCTCGAGGATGCCCGCGAGCGGGCCCAGCGCGGGCTCGCGGTCGCGCACCACGCGGGCCTCGAGCGGCGGCAGCTCGAGATCGCCGGAGGCGACCACCACGACCTCGTCGACGAGCGGGCGCAGGATCGACACCACGTGCGCGATCATCGGCTGGCCGTGCCACGGGAGCCAGGCCTTGTCGCGGCCCATGCGAGACGATCTCCCGCCGCACAGCACGATGCCCGCCGCACCCATGCGTCAGCCCCGCTCGCGCGCGGCCGGGAAGTTGTTCAGCACCGAGAGCATCGGCCCCAACGCGACCTGCCCCAGACCGCAGATGCTCGTGCGCGCGAGGGTCGCGTGGAGCTGCTCGAGCTCGCTGCGCTGCTCGTCGGTCACCGCGGCGACGCTCTCCAGCATCTTGACGGCCTTCTCGGTCCCGACGCGGCAGGGCACGCACTTGCCGCACGATTCGTTGCGGAAGAAGCGCGTCAGGCTGAGCCCGGCCTCGAACAGATCGCTCGACTCCCCGACGAAGACCGCGGCGCCCGAGCCGAGCATCGAGCCGGCCGCCTCCAGCGTGTGGAAATCGATCGCCACGTCGAGTCGATCGGGCGGCAGGAAGTTGCTCGACGCGCCACCCGGCGCGACCGCCACGAGCTTCTGACCGCCGCGCATCCCCCCGCAGCGCTCCAGCAGCTCGCCGAGGGTGGTCCCCATCGGAACCAACACCACGCCGGGTCGCTCCACGTCGCCGCTGACGCTGATGAACTTGTGCCCGGAGTGGCCCTTGACGCCGAGCGAGCGCCACCAGTCGACGCCGTGGCGCAGGATGCCCGTGGCGTGCGCGAAGGTCTCGACGTTGTTGAACAGGGTGGGTTGGTTCCAGAGCCCCGCGACGCCCGGAAACGGCGGCTTGTTGCGCGGCTCGCCGCGGCGGTCTTCCATGCACTCGAGCAGCGCGGTCTCCTCGCCGAGGATGTAGCCCCCGGGTGAGACGAAGACCTCCAGGTCGAAGCTGAAAGCGCTGCCGAAGACGTTCTCGCCGAGCGCCCCGGCCGCGTAGGCGGCGTCGATCGCCGCCTGCAACGCCTCGCGCTCGGGCTCGTACTCGTGCCGGATGAACACCCAGCCGTGCCGGACGCCGACGCAGTAGGCGGCGAGCGCCATGCCCTCGATCACGAGATGCGGGAGGTCGCGCAGGATCTCGCGGTCCTTGAAGGTGCCGGGCTCGCTCTCGTCCGCGTTGCAGATCACGTACTTGGGCTGGGCGGGCTCGTCGGCCACGAGCGTCCACTTCTGTCCGGTGGGGAAGCCCGCGCCTCCCATGCCCCGCAGGCCGGACACCGCGAGCGCCTTGCAGAGGTCCAGGGGATCCCCGGCGAGCGCCGCGCGCAGCGCCCCGAAGCGCTCCGCGGGGTCGCGGTAGACCTCCGCCTCGCCCCAGTCCGGCCGCTCGCGCGCTTCCGGGGCGGGGTTGCGCCCGTCGACGATCGCGACGACCTCGTCCGCGTCGGTCGTCGACACGACGTCGTGGCCGACGAACGCCACGG
>JBFGGA010000063.1:0-16549 GCA_041579295.1 Myxococcota bacterium | reverse complement strand
GCGCGCGCGCGGGGTGCCCGTGCCTGCGCAGCAGCTCGGCGGCCGCCTCGGGCTTGAGGCCGAGCGCGCGCTGGAGCGCCAGCCAAGCGCCGAGCGCGGCGCGGGAAGCGGCTCGGGGGTCGGCGGGATCGAGGACGTCCGCTGCGGAATCGGAGGGCACGCGGGGCTCCCCGGGACCGGGGTGCCCCCTGCATAGCGCTTGCCGCGCCGCGCGCGCAAATGGCCGCCGCGGCGGCCGCGGGGCTACTCCATCGCCCCTCGGAAGCGGTCGCCGAGCTGCAGCTCGGTCTCCGTGTGCCGGACCACCGCGACCGCCGACTCGCGGCGCGCGCGCACGACGAGCAGTCGCGCGATCACCCGGTCGGGCACCTCGACGCGCGTGTCGCGCGCGGTCTCGGGCGCGAGCCAGCCGCTGCGATAGACCTCGAGGGGGCTGCCGATCTCGAGGCCGTCGATCTCGCCGCGATTGAGGTAGACGTAGTCGGCCGAGCCCATCAGCACGCGGCTCGACGGGAAGAAGCTGATCAGCCCGTCGACGTTCTTGGGGCTCGCCGCCACCTCGATGTCGAGGAGCGGCGGCTCGCGCGGCATGACGCGGTCGCCGAGCTCCATCTCGGTGGCCGACATGCGGATCAGCGCGAGCGACGCCTCGGCGTCGGTCTCCAGCACCTCGACCCAGCCGAGCAGCTCGACGTGGTAGCCGAGCAGGCGACTGCTGTCGGGATCGAAGACCTTCTCCTTGGTTCGGAAGATCGTGAACTGGTCGCCCACGGACGCGTCGTCCTCGCCGAGGCCGATGTAGACGCGATCGCCCTGGCTGAGCAGGACGCGCTCGGGAACCGCATCGACGATGCTCGCCGCGGCTTCGAGCTGCTCGGAGCTGATCAGGCCGGAGCTCTCGCGCGAGCTGACCCGCACGGTGTTCGCCACGCCCTCGTCCTGGAACAGCGATTGGAAGCTGTCGGAGGCCGGCCCCGCGGACGCGCCCTCGCCATCGGTCGCGCGCGGCTGGCCGGCGAGCAGTCGCTCGGCCTCCTCCGCGCTGACCCGCCGCATCTCGTGCGCGCTGATCCAGATGCGGTCACCCGGAACGATCAGGTGCGGGTTCTCGATCTCGCGGTTGTCGGTCCAGACGGACGGCCAGACCCAGGGGGTCCCGAGGTAGGCGTCGGAGATGTCCCAGAGCGTATCGCCGGTCACGACCACGTGGATCCGGCCGGGCCGACCCTGCGCGTCGTAGCCGATCTTGCCCAGCGAGACCTTGCGGGCCGGCTCGGCGCCCTGGCTCGCGGGCTCGCCCGCGGGCGCCGCGGCGGAGTCGGCGGCCGCTGGCGGGCCCCCGATCTCGCCGTCCGCGCCCGGGAGCGGCGAGTCGACCCCGGCTTCGGGGCTCGCCGCGGTCTGCGCGTCGACCTCGCCCGGCCCCGCCTGATCGCCGACGACCAGCGGGGCATCGGCCGCCGCTTCGCCGGCCTCCGCGCGCTCGGCGGGCCCGGTCTCGGCGCCCTCCGCCGGCTCGGCTGCGCGCGGCGCGGGCGCCGGGGCTTCCGGCTGGGCTCCGACCCGACCGTCGGCGAGCGCCGCCGCGTCGGCCTCGGAGTTCGAAGGTTCGCTCGCGTGCAGGCTCCCCGCGCAGAGCACCGCCGAGATCGCCACAGCGAGGATCGTGAGCAGTCCGGTCTTCATCGCATCCCTCCAAACGACGGCTTCGCGCCGCGCGCCTCGACGGCCGGCTACCCCGTGGGGGCCACCCGCCCGGATCGGCCGCGCGACGCACGTAGACGTGCCCGTATCGACCGCGCGGCCGAGGGGCTTGAGATCGAAGCGCGTCTCGGATTGGGCTCAGCCGCCGCTCTCGAGGCGCGCGAGCATGGCCCGCGCTTCCGTCGCCCAGGCGGGCTCGGGTCGAATCGGCTCTCCGCTCGCCCGCTTCTGCTCGACGCTCTCGTCGAGCGCCTCGATGGCGCGCCGCAGCGTCTCGCGCGCCTTCTCGGGGCTGCCGTCCGCCTCGTAGGCCTGGGCGAGGTGATGCATGCTGATGCCCGCCACGGCGATGTCGCCGTCCGCGTTGGCGACGGCTTCCTTGAGGTAGCTGATCGCCGCCGACGGAATCCCCCGCTTGTAGAGCACCCAACCGAGCGTGTCCGCCACCGTGGCGGCGTCGGGCAGCGCGGCCTTGGCGTCCTGCGCGAGGTCGAGCGCGCGGTCGAGATTCTCGCCGGACTCGGCGTAGATGTAGGCGAGGTCGTTCTTCGGATACGCGAGGTCCGGTCCGTACTTGATCGCGTCCTCGTAGCGCTCGATCGCCTTCTGCTGCGCGCCGCCGAACGAGTAGAGGGTGCCGAGGAAGTAGTGGAGGTTCGGATCCTCGGGGCGCGCCTCGATCGCGGCCTCGTAGGTGGCGACCGCCTCGTTGAGTCGACCGGTCTTCGCGTAGAGCCGGGCCAGCTGCTCGTAGCCGGCCGCGTCCGTCGGGTCGACCTCGATCGCCTTCTGGAAGGCCTTCTCGGCGTCATCGGTGCGGCCGTCCATCTGCGCCACGAGGCCCGAGAGCGTGTGCAGCCTGGCGTTTTGCGGATCGGCTTCGACCGCAGCGGCGACGCGGGCCACCGATTCCTCGAATCGACCCTCCTTGCGATCGAGCCGCACGAGGTTGCGCAGGATGTCGTGGTGGGTCGGCATCAGCTCGTGCGCGCGGATCAGGTACTGGCGCCCCTCCGCGTCGTTCTTCATCACGCTGTGCACCCGCCCGAGCGCGTAGAGGACGTCGGCCGTGCGATCGCTCTCGGGAATCGCGTTGAGCTCGGCGAGGGCCTCGTCCAGGCGGCGCAGGATCACCAGGCTCTGCGCCAACAGGATCCGCGTCTGCGTCGAGTCGGGTTTCGCGGAGAGGTAGCGCCGCGCCTCTTCGACCGCGTATTCGTGCTCGCCGAGCGAAGCGTGGACCTGGGCCAGGATGCGGCGCGCCTCGAGGATGCCGGGATCGATCTCGAGCGCGCGCGCGAGCTCGGTGCGCGCCGCCGGCGCCTCGCCCTTGAGCGACAGCGCGGTTCCGAGAACGAAGTGCGCCTGGGGGCTGTTCGGTTCGATCTCGAGCGCCGCGCGCAGCCGGTCGATCGCCTCGTCGACCTTCTGCTGGGCGAGGTCGAGCTTCGCCTTCACCATCAACGCGCTGGCGCTCGGCTTCCCCGAATTCAGCACTTCCTGGACCATCTGCTGACCGCGCTGGATCTTCTCCTGATCGCCCGTGCTGTAGCCGACGTCGACGAGGATCTCGGCCACGCGGAGCTTCGCGTCGGGGAAGTCCGGATCGATCTCGAGCGCCTTCTCGGCCGCCGCGAGGGCGCCCGCCACGTCGCCCTTTCGCCCCAGATGCGCCGAGAGCGTCAGGTGGGGGCTCGGGTTCGTCGGGTCGACCCGCGTCGCCTCCTCGATCAGCTCGTCGGCTTTCTGCGTGTCGCCCTGCGCGACGTGGAGGCGCGCGAGCAGGTAGATCAGCTCCACGGGCTTGTCGACGCTGGGGATGACCTGCTCGAGATAAGTGGTGGCGTCGTCGAAGCGGTCGCGCTGGAAGTAGAAGCTCGCGACGTTCTGATGGGCGCGAACCTGATCGTCGCCGTCGGCGAGCTCGGTGGCCCTCAGGAAGACCTCCTCGGCCTCCCGGTCCCGCGCGCGGTCCTGCGCGAGGAAGGCCGCGAGAGACGTGTGGCTGGAGACGGTCGGGGCCATCTCGACCAGCCTCCGGAAGTAGATCTCGGCCTTCTCGCGATCGCCGCGCCGGTTCAGCGCCTGGGCGTAGAGCGCGACCGGCGCGGTCTCTTCCGGCATCGCCGCGATCGCGAGCTCGTACTCCTCGAACGCCTCGTCGGTGCGCTCGAGTCGATCGAGCGCGTTCGCGCGGTGGACGTGCCCGCGCTCGCCGCCGCGCTCGATCAGCTCCTCGGCCTGCACGAGCGCCTCGTCGGGGTCGCCGCCGATCAGCAGGAGTTGGGAGAGCTGTTCGCGCGCATCCTGGTTGTCGGGATCCAGGCGCACGGTCTCGCGAAGCTCCCAGAAACCCTCCGGGATCTGCTGGTTGGCGAGGTAGCCCTTCGCGAGCCCCCAGTGGGCGGTCGCGTTGTTCGGATCGATCTGCAGCACGTTCTTGTACTCGATGATCGCCGCCGCGTAGTCCCCCTCCTTCTGGTACGCGGAGCCGCGGCTCAAGTGCTCCGCGACTCTCGCCTCGTCGTCCTGGCACGCTCCCAGTACGAGCGAACACGCTGCGAGAACCATGATCCGTGTGACGACGCGTCGCATTCGACCACCTCTTGTCGATCGGGGGGCTGTGATTGGCTGCCGCAAACCGCTTTGAGACTCTACTCGGGCGTCTAAGGTTCCGACAAAACGCTGGAGAATCAAGGGGTATCGGAGCCCGAAGGCCCGCGCCCGGCCGCGCGCGCGCAGTCGCGATTCCGACGCCAGGCCGGATGCGTGATCCCCATCCGCCGGATCATGTAGTTGAGCTTGCGGCGGCTGACCCCGATCAGCTGGGCGGCGTGCTTCTGGACGTACCCCGTTCTCTCGAGCGCTTCGATCACGAGCTCCCGCTCGACGTCGCGTAGTGAGATTCCCTCGGCGGGAAGCTCGTGTCGCCAGCTGCGGCCGTCCTCCTCGCTGCGACCGACGCTCAGGATCAACAGGTCGTCGGCGCCGATCCGCGGCCCCTCCGCCATCAAGGCGGCGCGCTCGAGCGTGTTGTGCAGCTCGCGGACGTTTCCCGGCCACGCGTGGCTGCGGATCTTCGCGAGTGCGGCCTCGGTGAAGCCGCGCAGGGGATGGCGCGCCTGGGCGCCGAGTTCGTGGAGGAAGTGGTGGGCGAGATCGACGAGATCGTCCGGCCGCTCGCGCAGCGGCGGGAGGTGGATCCGGATCACGTTGAGGCGGAAGTAGAGATCTTCGCGAAACAGACCCTCGGCGATGCGAGCGTCCAGATCGTGGTTGGTGGCCGAGATGATGCGCGCGTCGGTTCGCAGCAGCTTGCTTCCGCCGATCCGGTGGAATCGCTGCTCCTGGAGTACGCGGAGCAGCTTCGCCTGCGTCGCGCGCGAGGTATCGCCCACTTCGTCGAGGAACAGCGTGCCCCCGTTCGCCTCCTCGAAGCGCCCGATGCGCTGGCGGTCGGCGCCGGTGAATGCGCCGCGCTCGTGACCGAAGAGCTCGGACTCCAGCAGCGTCTCGGGCAGCGCGGCGCAGTTCACCTTGACGAGCGGGCCGTCGGATCGCGGAGAGGCGCGGTGGATCAAGCCCGCGACCAGCTCCTTGCCCGTCCCGGTCTCGCCGGTGATCAGGACCGTCGACCGCGTGGGCGCGACCCGCCTCGCGAGGTCGAGCGCGCTGCGCAGCGCGGGGCTGTCGCCGATGATCCGCTCGCTCGCGTCGCGCGCGGCCTGCTCGGCGCGCAGCTCCGTGACCTCGTAGAGCAGACGCCGGTGATCGATGCCACGCGCCACGCGGAGCTCGAGCTGATCGAGGTCCAGCGGCTTCTGGACGAAGTCGAAGGCCCCGGAACGCATGGCTTCGACCGCCGTTTCGATCGAACCGTAGGCCGTCATCACGAGCACGCTCGTCCCGGGATCCCGCTCGCGGGCCGCGCGCAGCACGGCGACGCCGTCGCGGCCCGGCAGGCGCAGATCGGTGACGATGACGTCGAAGGCATCGGACTGCGCGTCCGATATGCGCTCGATCGCATCTTCCCCGTTGGCCACCTCGCAGACGTCGCCCCAACGCTCGCGGAGCGCGACGCTGATTCCGCGCCGCAGGGTGTCGTTGTCTTCCACGACGAGGATGCGGGCCGAATCGGAGGTCACGACTCCGCGTCCTCGATCGGAATGCGCACCCGGAACGCGCACCCCATTCCGGGCTCGGAATCGAGTTCGAGCGCTCCGCCGTGGCCCGCGACGATCTTCTGCGCAGTCGCCAGGCCGACGCCGGACCCGCTCTGCTTGGTGGTGAAGAACGGGTAGAAGATCTTCTCCGCGAGTTCGCTCGGAACCCCGGGGCCCGAATCCGCGACGGTGATGACGACCTCCTCGCGCGCGGGCGCGCGCGGCTCCGCGTGCCCATCCACGCCCAAGCAGACCGGCCAATCGGCCGCCGACGCGGCGACGCGGCTCAAGCCCAGCACGAGCTTCTTCTCGGCCTCCGGCCCGTCGCCGTCCATGGCCTCCAGCGCGTTCGCAATCAGGTTGGTGAGCACCGTTCGCAGCTGGTCGGCGTCCGCGTGCAGCTTCGGGATATTGGCTTCGAAGGCGCGCTCGATCTCACCGGCGAAGGGCGATCGCTTGAACGCGCTCTCCAGCGATTCCTCGAGCAGGTTCCGGGGATCGACGGGACCGCGCTCGGGCGCGCTCGGCCGGACGAACTCCAGGCAGGATTCGACGGTTCGAGCGAGCGCCCGGACCTCGCTCTGGAGCTGCGAGACGAGCGCGCGCTCCTCGTCGCGATTGGCCAGGCGTCGCTTCAACAGCCCGGTCACGACCTCCATGCCCGCGAGGGGGTTGCGGATCTCGTGGGCCAGGCCGGCGGCCATCTGGCCCAGCGCGGCGAGCCGCTCGCGCAGGCGCTGCTGCTCGCCCATGCGCTCGAAGGGCGTGAGGTCGCGAAAGATGATCGCGGCCCCGCAGACCTCGGCGCGCGCATCGCGAACCGGTGTCAGCGTGAAGCCGATGGTGTGCTCCGATTGGCCCGCAGCGCCCTTCAGGACGAGCTCGGCGCGCGACAGCGCGGGTCGCCCGCCGAGCGTTTCGAGCAACAGCCGCGCGATCGCCGGCTGGGCGCGAAGGACCTCGACGCATGGCCTGCCGTAGGCATCGCTCGGCGCGCCGTCGGGGCAGCCGAGAATGCTCTGCGCTCCGGGATTGAGCATCGCGACGTCGCCCCGGGCGTCGATCGCGACGACCCCGGAGCTCATCGAGCTGAGGATCCAGCGCGCGATGTCGGGATGCTTCGCCACATCCCGTTATCGGCGCGCTTCGGGTGGCGCCTGACCTCAATCCTCCGCCGGCACGAGGTAGCGCTTGCCGTCCTGCTCGAGCCAGCCGTCCTCCTTGAGGCCCTTGATGGCGCGCGTGACGGTTTCTCGCGAGGTCCCGATCATGTCCGCGATCTGCTGGTGCGTGAGCACGGGCGTCTTGCGGCGGCCCTCGTGACCCGGCTCCTCCCGGGCCAGGCGCACCATCAACCCCATCGTGCGTTCCTTCACGCGCTGGAAGGAGAGCGAGCTCGCCTGCTCGTCGACCTGTCTGAGCCGCCGCGTCAGCTCCTGGATCACGGACAGCGCCAGATCCGGACTGCGCGCGAGCAGGCGCATGAAGTCGTTTCGCGCGAGGGCCAGGATGCGCACCTTGGAGAGCGCCTTCACGCTGGCCGATCGGGGCGCCTCGTCCAGCAGCGACATCTCGCCAAAGAAATCGCCGACCTCGAGGAGCTCCAGGATCTTCTCACGCCCGTCGCCGGAGAGCTTGGTGACCTTCACGCGCCCCTCGACGATGATGTACATGTAGTCTCCGGGCGCCCCCTCCTCGACGATCGTCTTGTGTTTCGGAAAGCTCCGCTCGATCAGCAGCGAAGCGATCGATTCCAGGACGTCGCCCGACACGCCGGAGAACATCGGGATCGCGCGCAGTGACGCGATCGCTTCGGGTTTCTGGGATTGAGCCATGGCGACTGCTGTCGACCTCCCGGCGTCACGCGGTCAGGTGATCTCGCTGCGACCGCTCGACTTCAAACGGGCCACCACCTCGCGCACGTCCGCACTGCGATCCAGGCGCGCGACGAGCAGGGCGTCCGGCGTATCGATCACCGCGAGCCCCTCGACCCCGAGCAGTGCGACGGTGCGGTCTTCGCTCCAGACGAGATTCGCCCCCGAGTCGCATTCCAGCAGCCGCCCCGCGACGGACCTGGAGCGCCCGGCCCTCACGCCCAACTCCTCGGCCAGCGACGCCCAGGTGCCGACGTCGTTCCAGTAGAAGCGAACCGGCAGCACCCAGACGCGGCGGCTGCGCTCGAGCACCGCCACGTCGATCGAGACCGACGGCGCGCTGCGGTAGGTGCGGAGCAGCTGGGCTGCGCTCGGCCGCCGCCGCGATTCGAGCACGGGCCGAAATGCGCGATGTAGATCGGGCGCGTGAGCCTCGAGCTCATCCAGGATCGCGCGCACCGACCATGCGAAAATGCCGGCATTCCAGAAATAGTCTCCGCTCCCAAGATAGCGCCGCGCCCTCGCCTCTCCGGGCTTCTCGACAAAACGCCGCACGCGGTAAAGGCCCGGCGCCTCGGGTCCGGCCGCGCGGCCGCGCTGGATGTAACCGAGCCCGGGATCGGGCCGCTTCGGTTCGACGCCCAGCGTGACGAGTACGTCGGCCTTCTGGGCCGCGCGCGCGGCCTTGCGAATCGCCGCGCGAAAGGCGCGTCCGTCCGGGATCACGTGATCTGCGGAGAGCACCACCATCACGGCATCGGGGTCCTCGAATCGGATCCGCGCAGCCGCATACGCGATCGCCGCCGCGGTGTTGCGGCGCATGGGCTCGAGGAGCAGCCGACCCGCGGGCAGCCGGGTCTCGGCGCGCACCGCCCGCGCGTGCTCGCGGCCCGCCACGATCCAGATGCGCCCGGGCTCCGCGACGCGGCGGACCCGGGAGAGGGTGGACGCCAGCAGGCTCTCGCCGCCGATCGCCGCGAGGAAGGGCTTGGGGAGCGCCCGGCGCGAAGCCGGCCAGAAGCGCTCGCCCGCGCCACCCGCGAGGATCACCGCGTGGAGCGAGTCCTCCAACCGCGCCATCAGCGTCCCACGCAGTAGTAGCGAAAGCCGGCCTCGCGCATCGGTGCGGGCTCGTAGACGTTGCGCAGATCCACGACCACCGGCTGCCGCAGCAGGGATTTGACGCGGCCCAGATCCAACATCCGGAACTGATTCCACTCCGTGACCAGCACGAGCGCGTCCGCTCCGCGGCACGCCTCGTAGGCGTCGTCACACGTGGCGAGATCGGGGAGCAGCTTCGAGGCCTCCCCCATCGCCTGCGGGTCGTAGGCGAGAATCCGCGCACCGCGCTTTTCGAGGCCGCGAATGATGTCCACCGACGGCGCATCGCGCATGTCATCGGTCTCCGGTTTGAAGGAGAGGCCCAGGACTCCGACCGTCTTGCCGTCGACGTCGCCGTCGAGAGCGTCGACCACCTTTTCGACCATGCGCTCCCGCTGCCGTTCGTTGACGCGGATCACGCTCTCGACGATCTCGAGCTCCTGGCCGATCTCTCGCGCGAACTGCGTGACCGATCGGGTGTCCTTCGGAAAGCACGAGCCGCCGAAGCCGGGGCCCGGGTGGAGAAACTTCGTGCCGATGCGCCGATCGAGCCCGATCCCCCGCGCGATCGAGTGAACGTCCGCACCGACCTTCTCGCAGAGATTCGCCATTTCGTTGATGAAGGAGATCTTCGTGGCGAGAAATGCATTTGCGGCGTACTTCGTCAGTTCCGCCGTCGGTATGTCCATCATCAAGACGGGGGCTTCGATCAGGTAGAGGGGTCGGTAGAGATCCTTCAGGATCGCGGCGGCCTCCACGTCCTCCGTCCCGATCACCACGCGGTCCGGCCGCATGAAGTCGCCGATCGCGGCGCCTTCGCGCAGGAACTCGGGATTGGACGCGATGCTGAAGCGAACCTCGCGCCCGGCGGCCCGCAGCTCTTCGCCGATCCAGCCCCGGATCTTCTCCGAGGTTCCCACGGGTACCGTGCTCTTGGTGACGATCACCTTGTAGCTTTCCATCGCGGCGCCGATCTCGCGAGCCACGGCCTCGACCGTCGTGAGGTCCGTCGATCCGTCGCTGAGCGACGGCGTCGAGACGGCGATGAACACGACGAGCGATGACTTCACGGCCTCGGCGGTGTCGGTGGTGAACGAGAGCCGCCCCTGTCGGACGTTGCGCTCCACGAGCTCGTCCAGACCCGGCTCGTAGATCGGAATGGTGCCGCTGCGCAGTGCCGCGACCTTTTCTTCGTCCTTGTCGGTGCAGACTACCTGCACGCCAAATTCCGCGAAGCAGGCACCGCTCACCAATCCGACGTAACCGGCTCCGATCATGCAGACATTCATCGTTCCAACTCCGTTTCCAAGCTCCCTACGGGCGGAAGCCTTCGATGGTCCGCGCGAGACCCACGTCGAGATCGATGTTCGGCCGGTAGCCGAGCAGGTCCGTAGCGCGCGTCAGATCTGCCAGGCTGTCGCGAACGTCGCCTTCGCGGGGGTCCGCATATCTAGGCTCGACGTCGGCTCCGACGATATCGCGAATGTCCCGCCAGAGATCGTTGAGCGATGTTCGTTTGCCGGCCGCGATGTTGATCACGGAGCCGGAAGCCCGCTTCGCGTCGGCGGCGAGCAGATTCGCCTGGACGGCATTCTCCACGTACGTGAAGTCACGAGTCTGGTTTCCATCGCCGTAGATCACGGGTTGCCGGCCGGCGATTGCCGCCGTCACGAAGCGTGGAATCACCGCCGCGTATTCGCTGTTCGGATCCTGCCTCGGCCCGAAGATGTTGAAGTAGCGCAGCGAGACGGTCTCCAGACCGTAGAGCTCGCTGTAGAGTCGGCAGTAGACCTCGCCGGCGTATTTCTGCAGCGCGTAGGGAGACCGCGGAGCCGCGGGCAGGGTTTCGACCTTCGGCAGCACCGCGGTGTCTCCGTAGGCCGATGACGAGGCGGCGTAGACGACGCGGCGCACACCGGATTTCCGGGCGACTTCCAATACCAGAAGCGTTCCATCGACGTTGACGCTGTTGGTGAGGAGCGGCATCTCGACGCTGCGCGGAACCGAGGCCATGGCAGCCTGGTGGAAGACCACCTCGACGCCCCCCATCATGCGCTCCAACCCGTCGACATCGCGGATGTCACCACGCACGAATTCGATTCGATCCTTCACGCGTTCCAGATTCTGCTCGGACCCGGTCGAAAGATCGTCGAGCACCCGAACCGACCAATCCGCAGCCAGCAGCCCTTCCACCAGGTGACCACCGATGAATCCCGCGCCGCCCGTCACGAGGGCGAGTCGCCCCGTCGAATTTGCGCTCACCCGGGATCTCCGAGCCATTCGGCGAAGCGCGCGATTCCGTCCGCGAGGGCCGTGCGCGGCTCGTATCCGAGCGCATCCCGAGCCGCGCGCGTGTCGGACCACGTGCGACGGACGTCTCCGATCTGGGCCGGTAGCCACTCGATCTCCGCGGGAACCCGCAGCGTCTTCTCGAGCAGCTCGATGACTTCTAGCAGCGAAACCTTTCGCCCGGCGCCCAAGTTCAGGATCGCAAAGCCCAGATCCCGATCGATTGCCCTCACGAGGCCATCCACCAGATCGTCGACGTAGGTGAAGTCGCGCAGACTGTGCCCGTCTCCGAAGACCGGAATCGGCTTGCCTTCGAGCATCCGCTCGGCGAACTTCCGAATCGCCAGATCCGGCCGCTGGCGGGGGCCGTAGGCCGTGAAGATTCGCGCGCACGTGATGGAGAGACCGTGCGCGTGATGGAAGGTGTGCGCGACGAGCTCACCGGCCCTCTTGGTCGCCGCGTAGGGTGAGATCGGGCGTTCGACGGGATCCGTCTCGCGAAAGGGCCCGTCTTCCCGCTCGCCGTACACCGACGACGACGACGCGAAGAGGATGCGGGGATTTCCGTGGCGAACCGCGGCTTCGAGCACCACGCTGGTCCCGTGCACGTTCACGTCCGCGTAGACGCCTGGGCGCTCGAGACTCGGACGAACGCCTGCGAGCGCGGCGAGGTGCACGACGCAGTCGAAGCGCACCTCGCCGAACACCGACGCGAGGGCATCGGGATCCCGGATGTCGCCCCGCACGAGCCGGAAGGAAGGTGTGCTCAGCGCTCGAGCGAGATTCCGCCGCTTCTGTCGTTCGGGGTAGAAGGGGTCGAAGGAATCGAAGCCCACCACCTCGCGCCCTTCCGCGAGGAGCCGATCGACCAGGTTCGACCCGACGAAGCCCGCCGCACCCGTCACGAGGATCCGTTCGGGTCGGCTCACCGCGACGCTCCCCGATCGCGCCGTCGGCCGCTCTCTCGCTCCTGTCGCTCCAGGTCCGCCTCGACCATGATCTCGATGAGCTGTTCGAAGCTGGTCTGGGCGCTCCAGCGCAACGACTCGCGCGCCTTGGTCGCATCCGCGAGCAGCAGGTCGACTTCGGCCGGACGGATCAGGCCCGGATCGACCCGGACGAAATCGCTGGGATCGAGACCCACGTGGCGAAATGCGGTGTCGACACAGTCCTGCACGGTGCGTTGGACGCCCGTACCGATCACGTAGTCGGCGGGCTCACCCGCCTGCAACATCCGCCACATCGCATCGACGTACTCGGGTGCGTAGCCCCAATCCCGCCGCGCTTCGAGGCTCCCCAGGAGCAGCTCGTCGTCGAGACCGAGCTTGATCCGCGCGGCGCCCTCGGAGATCTTGCGGGTGACGAATTCGCGACCCCGCCTCGGCGATTCGTGATTGAACAGGATGCCGGACACGGCGAACATGCCGTAGCTCTCGCGGTAGTTGACGGTGATCCAGTGACCGTACACCTTCGCGACCGCATACGGGCTGCGCGGATGGAACGCGGTCGCCTCGTTCTGGGGCGTCTCGCGCGCCTTTCCGAACATCTCCGAGCTCGACGCCTGATAGAAACGAATCTCGGGATCGACGAGGCGGATCGCGTCGAGCATGCGCGTGACGCCGATCGCGGTGAACTCACCCGTGAGGGAAGGCTGCACCCAGCTCGTGGGGACGAAGGACTGGGCCGCGAGGTTGTAGACCTCGCTGGGGCGAGCGACGCGAAGCGCGCTCACCAGCGAGCTCTGGTCCAGGAGATCCGCCTGATGCAGCCGGATCCGACCGCGCAGATGGGAGATCCGCTCGAATGTCTCGGTGCTCGACCGCCGCACCACCCCGTGCACCTCGTACCCCTTGGCGAGCAGGAGTTCAGCCAGGTAGGAGCCGTCCTGCCCCGTGATGCCAGTGATCAGTGCGCGTCGGGAGGTCATGTCTCATCTTCACCGGAATTCAAACTCAGCGCTCCAGAAGCAGATGGGTCCGTGGTGATCGCCAGTGCTCCGAGGTTCGTCACGAGTCGACAGGTGAGCAAACCGACCGCCACGAGGAAGAGCAGCGCCATATACCCCTCGAGGTTAGCGAATGCGAGCGAGATCGAGCAGAAGGCCGCGGTCAGGACGTAGACCTGCAGCACCGCGCTGCGCGCCGACCCCTCGGATTCGAGCATGCGGTGGTGCATGTGGAAACGGTCGGCGCCGAAGATCTGCGATCCGCTTCGCAGGCGGCGAACGACCGAGAGCGCCGTGTCGAGAATCGGCACGGCCAGGGCCAACACCGGCACGACGAAGGTCAACAGCGTGAGCTGCCGGTAGCCCTCGAGAGCCAGGAGCGAGAGTACGAATCCGATGAACAGCGCTCCGGTATCTCCGAGGAAGACCCGGGCGGGAGCAAAATTGAACGGCAGGAAGCCGAGCAGCGCGCCGACCATCGCAACGCCGATGCAGATGCCGAAGAACACGCCGGTCTGCGCGGCGAGGATGGCCAGGGTCGCGGCGATGATCGCCGCGACGCCGGTGGCCAGCCCGTCGAGTCCGTCCACCAGGTTGATCGCGTTGGTGACCGTGACGATCCAGAGGAGCGTGACCACCCAGCTCAGCCAGGTCGGAAAGATGAATACCGTGCGGGAAATCGGCTCCGTGATGTGATCGATCTGATAACCGCACGAGATCGCGATCACTGCGACGACGATCTGCGCGCTGAATTTCGCCCATGCGTTCATCCCGAAGCGGTCATCGTAGATTCCGGTTGCGAGCGCGAGCGCCCCGCCCAACACCAGCGCGAACAGATGACCATCGGGCACCGCCGGCTCGATCTGGCGGATCGCCACGGCCAGCCCGGCCGCAAACCCCAGCCCCACCGCCAGACCTCCGAGGAGCGGCATGTTGGGGCGGCGGTTGACGGAGCGTTCGCTCGGCCGATCGATGATTCGCGCGGCGATCGCCAACCGCATCACGACAGGAGTGGCCAGCGCTGCGACACCGGCGGCAACGGCGAGCGGAATCAGGTAGCGGTATGCGTCCATCGAACCGTCGATTCAGTCGAGGCCGTCAACACGCCGCGCGCCCCGGGCTTCCGGGGCGAGCGCCGAAGCGGGCGCCTGCCGGGACCGATCGCAGCGAGCGCTCCGACATCTGTGCCCCCCCGGCTTCGTCCTGTGCGAGTTGGCCCCCGATCGGGCAGCTCGGCTACCGCGCGTATCCGTAGCGCCCCTGGTCGGCCTCCACGCCGTTGATCAGCAGCCCGAGGATCCTCTGTCGATCCAGGATCTCGAGCACGGCCTCGAGATCCGATTGGGCCGTGACATCCGCTCGAACCACCACGACCATCCCGTCGCAGAGGTCGCTCACCGCCTTCGCGTCCGGCAGGCCCAGCGCGGCGGGCGTATCGATGATGACGCGGTCGTAACGGCTGGAAACCTCCTCGACCAGTCGCCGCATCTCGAGCGAACTCAGCAGCTCGGACGGATTCGCGGGTCTGCCGCAGACCGGCAGGACATCCAGCGTCAGACCTTTCGCGGTCGAGATCGCATCGTCGATCGAAGACGCGCCCGCGAGCACTTCCGCGAGGCCGGTCTCCGGCTTCAGCCCCAGCGCCGGATGGACCTTGGGGCGGCGCAGGTCGCAGTCGATCAACAGCACGCGCCTCGCGAGGCTCATGCTGGTGACGATCGCCAGGTTGATCGCGCACGTCGTCTTTCCCTCGCCCGGGAACGCGCTCGTGATCGAAATCGTCTTGATCTCACGCTGACTCGCGATCGCGTCGATGCGGCCCCGAAGCGCGCGAAATTGCTCGGAGACGTAGGATTCGGGTTGGAGCAGCGCGATGCGCCGCTTGTTGAGCTCCGCCGACCCATCGGGAGGCGGGCTCGGAGTCAGCACGTCAGTGCTCCGCTTCCAGACCGACTTGCGATCGGCCTCCTCCGCCTCGGGGCCCGCGGGCTCCGCGCCCAGCGGTGCGGGCCGGTTCGAGTTTTCTCCGCGCAGGCGTTTGCGATCCTCTTCTGCGCGTCGAAGCGCGTCGTATACCTTGGCCATCTACTCCGTCTTCTCCCCGCTCATCGAAACAGACCCAGGAAACCGCGTCGTCGGCCCTTCGCGTCGCGGCTCCGAACGTCCGCAGTTCCGTTGGCCGGAATCGGGTCGAGGCGCAGATCCGCTGCCACTTCTCGAATGATCTCCAAATCGATCGTGACCTGATCGCGACCGTAACCGGTGAGCAACGCTCCGTCGCAAACCACGTTCACCAGACGCGGGATCCCCCGCGTGACCGCGAACAGCTCGCGAAGTGCGGAGCGCTTGAAGATTTCCTTTCCCGTGTATCCGGCGATTCGAAGCCGCTCCTCGACGTAGAATTCCATCTCGCGCGCATCGAAGGGCTTCAGCTCGTGGCGCAGCACGATGCGCTGGCGCAGCTGACGAAGATCCTCGCGATCGAGCATCTCGGAAAGCTCCGGCTGCCCGACCAGCAGGATCTGGATCAGCTTGGAGCTCGGCGTCTCGAGATTCGAGAGCAGCCGGATCTCCTCGAGCAGCTCGGGAGAGAGATTCTGCGCCTCGTCGATGATCAACAGCACCGTACGATCGCTCTTCAAGCGACCGATCAGGAAGCGATTCAGCGACAGGAGATACTCGCCTTTGCTGAAGCACGTCTCGTCGATCCCGAGATCCTCGAACAGCAGACGGAAGAAATCGAGCGGATCCAGGCGGGGATTGAAGATGTAGGCGGAATCGGTATTCGCATCGAGCTGGGCGAGCAACGCGTGGAGCAGCGTCGTCTTTCCGGTTCCAACCTCCCCCGTGAGCACCACGAAGCCCTTGCGGGAGCGCACGCCGTAGACGAGAGTCGCGAGCCCCTCCCGATGGGTTTCGCCCAGATAGAGGAACGTGGGATCGGGCGTCATCTCGAATGGCGGTCGGATCAGGCCGTAGAACGTGTGATACACGGCCGCCTACCCTCCCGCACCCACGACCGTGGCGTCTTTCTCGGGCTTGAAGTCCCGCGCGACCGGCTCTGCGATGATCGGCTCGCGATTCAGGAATCCGGGCGTGCCGTTGACCCAGACATAATTCGCCGCACCGCCCACGAGCGCAAAACCGATCACGAAGGATGCGCCCAGGAAAGCCCTGATTCGACTGCGTCGCAGCGCGGCGAGATCGGCTTCCAGCAGGATCTTCGGGATCGCCGCGAGCACCGGTATCGAGAGGGCATTCTGGAGCTGGCGGGCGCTGTGCAACGACGAATCCACGCTCTCCCGCATGATCCCGACGCCCACCCCGACGGCAACCGCGAACAGGGAGCCGAGAATCATGATCAAAAACCGGTTGGGCGAAGTCGGCTCGGGCGCGATGAACGCGGCCTCGAGAACGCGAAACTGTTCACCGAGTTGGCGTCGCTCGAGTTGCGCCTGAACCATCGCCTCGAG
>JBFGGA010000062.1:0-16976 GCA_041579295.1 Myxococcota bacterium | reverse complement strand
GACTGGAGCCGACCCCACTTGAAGATGTTGAGCATTCGGTCCGGCCGACCCAGGTCGATGATCGGGTGCAGTCCGCCGATCAACAGGACGATGGCGGTGATCACCTCCGCCATGCGGGTGATCGGGCGGCGCCATTCGGCCTGGTTCAGCCTCAGGATGGCCGAGATCAGGGTTCCGGCGTGGCTGATGCCGATGAAGAAGACGAAGTTGATGATGTAGAAACCCCAGGTCACCGGCTGATTCATGCCCGTGACGCCCAGGCCGTAGAGCAGCTGCCGCAGATACTGATAGACGCCGAAGACGAAGACGGCGAGAAGTAGCGCTGCGGTCAGGTAGAAGCCGGGGCCCGTGTGCTCGATCGAGCGATACAGCTGCTCGTCTCGATCCTGACCCCGGGGTCGGGTTTGCTCAGACACGACGTTCCCTTTCGTTCAGGTAGTAGATCGCCGGGTGCGTTCCGAGTTCCTCGAGCGGCTGGTGCGAGCGCGGACTCCTCGCCGCTCTGGCCACCGCACTGGCCTCGTCCTTCAGATCTCCGAAGGTGATCGCCTTGGCCGGGCAGACCTCGACGCACGCCGGCTGGTACTCCTCTTCCCGTACCTCCCTGCCCTCGACCGCGGCGTCGTCGCGTGCCCGTTGGAGGCGGTGCGAGCAGAAGGTGCACTTCTCCACCACTCCCATCGGCCGCAATGAGACGTCCGGATTGGTGTGGGCTCGGAGCGCCTCTGGCCAGATCGGTTCCGACCAGTTGAATACCTTGACCGTGTAGGGGCAGGCGGCCATGCAGTAGCGGCAGCCGATGCAGCGGGGATAGATCTGGCCGACGATGCCGTCGATCCCCTTGTAGGTTGCGTGTACGGGGCAGACCATGGTGCAGGGCGCGTTTTCGCAGTGGTAACACAGTGCGGGGTAGGCACTGACCGAAGCGCGCGCTCCCTCGGGCTCTTCTTTGCGTGCGATCCGGATCCAGTGCATGACGCGACCCATCCTGGCCTCCGCCGGCGAAACCTCCGGGATGTTGTTCTCCACCTTGCACGCGGCCACACACGCGGCGCATCCGGTGCAGCGATCCAGATCGATGGCCATGCCCCAGCGTTTATCCCCCAGCCCGGGACCACTGGGTGCTTTGCTCATGGGTCGTTACCTCCTTGGCCGTTCACGCCTTGGCAATGAAGACGGCGATGGGTCCCCAGGCCGGCGCGCCCGTCTGCTCGTCAAAGACGGCAAACGGCAGCTTGAGTGGGTTGGCTCCGAGCCCGCGGGCGACGGAGCCAAGGGCGTCGTGACCGAAGCCCACCGGCGCGGCGAGCACCCCCGGAGTTACGGTTCGAGTCAGAATCGCACGGGAGGTGATCTCCGCGCGGGGGCCGCGGATCTTCACCCGATCGCCCGACGCGATGTGTCGCTCGCGGGCGTCGGAGGGGTGAATTTCAACCCAGAATTCCCAGCCGAGGCCATGCAGCATCCCGGAGAGCTCCATCATCATAGGCCGATTGAGAGTTCGGCCGCTCTGGACCGCTGCTGTGTCGAACGGGACGAGCCACAGTTGGTTCGGGGCCAGATCGGCGGGAGGGGGAATCGGCGCGACGACGTCTTTCGGGCGCGCGGCCGAAGGCCCGCGCTCGGGCGCCATCGCCCAGACGAAATCTCCAGAGAGCAGCGATCGGGCCGCTTGGGCGCTACTCAGCGAAGCCAGGGGCTGGTTGAACCCTTCGGATCCCCTCAGCTCTCCGCGTCCGCCCTCCACGATGGCGTCTACCGCGGCCTTCACGACGCCCTCGACGTCGGCAGCGGGCGCGGAGAATTCCGCGCCCGCGACGCCTCGGGAAGCCAGATCCAGGATGACGTCTTCCACGGCTCGGGCGTCGACCGCGGGCACCACCGCTTGTCTCTGCACCTGGAGAGAAGCTTCCGGAACGCCCCACGCAGCGGCCGGGAGATCCCACGATTCCAGCTCGATGAGCGTGGGAACCGTGACGTGGGCAACCCGCGAGGTCTCGTCCTCGTGGGTCGAGAAAGAGGCCACGAACGGTACGTGGCTGAGCGCGCGCGCGATCTGGTCCTTCCCTGGGAACTCGTGCACGAGGTTGGCTTCGACGCACAGCAGCACGTCCACGGGAGAGCGCTTGATCTCGAACAGCGGCCGGAAGATGTCGCCAAGGCCGGCGAGATCGGGGTCCACCGGCTCGGCGAGCTCCAGTCGTCGCGCCACGTCGGACAGCGGATCGCGACCCCACGACAGTCCACCCGTCTGCTGAAAACCACCCGACCACAGATTCAGAGCCAGAGTCGCGCGGGCGTCGGCGAAGCCGTGAGGGCGCCGTAGCAAACCGGGGCCGGGGAGCGCGACGGCTGGACCGTATGCCTTGAGGGCCCTCACCGCGGCGTCCAATTCTTCGCCATTCAGCCCCAGACGCTGGGCGACGTTCTCCGGAGAGTAATGGCCTGCAAAACCGATCGGATCCCGCGCTTCGGGAACCCAGCGCGCGTATTCGGGGAGGATCGAAGCTCGCTCGGGATGCTCCTTGCTCAGCGCTTCGGCAAAGGAGAGCAGAATGTCGCGTTCCTGCCCCGGCAGGCACGGGATCCAATAGTCGCACTGGACGGCTGTCGGGCTCTGCCGCGGACCGAGGTAGATGGTCGGGGCGTGGTCGAGTAGCGGATCCTCCCTGCGCTCGCCGTGAGCGCGCATCTGTGTGACCGGACTCCCATCGAGCTCCAAGAGCTCGCTTCCGACCAGCAACAGCGTACCCGTATGGGCGAGGTCGAGTTGAAGCCGCCCCCCCTTGGCAGCGCCGAGGAAATCGCGTGCCAGGTGATCGAGGGCATTCTCGATGCGCAGGGGAACGTATCGAGCCCCGGGGATCGACCGCACCCACGACTCGAGCAGCCGCGTGGCGAGGGACGGTGTCCTTCCATCCACCACCGCGATGCGCTTGCCATTGCCCGAAGACACGAGCTTGCCGATCCGAGCCCGGATAATCTCGATGGCCTCGTCCCACTCCGCGAGCTGGCCGGGGGCGCCCGCATCGGCCCGCACGAGAGGCTTTGCGAGCCGGTCGGCGTCGAACAAAGCCTGCATCTGCGATTGGCCGGCGACGCAGAGGCCGCCGCGGCTTGCGGGGTGCCACGGGGTGCCGCGAAGCCCGACGGGCAGCTCGTCCACTTTGCGCACGGCGAGTGAGCAATGGTTGGGGCAGCCGCGGCAGACGGTCCGCGCGAACGATTCGACGCCGGGGCCCCTTACGTCCTGGTAGCCGAGCCGGTCGTTCGCATAGGCCTCGAGCCTCGAGAACAACCATTCATTGGCGGAGATCGCCACCCCTGCTGTGCCGAAGATCTTCAGAAGCTGTCGCCGGGAAATGGCCATGTCCTGCCTACCTGTGACAGAGCGAGCAGTCGATGCTCGCGCGCGGATTTCCGCTTTCGAGATGGCACGCAATGCAACGCTCCATCCCCAACTCCGTGTTGAAGCTGATGAACGGGCGAACGAAGGGAAGCTCCATCTCGGAGACCTCCCCGTGGCACGTCTCGCAGAGGATTTGTCCAGCCACGACGTGTCTTCGATGAGAGAAGTGCACGTGCTCCTCCAGCACGTGCACGCGTTTCCAGGGGATCGGCTCTCCGCTGCTCAGCATCTCGACGAGCCGGAGTTCCTCACGGCTTTCTCCTTGAGCCTCCTCGTGGCAATCCAGGCAGATCTCGCCGTCCGGAATGGTCGCGTGATCGGAATCTTCCGCACCGATATGGCAATCAATGCAGGGAATCTCCTCCTGGGCGACATGGACCTTGTGAACGAAGGCGATGGGCTGCTCGACGTCGCCGGCGGATGAACAGCCGAAGCCGGGAGCGAGGAGGCACGTGGTGGCGAGTAGAAGGAGAGGTCGTCCACCGACGACTATCTTGTATCGAGCCGACTTCGTGCGCATCAAGAGAAAGTCACCCTGCCCTGGTTTTCGGTTTCCTCATGACGAATCAGCGGCTCATCGAAAGCTGGCGCGGCGTACGATGGTCCTTGCTGTCTTATAACTTTCTCTTTCAGTGGGACGCAAGACCCTCCTCCATCATTGTGTCTAACCGTGAGCGCAGATCATGTGACATTTTGACACTCCAACCGCCGACGCGCACCGGCGCACGGGCGCATTGGCGAAAAAGCGCTGTACAGCCTTGTGTTTGGTAGCGCAGGCCTGAGGCAATCGGCCACTGCTGCAGGAGTCAAAATGCCTCGATGGATGAAAACGCTCGCTTCGCCACCAAGATGTTCGCGCCGCCCTGGCGGGAGGAATCGAATCGTCGTCTGCCCCTGCGCCCCGCTCGTGTGTGTCGAAACGAGATTTGACGATTGGGTCACCCGACGAAGATCCCATGCTCTGATCCGTCGATGGCCTCCGAGCTTCGCTGGCTGCGTAGCTCTGCCAGTCAACCAGCCGAGCGACGCTCGGCGCGGGCTAGATTTCCCGCTGGATTTCAGCCCCGCCCACCCGGCTAGACACCGACCTCAAGAAGCATGGCGGCAAGATCACCTCACCCGGCTTCACCGGCGCCGGCGCTCGATCAGCAGCAGCGCGCCGATCTGCGGCAGCAGCATCGCGAGCTGTCCCGGCTCCGGACACGGGATCGGGTCGTTGACGTCAGCCTCGTCGTAGAAATCGTCGCCGTCATTGTCGAGGCCTTCGGTCGACCCGGCGTAATCCTCGGGAAAGCCGTCGATCGCCGGGTTGCAGGGATCGCTCGGTACATTCGGGTGGAAGGGGTCGCTGCCCGGTGGATCGGCATAGTACGGGGGCAGGTAGAGAGATGTAGGGCGAGGCCTGGAAATCCCCGTGACATGCCGCACAGTTGGTCGCGTCTTTGTTGATCGAGTACTGCTGGTACGCTTGGGCCGTGCCCACCGCGATCACGATGAGGCCAAACACAGCCGCGAGAATCAACACTAGTTGTGATCGTCTGGACATTCGGACCCCCTTCCCACTGGGGCCCGAGCCGACCTTTTGAGCAGCGCAAGAACCAACGCGCACCCCAGCGCGGCCACCGCGGCGGTTCCTACGCGACTTGCGGGTATGTCAATTCTCTCTCGCCGCATCCGCTTTAGGCACGTAACATCACAAAGCGGCGCCGCACACCAGAATTCTCTTTATAATCAGTCCGGTATATCGCATCTTGGCGCGTACGTAACTCCACACGTGCGGCCAGTGGCTCCGATTGGACGCCGCTTCCGAGGATGTGCCCACCTGACCTAGAGTTCTCGCTCTCGCTAGAGGTCTGTGATGTTCCAGAGATCATCGACGCTCCTCGCCCTTTGTGTCGCGCTGCTCTCGTGCTCCGGGAGAATCCCCGAGGCGGGGGCTCCCGCGCAGCCGCACTACGACGTGCTGATCCGCAACGGGACCCTCTACGACGGCCGCGGTGGCGCGCCGTTCGCCGCGGATCTCGCGCTGATCGGTGACCGCATCGTCGCGATCGGCTGCGGGCTCGGCTCCGGCGAGCTCGAGATCGACGCGAGCGGCCTCGCGGTGGCGCCGGGCTTCATCAACGTGCTCAGCTGGGCGGGTGCGACGCTGCTCGAGGACGGCCGATCCCTGAGCGACATCCGCCAGGGGGTGACGCTCGAGGTGATGGGGGAGGGTTGGTCGATGGGGCCGCTCAACGACCGGATGAAGCGGGAGATGCGCGAGCAGCAGGGCGACATCCGCTTCGAGATCGAGTGGACGACGCTCGGCGAGTACCTGCAACATCTCGAAGCGCGCGGTGTCTCGACCAACGTCGCTTCCTTCGTCGGAGCCACGACGGTGCGGATCCACGAGCTCGGCCACGCCGATCGCTTGCCCGACGCCGACGAGCTCGAGCGGATGCAGCAGCTGGTCCGGTCGGCGATGCGCGAAGGCGCGCTGGGTGTCGGCTCGTCTCTGATCTACGCGCCCGGGTTCTACGCGGGCACCGACGAGCTCGTCGCGCTGAGCGAGGCCGCCGCGGAGTACGGCGGCCGCTACATCTCGCACATCCGCAGCGAGGGCAGCCGGCTGCTCGAGGCCGTCGACGAGCTGATCGAGATCGCGCGCAGGGCGAAGATCGGCGCCGAGATCTACCACCTCAAGGCGAGCGGCGAGCGCAACTGGGGCAAGCTCGAGCGCGTCTTCGAGCGCATCGAGCGCGCGCGCGCCGGGGGCCTCGACGTCACCGCCGACATGTACGTCTACACGGCCGGCGCGACGGAGCTGACCGCCGCGATGCCGCCCTGGGTGCAGGAGGGTGGCCTCGACGCCTGGGTGAAGCGCCTGCGCGATCCCGCGATTCGCGAACGCCTGCAGGTGGAGATGAAGACCCCGAGCGACGCCTGGGAGAACCTGTATCTCGACGCCGGCGGCGCGGAGAACGTCATCCTGATCGGCTTCAAGAATCCACAGCTCAAACCCCTGACCGGGAAGAGCGTCGCGGAGGTCGCGCAGCTCCGCGGCACCTCGCCCGAAATCGCGATCATGGATCTGGTGATCGAGGACCACTCGCCCGTGGCGGCCGTCTACTTCCTGATGTCCGAGGCCAACGTGCGCCGGAAGATCGCGCAGCCGTGGATGAGCTTCGGCTCCGACGAGGCATCGCTCGCGCCCGAGGGCGTGTTCCTGCGCTTCAACCCGCACCCCCGCGCCTACGGGAACTTCGCTCGCCTGCTCGGAAGGTACGTACGCGACGAGGGCATCGTCCCGCTCGCAGAGGCGATCCGCCGGCTCACCAGCCTGCCGGCCGAGAACCTGAAGATCCGCGGGCGCGGTCTGCTCGAGGTGGGTCACTTCGCCGACGTCGTGGTCTTCGATCCCGCCGCGATCCAGGACCACGCGACCTACGACGAGCCCCACCAGCTCTCGACGGGTGTGGTCCACGTCTTCGTCAACGGCGAGGCGACGCTGCTCGACGGCGAGCACACCGGCGCCCTGGCCGGGCGCTTCGTGCGCGGTCCGGGCTGGAGCGAAAACGTCGATCTGCTCGCCGAATAGGCGCCGCGGTTCTCCCCAGCGAACGGGCGCTGCGGTACGCTCGCGGCGACGCCTCCGCGAGGGCGCGTTTGCGCCGAAGAACTCGCGAGCCGGCGATTCATCGAGGAGTTCGACATGTCCTGGAACATGACCCGCGAGGAGCGGGAGGCCTTTCTCGCCGACGTGCACGTGGGCGTGCTGAGCATTGGCGAAGCGGGGCGCGGCCCGCTGACCGTCCCCCTCTGGTACGGCTACAAGCCCGGCGGCGACGTGCAGATCGTCACCGAGCGCACCTCGCGCAAGGCCGGGCTGCTCGCAGTGGGCACGCGCATCAGCCTCTGCGTGCAGGACGAGTCGCCCCCCTACCGCTACGTGAGCGTCGAGGGGCCGGTCGTGAAGATCGGGCCTTCGGACGTGGACCGCGACGAGCGCGCCCTCGCGCACCGCTATCTCGGCATCGAGAAGGGCGATCACTACGTCGCGAGCGCGACCGACGGCCGTGACGACGACGTGATGATCCTCGTGCAGATGCGGCCGGAGCGCTGGCTCACGGTCGACTACACGAAGGAGGACATCGGCCTCTAGGCCGCCCGCGCGGCTCTCGGGTGCTCCTCGCGTCTGCGCGAGGGGGCCGCGCGCCGTCGGGTGATCGAGCTCGCGCCGAAGGGCGATCGACTCCGCGTCAGAACGTGATCCGCAGTGCGGCGCCACCCATCGTGGGGACGATCGACCAGCTGAAGCGGCTGGCGGTCTTCATCCCGAAGCGCGTCTCGTAGTCGTTCAGATCCTGGCTGCCGCGGTTGGGCGCGCTGAGGATGTTGAGCGTCCCGACGCCGACTCCGACGGCGAGCGATTCCCAGGCGTCGGACGCCCGGCCGAATCCGAACGTGAAGGCCGCGCCCGCGACGTTCAGCCCGACGTTGCCGGCGTGGGCGCGCCAGTCCAGGCGCCGCTTCGCGCGCTTCGCGACGCGCTGGAGCACCGCTTCTCCCACCTCGAGGCGCTCGATCTTGGCTTCGCGCGAATCGCCCTCGATGGCCCGCATCGCGTCGGCGCCGTGGCGCCCCGGGTGGCGCCAGACCAGCATCCGAGTGGTTCCGATCGTGCTCTTGGCCGCGGTGACGATGTAGTTGACGCGTTGCTCGTTGCGCTTCTCCCGAACCGAGTTCGCGGGCCCGGACTTCTTGTTCGAGCAGCACACGATGGATTGCCCGACTCCGTAGACGATTCCGAGCGCGTAGCCGCCCGTCCAGCCCCACTGCCAGCCCTTCGCGTAGGTCTCGCCCGCGTCGAGGCGCTGTTCCAGGAAGGCCAGGCGCGCGTCGAGCTCCGCGTCGGAGAGCGCGGACGCGTTCTGGGTGAGGGGCTCTAGCCTTGCGTGCTGCAGGTAGCTGGTCTTTTCGAGGTTCGCGCCGCTGTCCTCGGCGGTCGCCGGAGCGGCGATGGCCAGCGCGATCGCGACGGCGATCCATGCACGGTTTCCCGTTCGCAACGCCTTCCCTCCGATCGATCCGAAGTGCGTCCCTCGGTTACCGCCATTGGTAACACGCTCGACGGGTTCACGTGACTATCGGTTGGCGGAAACGGGCACTTGAGGAGGTGAAAAGCCCACGAGTCGTTGAGTTGCGCGAGAGTTGCCTGCTCCCCGCGCGCGTGTGGAGCGTCCCGCTCCGCGGCGGCGCGCGCGCGGAGTGCCTGGGCTCGCAGCCGCGCGCGCGCCGCCCGTCGGGCGGAATTGCGGGACCCTCGCGCAGCAGCGCCTGTCAACGCGCGTCCACCGGGGTGCGATTGGTCTAGAAGCCGAACGGGCGGGTCGGCTTCGGGTCGACGGAGCTCGGGGCGTCGCGCTGGCCCGCGAGGCCTTCGCCGCCCGCGGGCAGGTGAATTCCCGCGGCGAGGTACACTTCGTCGAGTCGGTCGCTCAGCGCTTTGCCGCGTTCGTAGGTGATCAACATGCCCTCCGAATTGCGCAGGGCGATTCGCTCGCAGCCGGCCGCCACGTTTTCCCGGAGGATGCGGTCCAGCTCGCGCACCGCATCGTCCGCGTAGCGTCGCTGGCGCCGGCGCTGTTCCTTCGACCGCAGCCGCCTGCGCTCGGGACGCTTTACCGAGAAGCTGCGATCGTCGACCTCGAAGCGGTCGACGCCATGCTTGTTCCTCTCGATGCTCTCGAACTCGATCGGGATGCCGTCTCCGACGAGCAGGGTGCTCGCGATCTTGAAGGT
The DNA here is from genome assembly GCA_041579295.1 of Myxococcota bacterium. GTDB lineage: Bacteria > Myxococcota_A > UBA9160 > UBA9160 > SMWR01 > JACZVU01. Next base: position 7,783 of record JBFGGA010000062.1, on the reverse strand, counting down.
TTCGGCGTGTAGATAATCGGAGATCGAGTTGGGGACGATCCGCTTGCCGCGCGGGTGCGTGTGCAGATAGATCGCGTCGTAGAACTCCGGGTGCGTCAGCGAGCCGTACCCCATCTTGACCGAGCGCCAGTCTCCCTTGACGATGTAGCGATAGACGTGCTGATTCTCGGTCGAAACCGTGACCCTCAGGAAGATCTCGAACGGGTAGTCGCTGGCCTCGAACTGGACGTATTCGCCGAGCTCCTCGTTGGTCACGTTCTCGTTCACGAGGTAGACGGAATCGACGCTGGCATCCGGCATCAGCGCCCGAATCTCGTCGATCGTCCTGCCCCGCGATCGCAGGAAGTCGAGGAACGCTTGGCCGGAGCGGCTGACCCGGTCGATGTCGTCGGCCCGGGGTGCGCCCGTCGACGCCGCGCAGCCCAGCGAGGCCACGACGAGCAGCGCCATCGCGCAGACCCGGCTGCGCAAAATTCGCTCGGCTCGCTCTGCGTTCGTTCGTGCCGGCATCCAGTTCGACTTATCGTCCACGCCGTCGCTCTGCTGTAGAGCGCTCGGGAGTCGTTGGAGGGGGGAGCGCGCTGCGCGTGCCGTCGGGCTGCTCAGATCAACATGCGAACCCCAGATTCAGACGGTCGAGGAGCCTCAGCCACAGGCCCCTCTTGCCGCCGTTTCGGTCGGCGCGCGCCATCTCGCTGCGGGTGAGCGTCACGCCGAGCCAGCGCAGCGGCTCCGGGGGCCACGCCATCGCGGGCTTTCGCACGAACTGCAGGTCGAGGATCTCGCTCGGAGCGTAGCCCAGCAGCTCCAATCCGATGCGGGCGCCGAATCGGGTTGCGCCCACTCCCAACCCCGTGTAGCCGACCGACCAGGCGACCTTCCCGTCGAATGCGACGCCCGGCACCATGCAGAAGCGGGTGCTCGAGGCGATGATGCCGCTCCATCGGTGGGTGAATCGGATTCCCGTGAGCTGTGGAAAGGTCTCCAGGAACTCTCTCGCCTGCTCGACGAATCGCGCGCGCGGATCCGCGAGGCTGGCATCGGTCCCGTTGCCGTAGTAGTAACACACGTGCGTGCCACCACCCCAGGTGATGCGATCGTCGTGGGTCATCCGGTAGTAGTGGAACATGTTCGCGACGTTCGAGAAGCCCTCGCGGTCCTTCCAGCCGAGCGCGTCGCGCTGCGCGGCGGTCAGCGGCTCGGTGGCCAGGACGTAATCCCAGACCGGAATCACGGAGCGGCGCAACCGATCGATGGGGCTGCTGAAGGCGTTGGTCGCGATCAAGACCTTCCGGCAGCGCACGCTTCCGCCGGGGCAATCGACCTGCATGCCGTCCGAGTGGGAATCCAGCCGCAGCATCGGCGTTCCCTCGAACACGCGGACGCCCAGCGCGAGGATGGTCTTCTTCAATCCCCAACATAGATAGGCGGGATCGACCAGGCCGTCCTGGCCGCCGCGGTGCCAGATTCCGCCGCAGTAGGTCGGCGAGTTGACCTTCTCGCGCACTTCGTCTTCGTTCAACCAGACCGCGTCTTCGCCGCTGCGCCGCAGCTTGTCGACCAGCTCGGCGGCAATTTCATTCTGCGACGGCCGCGTGGTGACCGTGATCGTCCCGGTGGGCTCGTAGCGCGCGTCGATGCCGTAGCGCTCGAGGGTGTCGATGAACTCGCGGAGGTTCTGGCGGCCGAGCTCCGCGAGCTTCTCCTCCTCGCCCGGGAAGTGGTGCTCGGCGTTCATCTCGCCGTGGGCGAGCATGTGGCTCAGGAAGCCCCCGTTGCGGCCGGATGCCCCGTCGCCGATCTCGGTGGCTTCGATCAGCAGGACGTCGAGCCCCGGATCCCTCTCCTTCGCCTGCAGGGCGGCCCACATTCCCGTGAAGCCGCCACCCACGATCAGCAGCTCGCAGCGCTGGTCGCCGACCAGCGGCGGCAGGGGCTCGGGGCGGGCGTCCTGGTCCAACCAGAAACACGCGAAGCGGGTGTTCTCGAGCGCTTCGAGGTGGGCGTCCATCCAGCGGTTCTCCCCGGGGCGGACCGGACTATACAGATCTCGCACACCCGGGCACCAAGGCCTTCGCGCGTGGAGCGCCGAGCGCGCGGCGCAAGGCTTCGCAGGCCCGCTGTCGCCGCGGCGCGATCGTGTTACGGTGCTCCGATGGGCGGGGCCGGGTGGAATCCGGAGGGACGCCTTCTTGCAGCGCGGTAGCGATCCCAGACGTCTGCTTTGCGACGCCGGAATTTCACTGCTCCTCGTCGCCGCCGTGGTCGCGATCTACGCGCAGGCGTTTCGCTTCGGCACGGTGCGCTTCGACGACCTGCGCTACGTGGCCGGCAGCAGCCACCTCCAGAGCGGGCTGAGCGTCGAGGGGTTGAAGTGGGCGTTCTCGGGCCCCCACGGCTCCAACTACACCCCGCTGACGCTGCTCTCCCACATGCTCGATCGGACGCTGTTCGGCGATCACTTCGGTGGACACCACCTGATGAGCGTCGCGATTCACGCGGTAAACGCCGTGCTGCTGTTTTTCGCGCTCGCTTCGATGACCGGCGCGCGAGCGGCGAGCGCCGGCGTCGCGATGCTCTTCGCCGTGCACCCGCTGAACGTCGAGTCCGTCGCCTGGCTCGCCGAGCGCAAGAACGTCTTGAGCACGACGTTCTGGATCCTCTCGATGTGGGCCTACGCGGGCTACGCGCGGCGCGCGAATCCCGTCCTGTACCTCTGCGCGGCCGCGTCGTTGGCGCTCGGGCTGCTCGCGAAGCCGATGCTCGTGACGCTGCCGCTGGTGTTCCTGCTGCTCGACTACTGGCCGCTGGATCGCATCCGCTGGCGAACGCCCGCCGCCGCGGACGGCAAGCCTCAGCGGACGGGCCGATCGCTGGGCTTCCTGATCGCCGAGAAGCTGCCGCTGCTGGCGATTGGCCTCGCGGCGAGCGTCGCAACGCTGCACGCGCAGGGTCGCGGGATCCTCTCGACGGAGACGCTTCCGCTGGGCGCGCGCCTCGCCAACGCCGCAGTCGCCTACGCCCGCTACCTCGGCAAGGTCGTCTGGCCCGCGGACCTGACGATGCACTACCCACACCCCTACGTGCCCGCGATGGGGGGCGAGCCGCTCGCGGCCTGGCAGATCGCGGGAGCGGCCGCGCTGCTGCTCGCGCTCTCGGCGCTCGCGATCGCCGCGTGGCGCCGGCGCCATCTGCTGGTCGGCTGGCTCTGGTTTCTCGGCGCGCTGGTTCCGACGATCGGCCTGGTGCAGGTCGGCGACCAGGCGCTCGCCGATCGCTACATGTACGTGCCCGCGATCGGTCTGTTCATCGCGGTGTCGTGGACGGGCCGCGCGTGGCTCGCGCGCTTGCGCGTCGCGCGCCGCGGCTGCGCGCGCGCGCTGTCGGCCTGTGCGCTCGCGGCCATCGTCGCGCTCGCGGTGGCGGCGTGGCGCCAGGCGGGGTACTGGCGCGATTCGGTCTCGCTCTTCGAGCACACCCTCGCCTCGATCCCGAGGAACCCGAAGATCCGCTACAACCTCGGCAACGAATACCGCGCGCGCGGCGACCTGGACGCGGCGATCCGCCACTACCGGATCGCACTCGAGACGGATACCGAGTCGGTCGACACGCGCATCAACCTGGGCAACGCGCTGCGCGAGCAGGGGCAGCACGAGGCCGCGATCGAGGTATTCGAAGCGGCGCTGGGACGCGAGCCCCGCAACGCGAAGGCCCTCAACAGCCTCGCGACGGTGCTGCGCGCCACGGGCGACGTGGATTCCGCGATCCGCCGCCTGCGCGAGGCGATCGACGCCGATCCCGATTACTCGCTGGCCCACTACAACCTCGCGAACGCGCTGCAAGCGCGGGGCGCGTTCGAGGAGGCGGTGTTCCACTATTTGACGGCCCTGAACGCGAACCCGCGCGACCCGCGGATCGCGAACAACCTCGGCAACGCGTTCTGGAGCCTCGGCCGTAACACAGACGCGGAGGCCGCCTACCGCCTCGCGCTCCGGGCCGATCCCCGCCATCCCCGCGCGCACAACAACCTCGGCCTGCTGCTCGCGGACCGGGGCGCGCACGCGGAGGCGATCGAGCACTACCAACTGGCGATCGCGGCAGCACCCGACTACGCGGCCGCCCACAACAACCTCGGCGATGCGCTTCGCGCGCAGGGAGCGCTCGACGAGGCCGTCCTCGCCTACCAGGCGGCGCTGCGCGCGGATCCCGACTTCGCGGAGGCCGCCGAGAACCTCGCGGCCGCGCGGCGCGGCTCCGAGGGTGGGGGCGAGTAGGCGCTCCCGAACGCCTTCACCGGGATCGCCCGGGCAGGTTTCGCTCGGTCGCGCGCCTTGGGTGCCGTCGCGGGCCGAGCATGCGGCTGCGGCGGCCGGCGCGAAGCCGGGGTAAGCTCCGCGCTGTCGTGCGGAGAGCCGCGTGCTACAAGGGCTGACTCAGCTGCTCGAGCTCCAGCGAGTGGACGACGAGCTCGTCGCGCTACAGACGGAATACGACGGCCTTCCCGACCACCGAGAACGCATCGAACGAGAGCACAGCGAGTGCGAGGAGCAGCTCGCGGCCGCCCGGCAGGCCCTCCAGGACGCCGAGGCGAAGCTGCGGGAGGCGGAGGCGGCGCTCCAGGACCAGGAGGCGCTGCTGCAGCGGCTCGAGGGCCAGCAGTTCCAGGTGAAATCCAACGCGGCCTACACCGCGCTGCTCAGCGAGATGGAGCACGCCCGCGAGGCGATCTCGGAGCACGAGACCCAGATCCTCGAGCACATGGACGCCATCGAGCAAGGCCGCGGCCAGCTCGCGGAGGCCGAGAAGACGATCGCCGAGACGCGCGCGCGGCTGGAAACCGAGCGGCGCGCGATCGACGCGCGCGACGAGCAGTGCACGCGCGAGATCGAGCGGCTCAAGACGCTGCGCGCCGAAGTGGGGCCCGGCGTCGGTCCGGAGCTGTTGGATCACTACGAGCGGATCTCGCATCGACGCCGCCCCGCGGTGATCGTGGTCGAAGGTGAGCGCTGCGGGGGCTGTCGCGTCGGCATCCCGCCCCAGTCCTTCATCGAGATCCTCCGCGGCGAGACGGTCGTCACCTGCGGCAACTGTTCGCGCATCCTGATCCACGCCGAAAAGCTGGAGGCCGCGCCTCCTCCCTGAGTTGCCGGTTTGGAAATTGGCGGTAGAACGACGGTTTAGATGCCTAGCTGCGAATCTCGCTCCGGGCCCCGAAATCGGCCCCGTTGATTTTAAAATTCCTCATTGATATCAAATATTTACAAGATTCTTCCGACGGGCGTGCCGAGCGCTGGCGAGCGGGGCCCTTTGCTACAATCGCTCGAAATCGCGGGTGCGGACTGGGCCGCGCCCCCCTCCGGCGACCACGGACCCATGAGCGGAATCGATCGATACTGGGACTGCTTGGATCAGGCGATGGAAGCGTCCCACGGCGGTCGTGCCGACGAAGCCCTCGCCTGGCTCGACGAAGCGCTCATCGCGCACCCCGACGGAGCCGAAGCCCACAACGGCCGCGGTGAGATCCTCTGGGACAACGGCAGGATCGAAGAGGCGCTCCACGAGTTCTCGCGCTCGCTGAGCGCGGATCCGAAGTTCACGACCGCACACCTCAACCGGATCGAGCTGCTGATCGAGGACCTCGGGGAGTTCGAGCAGGCCGTCCTGCTCACCGACGAGCTGCTCGCGGGCGACCCGGCGCTCCCACGGCTCGATCGCGCCACGCAGGCCGAGATCCACTACCTGAAGGCCAAGGCCGTCTTCTACCTCGACGACCTCGAGGGCGCGCTCTTCCTGGTGCGACGCGGCCTGAAGACCTCGGGCGACGTCGCGATCTACCGGGCCTTCGAGGGGCAGATCCTCTTCGAACTCGGCCGCTTCGAGGAGGCCCGCCGCTCGCTGGTCGCCGCGACCGCGCTCGACCCGGAGTCCGGCCACGCCTTCTACCACCTCGCGCTGGTGCAGGAGCGGCTCGGCGAGGACGAGTTCGCCGAGGCCTCGTTCGAGCGCGCGAACGCGCTGGACCCGGACCACTACCCGCTCCCGGTCCGGGTCGACGACGCGTTCTTTCGCGCGGCCGTCGCCGAGGCGATCGACAACCTGCCCCGATCGATTCGCGAGTACATCGCCGACGTCCCGATCCTCGTGGAGAATTTCCCCTCGGACGACATGCTCGCGGAGCAGAACGTCTCGCCGCAGATCCTCGGGCTCTACGTGGGCGTGCCGCGCACCGAGGCCGAGTCGGCGCAGAGCGACGGAGACCTCACGCGCGTCATCCTCTTCAAGCAGAACATCGAGAAGATCTGCCGCGATCGCGACGACCTGATCGAGCAGATCCAGATCACGGTGCGCCACGAGGTGGGCCACCACCTCGGCCTGAGCGAAGAGGACCTCGACCGACTCGGGCTCGGCTGACGCGCCCCCAGCCCGCGGCACCCCGCGCCGCGGGGCCGCGCGCCCTGGTTTCGGGCGCGCCCGCGCCCGCGCACCCTCGGCTCGCCTGAGCTCGCGCCTCGCGCTCTCCCTCGTGCCGCGCGGGCCGCGCGTCCGAACGCGATCGCACGCGTTCCACTAGAATCACCGGATGGCGTCCCTGGTCGGCGAGCTCGAATCCATCGTGGGCCCGGCCAACTGCCTGCACCGCCCCGAGGAGCTGCTCGTCTACGAGTGCGACGGGCTGACGCTGCACTCGGCGAGCCCGACGGCGGTCGTGCTGCCCGGAAGCCGCGAGGAGGTCTGCCGCGTGGTGTCGACCTGCCGCGCGCACGGCGTGCCGTTCGTGCCCCGCGGTGCGGGCACGGGTCTGTCGGGCGGCGCGATCGCGAACGACGGCGCGGTGGTCGTCGAGTGCTCGCGCATGAACCGGATCCTCGAGGTCCACCCCGAGGACCGCTACGCGATCGTCGAGCCCGGCGTGATCAACGCGGACCTCTCCAACGCCACGCTCGAGCACGGCCTGTTCTATGCGCCGGATCCCTCGAGTCAGATGGCCTGCACGATCGGCGGCAACGTCGCCGAGAACTCGGGCGGGCCGCACACCCTCAAATACGGCACGACGACCAACCACGTGCTCGCGCTCGAGCTCGTGCTGCCCGACGCGAGCGTGGTCGAGCTCGGCTCGCCGTCGGGCTTCGCGCCCGGCTATGACCTCGTCGGGGCGGTCGTGGGCAGTGAGGGCACGCTCGGCATCGTGACGCGCGCAACGGTCCGACTCGAGCCGATCCCCGAGCGTGTCGAGACCCTACTCGCGAGCTTTACCGACGTGGTCTCCGCGTGCCGCGCGGTCGGCGGCATCATCGAGGCCGGGCTCACGCCCGCCGCGCTCGAGATCATCGACCGCCGCACGATCGCGGCCGTCGAGGCGAGCGTCTACGCGGCGGGGCTCCCCGCCGACGCGGGCGCCGTGCTGATCATCGAGCTCGACGGCGCGGCGGTGTCGCTGCCGCCCCAGGTGGAGCGCGTCGAGCGGATCTGCGCGCGCGATGGCGCGTTCCAGGTGGAGGTGGCCGCGGACGAGGCCGAGCGCCAGCGCTTCTGGCGCGCGCGCAAGGGCGCGTTCGGCGCGATGGGCCGCCTGGCGCCGGACCTCTACGTGCACGACGCGGTGGTTCCGCGCGGCAAGCTGCCCGAGGTGCTCGACGAGATCTGCGCGATTGGCGACCGCTACGGGCTCACGCTCTCGAACGTCTTCCACGCGGGCGACGGGAACCTCCACCCGAACATCTCGTTCGACCGCCGGGATCCCGACGTGCTCGAGCGCGTGATGGCGGCGGGCTCGGAGATCCTG
>JBFGGA010000061.1:0-17328 GCA_041579295.1 Myxococcota bacterium | reverse complement strand
ATTCGAAGACCCCGACAGGAAGTTCAATTTCGTCGGCCATCAGGCGAATCAGCGCATGCTCGAGGCCGTCTGCCGGCATTGCGACATCCCCGCCGAGCGCCACTTCAGCAACGTCGAGTGGTATGGGAACACTGCCAGCGCCAGCTCCGCGTCTGTGATCTCCATGGAGTGGGACAAGTGGCGCGACGGCGACGACATCGCCGTGGTGGGCGTGGGCTCCGGGCTCACGTGGTCGGGCTATCTGATCCGGTTCGGAGATGTTTCGTGACTTACGAGCAGTTCAAGCAGAGAAAGAGCTTCTCGAAGGAGGAGGTGCTCGCCTTCGCGCACGCGAATCTCTTCGTCGATGCGCCGCCGGAGTTCCACGTGCAGCTGCCGGCACCGCCGATGCTGATGATCGATCGGATCACCGAAATCCGCGGCGAGGGCCAGCGGGGGCGCATCGTCGCGGAACGCGACGTGGCGATCGACGACTGGTTCTTCCAGTGTCATTTTCGCGGCGACCCCGTCCAACCCGGCTGTCTGGGGGTCGACGGCGTCTGGCAGTTGTTGGGATTCTTCTGTGCCTGGAGCGGTGGTCTCGGATCCGGCCGCGCCCTGGGTTGCGGCGAGGTCGAGTTCTCGGGTCAGATTCGCCCGCACGACCGTCTCGTTCGCTACGAGATCGACGTGCGCCGGTTCACCAAGATCGCCCGCGCGGGCGCGACGTTGGTGATCGGCGACGCGACGCTATTCGTCGATGACGAGCCGATCTACGAAATCAAGCGCGCGAAGGTCGGCACCTTCCAGGACATCGCCTATTTCGATTATCCGCTGGCATCCAGCCGGTCGCGCGGTGGGAAGATCGATCGATGAGTGGCATTCGCCTGACGCCGAAGGAGGTCCTCGCGCTGATCCCGCAGCAGGAGCCCTTTCGCTTCATCGACGAGATCCTGGAGCTGGACGAAGACCACATCGTGGGCACCTACCGGTTTCGCCCCGAAGCCGACTTCTACCGCGGGCACTTTCCCGGAAATCCCGTGACGCCGGGGGTCATCTTGATCGAATCGCTCGCGCAGGTGGGGATCGTCGCGCTGGGCATCTATCTGCTCGCTCAGGAGAACGAAGCCGACACCGCAAAGGTGACGACGCTGTTCACGGATACGAACGTCGAATTTACGGGCATCGTGAATCCGGGCGCGCGCGTGACCATTGCGGCGGAGAAGGTCTACTTTCGCAGACGCAAGCTGCGCTCGAAGGCCGAAATGAGACTCGATGACGGAACCCTCGTCTGCTCGGGGACGGTTTCGGGAATGGGAGTCCTCACGTGACCCGGCGGGTCGTGGTGACAGGGCTCGGTGTGGTGGCCCCCAACGCGAACGGCGTTCGCGACTTCGAGCTCGCACTCCGCAAGGGCCGGTCCGGGATCCGAACGAACGAGAAGATGATCGAGTCCGGATTTGGATCCCACGTGGCCGGTGTTCCCGAGGGCATCGACGAGCTCGCAGAATCCTATTTCTCCGCCGACCTCCTGCTCGCGATGAATTCGGGGCACCGCTGCGCGGCGATCGCGGGCGTCGATGCCTGGACGGACGCGGGCTTTGCGCGACCGGATCCCGACGCCGACGAGGTCGACTGGGATACCGGCGCGGTTCTGGGTACGGGGATCGGCGGGATGGATACGATTGCGAAATCCGTCGTGCCGTTGACGGACGCCGGGCGCGTTCGGCGGCTCGGGAGCGTCGCCGTCGAGCAGGTCATGTCCAGCGGGGTCTCGGCCCGCCTGTCCGGGATCCTCGCGTTGGGAAATCAGGTGACCACGAACTCGAGCGCCTGCAGCACCGGAAGCGAGGCGATCGCGATGGGCCTGGAGCGCATCCGCTGCGGGCTCGCGAAGCGGATGTTGTGCGGCGGCGCCGAGGGTGTCAGCCATTACATCTGGGCGGGCTTCGACGCGATGCGCGTGCTCTGTCGGCGCTTCAACGATGCGCCGGAGCGCGCGTCGCGGCCGATGAGCGCAACGGCCGCGGGCTTCGTCCCGAGTGCCGGCGCTGGCATCTTGATGCTGGAAAGCCTCGAGAGCGCGCAAGACCGCGGTACGCGCATCCTCGCGGAAGTGGCCGGGTCCGCCATCAACTGCGGCGGGCAGCGGGGAGGCGGCAGCATGACCGCGCCGAATTCCGACGGCGTGAGGCGCTGCATCAAGGCGGCGCTCGCAGATGCGCGCGTTGCGCCGGAAGAAGTCGGCGCGATCAATGGGCACCTGACCGCCACGAGCGCGGATCCGCGCGAGGTCGACTCCTGGGCCGCGGCGCTCGAGTGCAGCCCGAGCGCTCTGCCTCCGATCACATCGACGAAATCGATGATTGGCCACGCCCTCGGAGCTGCGGGCGGTATCGAATCGGTCGCCTGCGTGCTGATGCTCCAGGGTGGATTCGTCCATCCGTCGATCAATTGCGAGGACGTCCATCCGGAGATCGAGCCCTACGCGGCATCGATTCCGCACGCCGCTTTGCAGACACCGGACCTTCGGGTCGTGGTGAAAGCGGGCTTCGGCTTCGGAGACGTCAACACCTGTCTGGTGTTTCGCAAGTGGAGTGAATGACCATCGTTCGGGAAGTCTGGTGCCTGCGCGACCAGCTGCGAGAGAGCATTCAGCGCGCGAGAGCGTTGCAGAGAGAAGAAAGGAGCCCTTCAGTGGAAAAGACCGAGATCTTCGATCGAGTCGTAGAAATCCTCACGCCGTACGTGAAGAACCAGGAGGCGCTGAATGGCGTCTCTCTGACTACTCACATCCTCGACGATCTCAAGGTGAATTCGGCCCGACTCGTGGACGTCGTGCTCGAGTTCGAAGACGCCTTCAACCTCGAAATCGACGACGACGACGTCGATACGGTGGAGACCGTCGGAAACGCGGTCGAATTGATTCAGGCGAAGATCGGCCAGTGACACTTCGGCCCAAATCTCCACTGCCGCCGAGCGCACACCGGAAGTTGGTGCTGCAGCGCGAGATCGCGCGGCTGCTGTCTCCCGTGACGGTTCCGATCATCGGGATCGCCCTGCGGTGGGCGCTCGGTTACCGCATCGAGAATCTCCGGAATTTTCGGCGGGCGTATCGCGAGATCTGCCTCGAGCGCGGTGGGCCTTTGATGATCTGTGCAAATCATCTCACGATGATCGACTCGTTCGTGATCGGATGGGCACTGGGTTCGCCCTGGTGGTACCTGAGGCACTTCAGGACGTTGCCGTGGAACGTTCCGGAGCGATCCATCTTCGCGGCGACGCGCTTCATGCGGATGGCAATCTACGCACTCAAGTGCCTTCCCGTCGAGCGCGGCGGAGATCGCCTGGAGGTCACGGAGGTGCTCGCCCGTCTGACGCACGTCGTCTCGAATGGAGAGGTGGCGCTGATCTTTCCCGAGGCCGGTAGGAGCCGCTCCGGCCGCGTGGATCCGGATTCCGTCGCGTCCGGGGTCGGGCGCGTCTATCGAAGCGTTCCGGATTGCAGCGTGATCTGCGTGTATCTGAGGGGCGATCACCAGGACGGTTACTCGAACATGCCCATTCGGGGCGAGCGATTTCGCGGAGCCGTGTCGGTCGTCGAGCCCAAGACCAGCTTCAGAGGTCTGCGCGCTTCTCGGGACGTCTCGCGCCAGATCGCGCGGCGCCTCGCCAACATGGAGCAGGAGTATTTCGATGGTCGGAAATGACGTAGTCGATCTATCCGACCCCGACTCGTCGTGGGATGCGTGTCATTCGCGCTTCGACCGGCGCGTGTTCTCGGCTGGAGAGCTCGAAAGCCTACCGGCCGGGCATTCGGACGCGCAGCGGCGCTGGATTCTCTGGTCCGCGAAGGAGGCCGCCTACAAGGCGGCCCGTCGCGCATGCGCCGAGCTCGCGTTTTCTCCGGCGCATTTCGTCGTCGATCTCGATGCGTCGCTCCGCGGATCGGTGGCGGTGGGAGCCCGCCGCTGGCCCTTGCGGGTGCGGGTCGACGGGGATTGCGTGCACGCCGTGGTGAGCTGCGACGAGCGCTTCGACGGCATTCTCTCGGGCTCGAGGCGACTCGGGCCCGACGGGTCCCGCGATCCGGGTCGGGCGGTTCGCGAATTTGCGATGGGGTCGATCGCGGCGGATCTGGGCGTTTCGGCGCGCGCGCTGCGGATCGAGAAGATCGACCGGATTCCCCGGCTGATCGTGGCGGGCGAGGCGGCGCCGGGGGCGCTTTCGCTCTCGCACCACGGTTTCTACGTGGGATTCGCGTACGGACCCGCGACCCACGCGAGCGGTCTTCGATGAGCGATACGGACACGATTCGCAGGATCGCGATCGTCAACCGCGGCGAAGCGGCGATGCGATGCATCCGCTCCGTCAAGGCGCTGCGGGCGCTCGAGCATTCGGAGCTCGAGTCGATTGCGATCTACACCGCTGTCGACCGAGATGCGCCCTTCGTGCGCCACGCTGACCGCGCGGTCCGTCTCGAATCGCCCAACGGCTCCGTCGCCGCCTATCTCGACCACGATCGCTTGATCGCGCTGCTGCTCCGCGTGGGCGCGGACGCGGTATGGCCGGGTTGGGGATTCGTTTCCGAAGACCCCGACTTTGCGGATCGGGTCACCGATTTCGGCATGCGCTTCCTGGGGCCGCCCGGCGACGTGATGCGGGTCCTCGGCGACAAGATCGACGCGAAGCGCATCGCCGAAGAAGCCGGAATCCCAGTCGTTCCTTGGAGCCGGGGCGTCGTCCGAGACGAAGAGCACGCGCTGCATTGCGCGGCCGAAGTCGGCTACCCGGTCGCCGTCAAGGCCGCCGCGGGAGGCGGCGGGCGCGGAATCCGCATGGTGGAGTCGGAGTCCGAGCTCGTGCAGGCGTTTCGTTCGGCGTCAGCGGAGGCGCGGACGGCTTTCGGAGACGATCGCCTCTTCATCGAGCGCCGGCTCCCGCGTGGACGGCACATCGAAGTCCAAATCGCCGTCGATTCGAAAGGCTTGGCGATGTCCCTCGGGTGCCGCGATTGCTCGGTGCAGAGGAGACACCAGAAAGTGATCGAGGAGGCGCCTCCCCCCGGGCTTTTGCGGGGTCGATGTGCCGAGCTCGAGCGAGCAGCCGTGCGTCTGGTCGAACACGTCGGTTACGTGGGCGTGGGAACCGTCGAATTCCTCTCGATCGGCGATGAATTCTCGTTTCTCGAGGTGAATCCACGCCTGCAGGTCGAACATGGGATCACCGAGGAGTTGACCGGGATCGATCTCGTGCAACTCCAGATTCGCATCGGAAGGGGCGAGCCGTTGCCGCGACTTCGTCGGAAGAAGGCGCGAGTTGCGATCGAAGCGCGCGTTTGCGCGGAGGACCCCCAGGCGGACTTTCTCCCGACTCCCGGCCGCATCGCTTTGTTCGACCCCGCCCTCGGACCTCGCGTGCGGCTCGACTCCGGGGTATCCGCCGGGTGCAGGGTGCCGGCCGACTTCGATTCGCTGATCGCGAAGTTGATCGCCACGGGCGAGACTCGCGAGGAGGCGCGTGCGCGGCTCGTCTGTGCGCTCACCGATTTCGAATTGGTCGTGGCCGGAGGAGCGACGAACAAGGGCTATCTGATCGACATTCTCGGGACTCCCGAGTACCGCAGCGGCAATTTCGATACGGAGTGGCTGGACCGAACACCGGAGCTTCGCGCGGGATCCGACGACTACGCGGTCGAGGCGTTGATCGCGGCGGCAATTCTCTCGTACCAGCGCTGCCGTGACGCGGCGAGGCAGAAGTTCTACGCGGACCCCTCCACGCTCTCACCGACTTCGATCCCACCCTCCACGGGCCAGCGGATCGATCTCACCGCGGGCGCCGAGAGCTATCGGCTCGAAGTCTTCGCAGTGGGCGCGTGGAGGTACCGGGTTCACCTCGACGGTCGCGTCGCTGTCGCGACACTCGGCGACGAGCGCGACAATTCGGCGATCCTCGAGATCGGTGGCCACAATCTGCGCGTGCTGAGCGACGTGTCGGAGCGGGGGCTGCGCATCGAGGTCGAGGCGCACCCCTACCGCTTCACCAGTGAGCTCGCCGGCCAGGTTCGCTCCGGTACCCCCGCCGTGGTGATCGGGCTGCAGGTCGATCCGGGCGATCGCGTGGAGGCGGGGCAGTCGCTGGGCCTGCTCGAAGCGATGAAGAGCGAGATCGACTTTCGCGCCCCGGTGAGTGGCGTCGTGAAGGAGGTCTGCGTTCGCACGGGTCAGCAGGTGAGCTCCGGCGAGCTGCTCCTGATCATCGACGCCGAGGCGAAGGGCGCTTTCGATGCATCCAGTCGACAGCGACTCAAGCTCCCCTCGGCCTCCGATCCCCTCGATCTCTTCTTCTCGAAGAAGGAAGGCGACCAGGGCGAGGTCCCGGATCTGCTGGCCGTCGAACGCGCCGACGCGACCGACCGGCGCGCGGCGATCCAAGCGACGCGCGACGAGATCCGTCGTATCTTGATGGGCTACGACGTCAACCCGGCGCGTGGCGAGCGCCTCGTCGCTCTGCTCGCCGGTCCGATTCCCGAGGGCCTCTCCCAAGAACTCCGCAGCGAGCTCGCCGAGATTCGGCACGAGCTGACCATCTTCGCGGATATCGAGCAGCTCTTCGTCAGAGCGCCGCACGCATCCGTATCCGGCGACGTCGGACCTTCGAACCACGCGCGTCTGCGGGCCTACATGCGCCGGATGGCGACCGAGGGATCCGGAATGTCCGAGGCCTTCCTCCAGATCCTGCGTCGCGCGCTGGCGCACTACGGGATCGAGAGCCTCGAGGCATCCGACAGCCTCGAGCGCGCGGTCTTGCGAATGGTGGCGAGTCAATTGTCTCCCGATCTACGGCGCCGCCTCGTGCTCGAAATCCTGAAGCGGGTTCACGCGCTGGCGGAATCGGGAGTCCACCTCGGCGACGACACGCGGCTGAAGGGCGCGTTGTCCAGCATTTCGGGCATGCGCGGGCAACTGCCCGACGCGTTGGCAGATCGCGCGATCGAAGCGAGCTACACCATTTTCGAAGGCCCCGAGCTCGAGCGGCAGGCGGAGCAGACCACACAGGAGGTGGAAACCTGGCTCGCGAGAGCGGAATCCGTCCCCAGTCCGCCGCCGAGCGCGGTGTTGGTCCACGTCGCGAACGCGCCGTACAACGTCTTCGACCGCGTCGGCCGGTGGCTCTCCGATTCGAATCCGCTTCGCCGCTCCATCGCCGTGGCGGCCCACATCTGTCGGTTCTACGCCCCCAACAGCCCTCCGATCCACACCTCGACGATCATCGGGCTGACGCACATCGAGCGACTCGACCTTCAGGATGGACGAACGCTGCTCGGCGCCGTTGCGGCGCCCGATCAGGTCTTGCCGGTCGTGGAGCAGCTCTCTCGAGCATCGAATGGATCGGGTGTCGAAGAGCGCATCCGCGCGATCGAGCTCCTGGTTCCCATCGGCGACGGCGATGATCTCGACGGCGTCCGAAGCGCGCTCGCACCGGCCCTGTCCGGGGATTTGAGGGCGGAGCGCTTCACGCTGACCTTTCTCGGAGATGCCGAGCGGTCCGAACACGTGAGTTTTTCACAGAACGCAACCGGTTGGGTGGAGATGAAGGGTCTCCATGGACTCCACCCCCAGGTCGCCGATCGCATCGATCTCCACCGCCTGGGGGCTTTCGACTGCGAGCGCCTGGACGCGCCGGACGACATCTATTGCTTCCATCTGCGGTCGCGGGAGATCTCCGGCGACGAGCGAATCTTCGTGCTCGCCGACTTTCGCGGCCGCGCTCCCGAGCACGGCCACGAAGCGACGATGCATCTGGCGTCATTCGAGCGCGTATTCTTCGACGCGACCCGAACGCTGCGCAACCACCTCGGCCTGCGGGATCCGAGTCGCAGGTTGCAGTGGAACCGCATCGCCGTATTCACCTCGCCTGCGATCTTTCTCGACGATCAGGTCGCCGCGCGCCTGGCGCGGCGCCTGGCGCCCGCCACGCGACACCTGGGTCTCGAGAAGGTGATCGCGCGTTTGAACGTGCTCGATCGCGACCACCCCGAAAAGGCCGCGGAGCCACTCGAAGTCGTCATCGCAGACCCCACGGGAAGCAACATGGAGCTCTCGTGGCGGGAGCCCCACCTCGCACCCCTGGAACCCGCGAGAGAATACGAGCGAAAGGTGGTGGAGGCTCGCCGTCGGCGCCTGGTCTATCCCTACGAGATCATCCGGTTGTTGACCGGCGGCTCGTCGAAGAACGGCGTCGCCAACCAGGAAGGTGGACCCGATCTGCCGCCGGGCAAGTTCGAGGAGTTCGACCTGGACGAGAATTCCGCGACGCCCACGGCGGTGAGCGTCGCGGGGCGCCCCTACGGGATGAACCCGAGCTCCGTGGTTCTCGGCGTGATCGATACGCCCACGGAGAAAGTTCCGGAGGGCATGAAACGCGTGCTCTTGCTGTCGGATCCCACGATCGGCATGGGGGCGCTGTCGGCGCCGGAGTGCGACCGGATCGTCGCGGCGATCGATCTGGCCGAGAAGTTGAAGGTACCGCTCGAATGGTTGCCCGTCTCGAGTGGCGCTCGGATCGCGATGGACAGCGGCACCGAAAACCTCGACGCGACGGCGCGGGTCGTGCGGCGGATCGTCACCTTCACCCAGTCGGGTGGTGTGATTCACATCATCGTGCACGGCGTGAACGTGGGAGCCCAGAGCTACTTCAACGCGCTGGCCACGATGCTGCAGCACACCCGGGGTGTCCTGATCATGACCGCCTCGGCCTCGATGCTCCTGACGGGGCGAGCGGCGCTGGAGGCCGCGGGATCGGTTTCCGCGGAAGACGACATCGCCATCGGCGGATACGAGCGGATCATGGGGCTCAACGGCGAAGCGCAGTTCTACGCGCGGAATCTCGCCGATGCCTATCGGATCCTCTACGACCACTACCGCTTCACGTTCGTCCCTCCCGGCGAGTGTGGCCCACGACACTTTTCCACGGGTGATTCCGACACGCGCTCGATCATGACCTACCCCTGTGAGCCCGAGGAGGGCCACGACTTCCGAACGCTGGGCGAGATCTTCGATGCGGATTCCAATCTCGATCGCAAGCGACCGTTTTCGATGCGCGCGCTGATGGCCGGGGTGATCGACCAGGACGGTGGCAACCTCGAGCGCTGGCGGGCGTGGCAGGGCGCCGAGACCGCGATCATCTGGGATGCGCATCTGGGCGGCATTCCGGTCTGCCTGATCGGGATCGAGAGCCGCAGTCTTCCGAGAGAGGGCTACCGCCCGACGGACGGCCCCCTGGTGTGGATGGGCGGAACGCTCTTTCCGCTCTCGTCGAAGAAGCTCGCGCGCGCCCTGAACGCGGCCAGTGGAAACCGCCCGGTGGTGCTCCTCGCGAACCTCTCTGGATTCGATGGGTCACCCGAGTCGATGCGCAAGCTGCAGCTCGAATACGGAGCCGAGATCGCGCGGGCGGTGGTGAATTTCGACGGAAGGATCGTCTTTCTCGTCGTGTCTCGTTACCACGGCGGCGCCTACGTGGTCTTCTCCGGCAGCTTGAACGACCAGCTGCGGCCCGCGGCGCTCACGGGCTCCTTCGCGTCGGTGATCGGCGGTGGGCCCGCGGCGGCGGTCGTCTTCACGCGAGAGGTGCGGGCGCGCGCGGCGCGGGACCCGCGCATCATGAAGCTCCGGTGGGAGTCCGGTTCGAGCGGTCGCGACCGCCTCGAGAGCGCCTGGAAGGAAGTACTGCTCGAGAAGCAGGCCGAGCTCGCGGCGGAGTTCGACGCGGTTCACAGCGTGGAGCGCGCCCTCGAGGTCGGCTCCCTCGAGGCGATCGTGGAGCCCGACGACATGCGCAGGTACCTGATCGGTGAGCTGCGCCGACCGGTGGCGCGATGAGGCCGCGAGGCATTGCCGCTGATCCGCGCAGATCGCCGAGTTCGGGACGGGAAGAGCGAAAGGCCGAGGTTCGGCGTCGAATCCTGGATGCGGCGAAGGAGATCTTCTTCCGGGATGGGTTCATGGACGCGAATCTCGACGAGATCGCCGAGATCGCGGGCGTCGCAAAGGGGACCCTCTACCGATACTTCGACAGCAAGGCCCAGATCTACCTCGCGGTTCTGTCGCGCAACGCGCAGCGCTTCGAGAACAAGCTGCAGGCCGCGCTCGACCCGAACGCGAAACCACTCGAAGCGCTCGTGCGCGTGAGTCGCTTCTACTTCCAGCACTACGTCGAAAACGCGGACTACTTCCAGATCTTCTGGGCGATCGAGAACCAGGCCGTGATCGGCGAACTACCGCCCGAGGTCGTGGATGAGGTGACCCGGCTGTGGGAGGCGAGCCTCGCGACCCTGGCCGGAATCATCGAGCAGGGCGTCGAGCAGGGCGTGTTCGCGCCGTGCGACGCCTGGGAGGTGTCCAGCATCCTCTGGACGCTTGCCAATGGGATCATCCGAACCGAGCGCTCCGCCGCGCATCGGCGCCTGCGGCGCCGCGCGCTGGAGCCCTTCTTCGACGATGCCATTGCGCTCGTGCTGCGCGGGCTCAGCCGTCCCGCGACCTGCGAGCTCGGGTCGCGCAACGAAGAACGCCCCGCGCTCGCGAGCGCGGGGCGTTCGGACGATCCGAGGAGTGGAAGCTAGCGGTTCGGAGCTAGCGCTTGCGGCCGCTCCTTCTCCCGACCACGTAGAGCCCGCCGAGGCCCATGCCCAGCAGCGAGAGCGTTCCCGGCTCGGGCACCACCGCAAAGCCGCTGTTGAAGGTACACGGTCCGGGGTTGCAGGCGTCTCCGCCGATCGCGTCTCCGATGCCATCCACCGGGTCGAAGAGCCCCACGAGGAGCGCGAGCGTGCCGCCGGGCAGTGCGTCCACCCGGAAGCTGACCGTGCCGAGCCGCGCGGTCTCGGTGTTGGCGAGACAGCTTCCCACGACGCCGCAGATCGAGCCCGCGTTGATGGTGTGGATGATGTTGTCACCCGGGTCGGTAGGCGGCCCCGCCGGGGAGAGTCCCCAGAAGCCGTCCAGCGTGTTGGAATAGCCGACCACCGTGAGCGTGCCGACGACCGCGCTGTAGTCGACGCTCACCGAGCCGCCGTTCGAGCCGTTCGGGCCCGCGGTGAGCATCACGTCCAGCGTGATGACGTCCGAGATCGCCAGCCCGCTGGTGACCGATGTCCCGCTTCCCTGCCAGATCAGATCGACCGTTGCGCTCGCGTTCGCGGTTCCCGCGAGTCCGACCACGGCGATTAGTCCGGCGAACGTTCCGACCCATGCCGTTCTCATTGCTTCTCTCCTCGATGCGTCGTGAAGTGCTTTCATTTGATCAATCCTCGATACCTGCTCACAGCGGGGCTACGGGCAGGCGACCGTCCCGATCGTCGTTCCCGAAGGGCCCGGTACCTCGCCAAAAGCCACATTGAAGAAGGAGAAGTCGATGAAGCCGACCGGACCCGACACGGGCTCGGTGTGATCCTTCTCCAGATCCATCGATCCGAACGCGGATGAGAACGCGCTGAAGTCGACGAAGGTCACGAGGCCGTTGTCGTCGTAGTCCGCGTCGCAGAGATTTCCGCAGTCATCGCCGTCCGTGTCGTCCTGAGCGGGATTGGGCTGCTCGGAGCAATTGTCGGCGCTATCCATCACACCGTCGCTGTCGAAGTCGGGTGGGGGGCCAGCCAAGGCGGGCGTCCCCCAGAGCAACAAAGCCAAAGTGGCCGCAATCAGAGTTCGTCTCATTGGGGGATCTCCTATTCGGTAGTTCACGCTCGGTATACGGCGTGCTCTTCACTGTTCGGCGCTTTGCGCGAGCGCCTTTAGCGAGATGCGATGCGAAATCGCCGCAGGCGTGCGTCCGGGCGAGATTCAGTGCGAGTGGAGAATTGAAGAGAGATCACGAGAGGCGCGCGAGCGCGCGCAGCGCGCGGTGGTGGGCCGAACGGGGGGCACTCGGCGCCGGGAAGGAAGGGAGCGTTTCTAGTGCTCAGGGGCCGGCCGCCGGGCGGGCGAGCGATGGACCGGGTGGGGCGAGCTCCGTCGGAGCGAAGCTCGAAATTCAGCAACCGGCAACTTCAAAGCAAAACGCCCCGGGCCGAAGCCCGGGGCGTTTGGTGTTTGGTCTAGCGCTACCGCCAGGGAAGCGTCAGCTCCTTCGGCCGCGTCCCGCGAGCAGCATGCCACCCAGCCCCATGACCAGCAGGGAGAGTGCACCCGGCTCGGGAACATTGACGAGGAACGCGCTGTTGAACGCGGTCGTGCCACTGATGTTGCCGCCGTTCCCGTCCAGGATGCCGTCCGTTCCGCCGGGGCCGTCGACGCCGACGATGAACTCGGAGGTGCCGTTGATGAGCACGTCCTTGTGGAAGGTCACCGTCCCGAGGTAGGCGGTCACGCCCGGCGGCAGGCCGATGCCGTTGCCGAGGGGCGGCGCCGCCGCGGCGTTGATGTTGTCGATGTACGGCGAGATGTTGGTCGTGGAGCCGACCTGCAGCGGCAGGTAGACGAACGGCTTCGTCGTCGAGAGGCTCTGGAAGCCCGTCACGCCGACCTTGGGCAGCGCGTCGCCGTAGTTGACGCTCACGCCGCCGCCGATGCTCCCACCCGGTCCCGCGGTCAGGATCACGCCGAGCGTGATGCTGTCCGTCACCGCCAGGCCGCTGATCGTCACGCCGCCGTCAGGGGAGCGCGGGTCCGGGGTGCAGTTCCGGTTGAGGGGCGTGAGGCAGATCGGGTTGCCCATCAGGTTCGTGTTCGTCACATCAATCCAGATCAGATCGACCGTGGCGCTCGCGTTGGCCGCGCCCGCGAACCCCACGAGAGCCACCACGCTACCCATCGCTACTGCAAAGAATTTCCGCATTGTCCTGTCTCCTCAATTACTCAGAGCGCTCTGATTGCGATCAGAGTGTTTAAGTTGCGAATCCACCCAGCTCATTACGGGCAGGCCACGGTTCCGGCCGTCGTTCCGGAAGGCCCCGGAGTCGCTCCGAAGTTACCCACGAGATAACCGAAGTCCGGGAAACCCACCGTGCAGCCGGGCACCGGTTCGAAGTGGCACTTCTCTTCGTCGCCAGTCCCGAAGACGCCGACCAGCTCGCCGAAGTCCGGAAATCCCACAGTGCCGTTTTGGTCGTAGTCCGCATCGCAGAGATTCCCGCAGTCGTCCGCGTCGGTATCGTCCTGATCGGAGTTCACCGCATCCGAGCAGTTGTCGAGACCGTCGCTGACCCCGTCGCCGTCAAAGTCCGGCGCGGATCCTGCAAACGCGGGAGAACCCCACAGCAAAAATGCGAGCGTCGCCGCGAATACTGTCAATCTCATCTGTTCACTCCTTGTCGATGGCGCTGACCAGTTACCAACAAAAAACCCTTCTTCGTTTCTGCCGATTGCATCACGCCAGAGGAGATTAAGCCCGAATTCACTCTCCGTTGTCCAGTCAAAAATGACCGAATCGCCCGGAGCGGACTCCCCAGCGTCCACTTGGCGGACCAACCTGCTTGTCGATCGGAGAAACCTCCGCATCTGGCGATCTCTGGCAGGGTCAACCGGAGTCCCTGCGGCTATCGCGCTGGCCCATATGCTGCAAATGCGGTGCCACTGGATAGATGGGATCTAACTACCTGATTTCAAAAGGTCTTTGTTATCAGCGGCGCGGGCGGATTGAGAACGCTTCTTCCCAGATGAGGAAAAGCTTTTCCGCCATGGGAATCGCCCCCTACGGGAAGCCCACGCGGTCGAGTTCGGGCCGCAGGGAGCGGTAGAAATCCAGCAGCCGCGCCTCCGCGGCGGCCTGGGCGGCGGGGGTCGCGTCCCGCAGGGGAGTGCCCAGCCGCACCGCCACGCCCTCCCGGGGCCGGCCCCAGGCGCTGTTGTCGAGCGCCGTCACAAATCGGAAGATCTCGTCGGCGAGGCCGGCGCCGCCCTCCGTCCAGTCGATGGTCAGCTCGCGCCGCCCCCCTGTCCCAAAGCGCAGCACGCTCACCCGGGCGCGCGGGCCGTCGGGCGGAAGCGAGATCTCGCGGGTCTCCTCCCGCCACCAGCCGCTGCCCGGAAACGCGGTCTTGGGCGAGAACGGGCTCGCGAAGCGGGCGTCGCGGCTGCCCACCCCCACGAAGAGCGAGACCGACTCGCCGTTGCGCTCGTAGCGCCGATCGACCCGGGCGCGGAAGCGGACGATCCCGAGGAACGAAAGGTCCGTCTTGAGCGCCGAGGACGTCCAGGCGCCGATCTGCTTCGGGATCTGGGCATCCGGAAACGGCAGCTCGCCGCGCGCCGGGAGCTCCCAGCGGGGCAGCGTCGCGGCGAGCGCGACGAGCCCCGCCAACGCCCCGGTGGCGACGAGCGGCCCCGCGAGCGCCGCGTCGCCGGAGCCGCGCTGCTTGCGGGCGCGGCGTCGGGGGGCGCGTCGGCCGGGCGTCGGCAGCCACCGCTCCAGCCCCACGTCGATCGCGTAGAGGATCAGCAGTCCGATCAGCAGCATCGCGATCCCCTGGACGACGTGGATCTCGTGGATGTCCGAGGTGGGGTTCAGGATCAGCGTGACCACCCGCACCCCGTTGACCGCGAACGCGACCAGCGGCGCGAGTCCGATCAGCAGCGCGGCGTGGAGCCCGCGTCGGCGGAACAGGTCGACCATCAGAAACGCGAGCATGGTCAGCGACTCGCAGGAGCGCAGCCCCGCGCAGGTCTCGATGATCGCGAAGTGCTGGTCGGGCAGCAGGATCTGATCGCCCGACACGGTGGCCGGTATGCCGCCCAGGCGCAGCAGGAAGCCCGCGTACTCGCCGGTCCAGATCTGGAGCTTCCAGAGGATCTCGTTGAGCAAGGCCGTCGGAATGCGCATCGCGAGCACGAGAAACGCGAGCGGCAGCGCGAGCACCCGCAGCGCGCGGCCGCCCCAGAGCAGTGCCGCGGAGCCCATCAGGCTCAGCATCAGCGCGGGGACGAAGAGGTCGCCGGCTCCGGTGTGGATCGCCCAGCCGTAGACGAACGCGCCCGGCAGCAGCAGTCCGAGACCGAGGCCCCACGACGCGCGTCGCGGCAGCGCCGACAGGCGGTGCCAGCGCCGGTAGATGAAGAAGATCGCGACGATCAGCACCACGGGCGGGCCGGACGCGGTGCTGTGGAAGAACAACATCTCGACGTCCTGCTCGAGGTCGTAGCCGGGGCTCGTCTCGAACAGGGGCCGGTAGGCGAGCGCGGCCAGCAGCAGCGCCGCCGCCCCGATCGCGACGAGGCGCCAATCGGCGAATCGAATCCGGCTCAACGCGATCTCCCCGTGGACTCCGCCCACCGCGCTCGCTCCGAACACCCCGGTGTCGTGGCGGCCAGGCGCGATCCGCTGACGAGCGGGCGCCACCGCCCGGGTTTCGAGGGTGAGACACCGGCCGAGAGCCCGCAGAGCGCCGGAGCGCCGAGAAACTCAGAGATCTTCGAAGCCGAAGAACAGATCGTCATAGTAGACGTCCGCGTGTAGCGCGGCCCCCACTTGCTTGTCATCCCAGCGCACCGCGAACATGACCCGCAGCTCCCGGAAGTTCTCCGGAACCGCCCCCCAGCGCCGTTCGAAGTCGGCCTTGACGGAGAGGTCGAAGCGCTGCCAGCGCCCGAGCTCCGGCGCGCCCCGGCCGACGACCCGATGCTTGAAGTTGCCGCCGTCCGCGAGCTCCTCGCCCGGACCCGCGAGCTGGTAGCGGAGCTGGAAGTTGTCGAGCTCCGGGTGGACGTCCGACCCCACCGGGCCGTCGGTCGCGACGATCTCGCGCGTGCGCGGGTCGCCGATCGCGGCGACGATGACCTGTAGCTGGAGCGGCGATTGCTCCGAATCGGATTCCCAGCGATCCACGCGAAACCAACCCCCGACCCGATCGGGAAAGCGCGGCGGCGAGATCTCCTGCGCGGCGCTCCGAACGCTCACGGGCTGCTCCTGCCTGCCGGGCCGCCAGGACGCGACGAGCCGCGCGGCGGCGCGCCCGGAGTGGACGGGCTCGCTCACGACCTCGAAGCCGACCGATTCCCGGCGTTCGCCGAGCCCCCAGCCCTCCGCTCCGGTCTCGAAGCCCGGGTTGCGCAGCTGGTTGCCGACGAGCAGCGGCGTCGGAACGCGCAGTGGCTCCGCGCGCACCCCGCGTCGAGCCGCCGCGGTCGAGTCGTCCGCTTCGGGGGGCGCGGCCTCGCCGCAGGCGAGCGCGAGCAGCGAGAGCGCGAGCAGGGCGCGCCGGCGGCGCGCGATCCGCTGGCCCGCCCGGTTCGCGGGGGATGGGTGTCGTAGAATGGGCGAGACCATCGGCTGGTTCGATTATAGGCATCGCGACCCATCGCATCGACCGAACGGGCGCTCGCATCGAGCGGGTTCGAGTTTCTCGCAGCGCTTGCGCGTGCCGAGTCGGCTGCGCGTTGCGATCCGCCGGGCGAGGAGCGGCGTGCCCGTCTACCGCTTGACGAAAGGGGTCGGCTTTCCGCCCCCCGAAGAGGCCGACCCGAGCGGGCTGCTCGCCGTCGGCGGCGATCTCGTGCCCGATCGACTGCTGCTCGCGTACTCGATGGGGATCTTTCCGTGGTACGAAGACGGCCTGCCGATTCTCTGGCACAGCCCCGATCCGCGCATGGTGCTGACTCCCGTCGAGCTGCGCGTCTCGCGCAGTCTGCGCAGGACCCTGCGCGATCGGCCCTTCTCGATCCAGCTAGACGGCGCGTTCGAGGCGGTGATCCGCGCCTGCGCGCAGAGTCCGCGCAGCGGGCAGAACGGAACCTGGATCACCGACGAGATGATCGAGGCCTATCTTCAGCTCTTCGAGCTCGGCTACGCGCACTGCGCGGAGGCCTGGTCGGGAGACGAGCTGGTCGGTGGTCTCTACGGCGTGTCACTCGGCGGCTGCTTCTTCGGCGAGTCGATGTTCGCCACGCGCCCCGACGCCTCGAAGGTGGCGTTCGCGACGCTCGTCGCGCAGCTCGCGCGCTGGGATTTCGACCTGATCGACTGCCAGGTCCACACGGAGCACCTCGCGCGCTTCGGCGCGACCGAGTGGCCGCGCAGCCGCTTCCTCGCGGCGCTGCGCGAGTCGCTCGCGAAGCAGACGCGGCGCGGCCGCTGGCAGCTAGAAGCCTGACCCAAAGACTGGCGTCCCCGCACCCACGGCCCCGCACCCCCCGCTGCGCGCTCAGCGCCCGCGGCGTCGGGCAGGGGTTGCGGGCGCGTCGAGCTCGGCGAGGATGCGCTGCCGGTCCGCGTCGAGCTCGGGCGCGGCGGTGCGCGTCGCGGGGTCCGGGTGGGCCGAGAGCTTGATCGGATTTCCGGCCATGCGCAGGCTTCCACCCGCCCCGTCGTCGGCCGTCACCACCATGTTGCGCGCGATCACCTGCGGGTCAT
>JBFGGA010000060.1:0-17629 GCA_041579295.1 Myxococcota bacterium | reverse complement strand
CACCACGCCGCCCTTCGACGCGCAGTAGACGACCAGCTTCGCGGTGCCCATCAGGCCCGCGTCGGAGGCGATGTTGACGATGTTGCCCCGCGCCGCGCGCAGGGCTTCGAGCGCCGCGCGGCAGCAGAAGAACGTCCCCTTCAGGTTGACGTTCAGCGTCTCGTCCCAGAGCGCTTCGTCGCTGTCTTCGATGCGCGCGTCCACACCGATCCCCGCGCTGTTGACCAGCACGTCGAGGCCGCCGAGGCCCTCCAGCGCCGCGCCCACGGCGGCCTCGCAGCCGGAGACCGTGCCGACGTCACCGGGCGCGGCCAGCAGTCGCTCGGAATGGCCGAGCGCCGCGACGGCCTTCGCCGCGGAATCGGGAGTTCGACCGTTGAGCGCGACCCGCGCGCCCGCTCCGAGGAATGCCTCGACGGCGCTCCTGCCGATGCCGCGCGTTCCGCCGGTGACCAGAACCCGCTTGCCTTCGAAATCGATCCGCATCGCGTTCCCTCCTGGATCCGCCGCGTTCGCGCGGGCCTCCGGCCGCCGCATACGATGGGGCGCCTGGATTCGATCTGCCAGATCGATCGCGGTCGGGCCGGGTGGGGTGGCCCTGCGAATCGACCTCGCGGGGCTCGATCGGGTCTCGGTCGACTCGATGCGCGGATCCCGCCGCGGGGAGACGGGCGCGCGCCGCGCCGGCTATGCTCTGCGCGTGCTTCATCCCCGCAGCGCATTCGACGGCTGGCGCTCCATCTCCCTCTCCCTGTACATGACGCTGGTTGGCTACGGCGTCCTCGTCGGCATTCCGGTGATCAGCACCGCGTGGGTGGAGCACCTCGGCTTCTCGGAGGTCGAGGTGGGTCGGGTCGCGGGCGCCGACCTGGGCGGTTTTTCGATCGGCGGCGTGCTCACCGCACTGATCATCAGCCGCTTCAATCGGCGCTACCTGGTGCTCGCGGGCGCCGGCCTTGCGATCGCCGCGAACCTGCTCTGCACCGTCTACGTCGCCTACGAGCAGGTGCTCGGGCTGAGGATCCTCTCGGGTATCGGCAGCGGGATCTACACGGCCATCGCGGTGGCAAATCTCGGGGCCACGTCGAAGCCCGCGCGCGCCTACAACATGATGCTCTTCGCGTTCGCTTTCTCGCAGGCGCTCGAGCTTCACATCCTGCCGCAGCTGTCGATGAACGGGATCTACTCGGTATTCATCGGCTGCTATCTGTTCGGCCTGCTATGGCTGCGCTGGATCCCGCCGTTTGCGGTCGAGAAGGCCCTCGACGTGGAGCTGGACGTCGCAGAGCCGACGGGCGCGCACCACGTCGAGCACCGGCACGTGCCCGCGTACTTCGCTTGGCTTTGCCTGGCGGCGATCGTCGCGACCTACGTGAACATCGGCGCCTACTGGACCTACATCGAGCTCGCGAGCCTGGACGCGGGTGTCGCGCCACACTGGATCGGCCAGATCCTGGTCTGGACCTCGTTCTGCAGCCTCCTCGGCTGCCTGTTCGCCACCCTGGTGAGCGATCGCTTCGGCCTCGCGAGGCCGCTGCTCGTCGCACTGATCGTGCACGCGAGCATCGTCGGCATGCTCGCGTTGGGCATTGGCGACGTGAACATCCTCGTGAGTGTCTTCTCGTTCAACTTCCTGTGGATCTTCATCGACGTCTATCAGATGTCGACCGTCGCAAACGTCGATCACTCGGGCCGCTTCGCATCGCTGCTGCCCGCCGCGCAGGGCCTCGGCCAGATCATCGGCCCGAACATCGCGGCCACGGTGCTCGCCACCGGCCTCGGGTACGACGGCGTGTTCGCAATGTGCGCGGCGGCCTCGCTGACCGGCATGGCGATCTACGGCGTGATGTACCTCCGGCTGCGCAAGACGATCCCCGCGCTCGCAGACGCCTCCTGAGGCGCTGCCGCGCGCGGAGTAGAAGGGAGGCCGCATGCAGTACTTCTCGAGGCGAACATCCTCCGGCACGAAGCTCGGATCGGCCGATCTCTACGAGTACTTCGTCGACAACTTCTGGTTCAAGACTGCGGGGCTCGACGACGAGGCGATCAACGAGCCGCTGCGCGGAGACCACAAGGCGGACGTCGCCATCATCGGCGGCGGCTACACGGGCCTGTCTTCGGCGCTCCACATCCAGCAGCGCTTTCCGGACCGCAAGATCACGCTGCTCGAGGGAGCGTGCTGCGGCTACGGGGCGAGCGGCCGCAACGGCGGCTTCTGCATTTCAGACGACCTGCTCGGAGACCCGACGGGCCTGGACGACGACGCCATCCGCGAGCGGATCGAGGTGAGCTTCTACGGCTTGCGTCAGGTCCGCGAGCTGGTCGAAGAGCACGGCGTCGACTGCGATCTGATGCAGAACGGGCAGATCACGCTCGCGATGACCGACGAGGAGGCGCGCTGGCTCGAGGAGCGGGTGCAGTGGCGGAAGGCCTTCGGCCTCGACGCGACGCTGCTCCAGGGGCCGAGCCTTCGGGCGGAGATCCGCTCGCCGCGCTTCGTCGCGGGTCTGCTGCTCCCGCAGGTGGCGACCCTCAATCCCGCCAAGCTCGCCCGCGGCATGAAGCGCGTCGCGGAGTCGCGCGGCGTGGAGATCCGCGAGCGCAGCGTCGTTCGGCGGATCGCGCCCGGAAAGCTCCACCGCATCGAGACCGAGCAGGGGCGAATCGACGCCCCGATCGTCGTCCTGGCGATGAACGCGTACGCGCCGAAGCTCGGGCTGTTTCGCAACCGCGTCTTTCCGCTCCCGAACTACATCGTCGCGACGGAGCCCCTGAGCTCGGAGCAGTGGGAATCGATCGGCCTTCGGGAGCGGCGCGGCTTTGGCGACATGCTCCCGCAGTTCTTCTACGCGGCGCCGTCGGCGGATGGCCGCATCGTGATCGGCGGCGTCGAGTATCCCTACTACTGGAACGACGGGCTGAGTCGGGGATTCAATGCCACCATCCGGCAGAAGCTGATCGGGCGGCTGCTCGACGTCTTTCCGCAGCTGGCGGGGATCGGGATCGATCACTCCTGGGGGGGGACGATGTCGGGCACGCGCGACCTCACCCCATCCGTCGGCGTGATCGGCCCGTACCGAAACGTCTACTACGGCGTCGGGTTCTTCGAAGGCGTGCCCACCACCCAGACGGCGGGGCGCATCATCGCGGATCTGATGGCGGACGAGCGCAGCGCCTTCACCGAGCACGAGATCGTCAACCGCAGGCTCCCCTATGCGGGGCCGCAGCTCGTGCGGAACCTCGCCGTGCCCGTCGTCCGGACGCTCGTGAGCCGCTTCGGGCTCGCGCGCAACCTGATCCGCGAGCGGCTCTGAGCGGCTCGGCCGCGCGCGACGCGCGCGCGGATTCCTGCGCGGTCAGTTCACGTCTTCGAGTCCGACCTGGGCGTACAGCGCGGCGCGCTGTGCGCGCAGGTTGTCGTTCTCGGGCGCGGCCTCGATCTGCCGCGAGAGGGAGTCGAGCGCGTCGTACCAGATGCCGGCCTCGGCGAGCAGGTAGTGGGCCCGTCCCTCCGCCGCGGATGCGAGCTTCGCGTCGAGCTCCGCGGAGGGCTGCAGGCGCTCGATGCCGCCGCCGATCACGCGGTCGTAGAGCCGCTGATCGGGGTTCGGAATCACGCGCACGAACCACTGGTACTCGGTTCCCGGCTCGAGCTTCACGCCGTGGTCGGCCAGCCGGATGCGCTGGATGCCGGGCTCGAACGGGCCCGCGAGGGTGGTCTCGCGAATCGGGTTGATGGGATCGACGCCGATCAGCGCGAAGTCGATGCGGTGGTCGGTCTCTCCCGCGAGGTACCAGTACAGGACCGGCTGGGCCTGCAGGGTGCGGCCCGCGACCTCGGGTACGAGCGCTTCGGTTCGCGGAACCGAGCCGAGGGCGCCGCGGGTGGCGCCGCCCAGGCGCGTCATCGGCGCGCCGAGATTGGTCGGCTTGAAGACCGGCATCGGGGCCGGTTTCGCGGTCTCCTCCGCCGCGGCGTCCTGCTTCGCGGCTTCGTCCTCGGCCGCCCGGGGCGCTGCATAGGTCGACAGCAGGCACAGGGCGATCAGCGTGATGAAGGTCTTCATGCCGTTTCTCCTCTTCTTCCCGGTTCGCAGTCCGTGATTCGCCGCCTGGAGCGGCCCGAGCCCCTGTCGCCGCGCCGCGCATCGGACGCCGCATCGCGCATCCGCTGCTCGCTCGGCAGCGACGTCTCCGTCGTACAGCGCCTAGGACGCACCCAGGACCCGATAGATTCGAATCTCCTCGTGCTTTCCCTTCAGTGCGTGGCTGCCGAGATCCTCGGTGCGAAACGACCCGTCCAGGTACCGCATCGTGGTCTCGCCGACCAGGATCCGCCAGTCGCGGCGCTCCGCCTCGGAGCTGAAGTCGTCCTTCGCGAAGCTCTCGAGCCGGGCGGCCGTATTCACGGTATCACCCACCGTCGTGTATTTCATGCTCTTGCGCCCGCCGAGGATTCCGGCCACCGCGGGCCCCGTGAAGATGCCCACACGCACGCGCCCCGTGGGCAGGCCGCGCCCGCGCCAATCCGCGTTGAGCCGATCCATCGCGGCTCCCATCGCGAGGGCGCAGTTCACCGCGTTCTGGGCGTCCCGACCGATCACCTCTTCGGTCGCGCTCGGGATCGGAAAGCCGAAGTTGGCCTTGATGCCGTCGCCCGCGTAGTCGTCCACCACGCCGCCGTGGTCGCCCACGAGGTTGGCCATGACGACCATGTACTGGTTGATCCAGCCCATCAGCGCTTCGGGGTCCATCGACTCCGAGGCCGTCGTGTAGCCCTGCAGGTCCGACATCAGCGAGGTCAGCACGATGCTCCGCGCGCGCGGCCGGCCGTCGGGGCCGATGAATTGATCGCGCTGCTCCCAGATCGCGTTCGCGACCTCGGGGCGGAGGAACTTGGAGAACAGGCCCGCCAGCTCATTGCGCTCGGCGCGCTCCCGGAACGCGCGGTAGCCCGTCACCAGGGCCGCCGACGAGAAGCCGCCGAGCAGGGGAGGGACGAGCGGGATCCACAGCGAAGCGCCGATCGCCGCGCGGCACGCCAGCGCGAGGGCGGCCAGGCCCGCGCCACCCGCGATCGCGGTCAGCCAGCCCGAGCGGTTCCAGTAGCCGAGCGCGCCGCCGAGCGCGCACCACAGCAGCGTCCAGACGAGCTCCGCGCGTTCGCTCCAGCTCGCGATCGGCCGCGACTCGCCGCGCGCGAAGCGGATCAACTGGCTCGTCGCGTGCGCGTGCACCTCCACGCCGAGCATGAAGGGATCCTCGGAGCGGCCCGCGCTGTACGGCGTGGAGAAGTGGTCCTTGACGCTGGGTGAGTCGGTGCCGAGCAGCGCGATCTTTCCGCGCACGGCCTGCTCGGGAATCGCGTCCGCGTAGAGATCCTCGAGCGTGTAGGAAGGAAAGCCGCCGTGGCCGAGCGCGAAGTCCTGCAGGTACTGGTAGCCGCCGGCGTCCGCGTCGTGGTAGCCGCCGTCGTCGGGTCGAAAGACGGGAATGGAGATCTCGCCGATCAGGATCTGGTCGGGCTTCTCGGGGTCGTTGGTGGGATAGATCTGCCATTCCCTCAGATAGCGCAGCGCGAGCTGCAGGCTCAGCGAGAGGTAGTGATCGTCTCCGTGGGCGTAGGAGAGGAGTGCGCGGCGAACGACCCCGTCGGCATCGACGGCGAGATCGGGGACGGCGATCTGGTCGCTGCCCTCCAGAAATCGCGGCGCCGCGATCGGGGGGACTTCGAGCGGCTTCGCGATCATCACCACGCGGTCGTCGCGCCGCGCGACCTCGGCGAGGTCGCTGTCCGCGGCGGGGATGTCCCGTTCGCCGGCCTCGCCGCCGCAGCTTCGAATCGGCTGGTCGCGGTAGATGTCGACGCCGATCGCGATTGCGCCGAGTCGCTGCAGCTTCGAGAGCGCCACGGCCATGCGGGCGTCGCACAGCGGGTGCCCGTATTTCTGGATCTCGGCTTCGCGCAGCCGGATCAGCACGATCGGATTGTCGCTCGGTGCGAGCGTCTGCCGCGAGCGGAGCAGCCAGTCGTAGGCGCCGAGCTCGAGCTCCTCGAGCGAGCCGACGGAGCGGGCGCCCGCGACGGCGCCGAAGACCGCGAGCGTGAGCAGCGCTGAAATCGTCGGCCGCGAGCGAGCGAGCTTCCCCGCGACGTCCCTCATCCGCTAACGCTCCCCCGGATGGCGCGCCCACGCGCCGAGCGGCTCCCGACTCCGACCCGCCGGGCGCTCGAGATCGTGAGGGTCGGGCTGCATCGCATCCGCTACGGGAGGAGTTCGAGCGCTCTTTCGGGCGGGCGGCAGATCAGCGCGCGCTCGCCCGCGACGAGGATCGGCCGCTGCATCAGCTCCGGGTGCTCCAGTAGGAGCTCGACGACCGATTCGAGTGTCTGGTAGCCGCCCGGATCGAGGCCGAGGCGCTCGAAGTTGCGGTCCCTGCGCACCAGGTCTGCGGGCGGGTCTGGAAGTCGGGCCGCGATCTGCGCGAGCGCCTCGCGGTCGAGCGGCTCCTTCAGGTATTCGACGATCTCGAGCGCCGCGCCGCGCTGCTGCAGGATCTCCAGCGCTCGGCGCGATTTGCTGCAGCCGGGGTTGTGGTAGAGCCGTAGGGGCGCCATCGCGATCTCCGACTCGCAGCATAGCCCGGCTCAGCGCAGTCGCGCCTGAACGAGGTGGTCCTCGCGGTCGAACTGCAGCAGCGACCACACGTAACCCTGGGGTCCGATCGGCCGCGCCTGCAGGATCGAGTACGCGGCGAGACCGGTCTCGAATCGCAGCCACTCCCAGGGGACCGGCCGGATGTCGAGCAGGTGGGTGAGGATGACCGCGTTGGTTCCCATGTGCGCGACGATCGCAATCGAGGGTTTCTTCTCGGGGAGTTCCCAGACCGTGAAGTCGTGCTCGCGGTAGGAGCGGCACTCGTGCATCCCGAGGATGTCGTTGATGCCCGAGGTGACGCGCGCGTGGAAGTCGTGGAAGGTCTCGGCGCCCGGCCAGCCATTCCAGTGCTCTCGGAGTGGCCGCTGGGCGCCTTCCACGAAGTAGCGATTGGCCTCGTCCGCGCTGAACCCCTCGACCGCGACACCCACCTCGGCGAGCCGGTCGACCGTCTCGGGCTCCAGCCCGGTCGCCTCGACGAGCGGAGCGGCGGTCTCGCGCGCGCGCCGGTGGGGGCTCGTGTAGAGCGCGTCGAACTGGTGCTCCGCGGCGAGCACGCGCGCGCTCGCCGCGGCCTGCCAGACGCCGAAGGGCGTGAGCGCGGGGTCGCTCAACGCGGGGCCGTCGTCCACGGACCACTCGGGCTCGCCGTGGCGCAACAGCACGATCTGCGCATGGGGTTGCGCGCGATCCGTCGCCTCTCGCTCAGCCGTCGGACCGCGCGGCGGCGGCGTCTCGCCGCTCTCCGACCTCATTCGCTCTGCTCGCTTTGCTGGCGCCGTCGAGCGCGCGCTCGCGCGCCGCGACGAGCTGCTGGAAATCGGCGTCCGCGTGGTACGAGGAGCGCGTCAGCGGCGACGAAGAGACCATCGAGAATCCCTTCTCACGCGCCGCGCGCGCGTAGTCGTCGAACTCTGCGGGCGTGACGTAGCGATCCATCGGCAGGTGCTCCTGCGTGGGGCGCAGGTACTGTCCGATCGTGATGAAGTCGACGTCGGCTTCGCGCAGGTCGTCCATCACGGAGAGGACTTCCTCCGGGGTCTCGCCGATCCCGACCATGATCCCGGATTTCGTGAAGAGCGCGGGCGCCAGCGCCTTGGCGCGCCGCAGCAGGTCGAGCGAGTGGCGGTAATCGGCGCCCCGCCGCGCGACGCGGTACAAGCGCGGCGCGGTTTCCAGATTGTGGTTGAAGACGTCCGGGCGCGCCGCGGCGATCCGCTCGATCGCACCCCGCTTGCGCAGGAAGTCGGGCGTGAGCACTTCGATGGTCGTGGCCGGCGCCGCGGCTCGGATCTCCTCCACGCAGCGTTCGAACTGCCCGGCGCCGCCATCGGGAAGGTCGTCCCGGTCGACCGAGGTGATCACGACGTGGCGCAGGCGCAGCGCGGTGACCGCGTGGGCCACGCGTGCGGGCTCCTGCGGATCCACGGGATCGGGCCTGCCGGTCTCAACGTTGCAGAAGCCGCACTTCCGCGTGCAGACGCTGCCGAGGATCATCACCGTCGCGTGCTTCTCCGACCAGCACTCGCCGATGTTCGGACAGGCCGCCTCTTCGCAGACCGTGTTGAGCCGCAGCGCGCGCATCGTGTCGCGCGTTTCGCGGTAGCCCGGGGAGTTCGACGCCACCCGCACGCGAATCCACGGCGGGCGCCGCTGCGCGCGCTGCGTGGCATCCGCCGTCAGCTGGATCTGCAGCCAATCTCGAGACATCGACGATCGATCCCCTCCGCCGGGCGCGCCGGCGCATGCGAAAGCGGGCGTTTTCGATTGCGCCCGACGCGCGAGTTTATCACTCTCCGGCTTGACCCTGAACGCAGCAGTGGAGGGAACTCGGATGGATCCGGATCTAGTGGGGTACGTCGCGGCCGCGGGTGTCGCACTCGCGGTCGCGGCCTTCCTGGTCGGGCGCGCGACCGGCGCGGGCGCGAAACGTCGCCGGGAGTTGGAGGGGCAGCTCGCGGCTGCACAAGATCAGATGGCACGGCAGGCGGCCGAGGCGGAAGATCTTCGCGAGCAGCTTCGAACCGCCAGGGAAGAGCACGAGGCCTATCGGCTGAGCGTCGTGGATCACTTCTCG
This sequence comes from Myxococcota bacterium, assembly GCA_041579295.1. GTDB lineage: Bacteria > Myxococcota_A > UBA9160 > UBA9160 > SMWR01 > JACZVU01. The sequence goes on along the minus strand of JBFGGA010000060.1, from coordinate 8,893 downwards.
GGGACCTCGGACCTGCTGCGCGACCTGACGGTCCAGTATCGCTCCGTCTACGAACACCTCACGAAGGGCGCGAGCACGTTGTGCCCCGAGGGGTTCGTGGGGCTCACGGAGGGCCTGCCGGTCCCGGAGATCGCAGAGCCCGCGGCCGCGGAGGCCGAAGAGGCGTCGGAGGAGGCCGAGCGGCGCGCGGGCGCCGTCGATCCGGCCGAACGCGGTGCGAGCGCGGAAGATCCGGCGCGCGGTGCGCCGACGCCGGCCGGCTAGCGGGACACGCGGCGTTCACCCGCGCGCCGTGCGACGAGCTCGGAGACCACCAGGCCGGCGCCGCCCCTCGAGCCGTCCCACTCGATGATGTTCGGCAGCGCGTCGATCATCTGCGACAGATAGCGCTGAGCCGCGGGGCTCAGCTCGGCGAAGCGCAGCGCCATCCCATTCGGGCCGTCGTCGCGCACGATCTCGGCCGACACCACCAGCGGTTGGCCGTCGGGGCGCACGTGCACGGCGACCTTCAAATGATCGCCCAGCGCGAGGCCCGGTGTCGGGTCGATGCGCATTCCACCCACCGAGAGATCCCGCCCGATCAGCACCCGGGCAGCTTCGTGACCGAGTGCGATGATGCGCCGCTTCATGGCGTGCCGGTCGCGCGTGCGCCGCTCGCCGTCCGTTTCGGCGGCCGCGTCTGCGAGTGCCGTTGACGGCGCGTCGGCCTCCGCCGGCGCGGGGGGCGAGGGCGCGTCTTCGCCGACCGCGCTCGGCTCGGGCTCGGTATCGCTCGGCTCCGCGGGCTCGGGCTCGGCGGCGTCGAACGCGATCGGCTCGGCGTCGGTTTCGCTCGGCTCCGCGGGCTCGGGCTCGGCGGCGTCGAACGCGATCGGCTCGGGCTCGGTATCGCTCGGCTCCGCGGGCTCGGGCTCGGCGGCATCGAACGCGATCGGCTCGGGCTCGGTATCGCTCGGCTCCGCGGGCTCGGGCTCGGCGGCATCGCGCGCCGTCGGCGTCGCCTCGACGGGGCGCGCGACCGCTTCTTCGAGCACGGCCGGGCCGTGGCTGTGGGCCGCCACGATCGACTCGAGTCGCTCGTGCGCCGCATCTCGCAGCAACTCGAAGAGCACGGCGATCGCCGCGTCGCCCGGCTCCGAGCTCGCAACGCGCATGACGTGGCCCCGCAGCGAGAGGGGGTGCCCGTCGTTCGTGATTTCGGGAGGCAAGATGACCGTCACCAGCCGGCCGGGCGCCGCGCGGTGGCGGCCCTCGTTCACCATCAACCGACAACCCCGGGTCGACAGCTCGGCGAGGATCGCCGGCCGGCGGCGCCACCCGGCGCGAAAGCGAACCGGCGCCCCCACGCTCACGCGCGTGTTGCGCCGCTTCTCGGGGCCGCGGTAGAGGGCGTGGAGGATCAGCAACCGCAACGCGGCGGGGTGCACGGGCTGGCGAACCATCAAATCCGTGTCGACGCGCCGCAGCATCTTGCGCAGCGTCTTCGAGTCCCCGTCGAGCACCGCGATGCGGACCGCCGAGTGGTCGAAGATGTACTGGTCGATCTCGAGCATGCGGCTCGCGCTCGCGATGATGACGTCCCAGGCCCGGGTGCGATCCGATTCGGTCGGATGGCTCCGCCGGTCGATTCCACCGAGCGGCTCGACGACCGCGGCCAGGTCGGCGAGCTCACCGTCGTGAAGCAGCAGCACGGAAGGTGTCGGTTCGCGGTATTCCATCGGGTTCGGCGACGCGCCGAGCGCACTCCTCGGATCGATTTGGAAACGCTCTTCCGCAGTTGAATCGGCTTTCTCCGCGCGCCACTTGAAGCCCTTCTCGAGCGTTCCGGTGGGCCGCGTAACCCATTGCCCGCGCTGGGGCTTTGGCGATCGCGCGGGGCTCGATCGGGGGCCGGGCCGCGCCGCCGGCGGCGCGGTGCGCGGTCGCTTTCGCGCGCGTGCGGGCGGGGCGGGGCGCGTTCGACCGCGGCTGCGTCGCCGCGTGTCGCGCTGCTCGATTCCGCCCGGGCCCGATAGTACAGTTGGCGGCGCTTGCCGAGAGCCTGGAGCGGGGGATGCCGACGACCATGCGCCTATCGCGGCTCGAGCGGTTCCTGTGCCTGTTCACCGAGGTGCGCCCGGGCGAGGGCGTCACCGCGCTGCTGATGTTCGTCAACGTGTTCCTGCTGCTGTGCGCCTACTACTTCGTCAAGCCGCTGCGGGAGGCCTGGCTATCCGTCGCGACCTTGCTGGGGCTCGAGGCCAAGGAGATCAAGGCCTACTCGACGATCGCCCAGGTCTTCGTGCTGATTCCGATCGTCGCGTGGTACGGGTGGCTCTCGGATCGGCTGGACCGCGGCCGGCTGATCACCTACGCGACCGCGTTCTGCATGTCGAATCTCGTGATCTTCTTCCTCTGGCGCCCCGGCGGGGGGTTCGACGCGATTCCCGGCAACGCGATCGTCTTCTACATCTGGGTGTCGATCTTCGGGCTCTTCGTCGTCGCGCAGTTCTGGGCGTTCGCGGCGGACATCTACACCGACGAGCGCGGCCGGCGCCTGATGCCGATGATCGCGATCGGCGCCACGGGCGGGGCTGCCTTCGGGTCGTCGGTCGTCACGCCGCTCGTCAAGGGGGCCAAATTCGGTGCGGACGTGCTGCTCCTGGCAGCCCTGGTGCCGCTCGCGGTGTCGATCGCGCTCACCCGCGTCGTGGACTCGAGGATGAACGGGGCGCCGAAGAAGGCGCCCCCTGCGCCGCACGCAAGCACGCCTGCCCCGTCCAAGCGGGGCGGGCTCGCGATGATCGCGACGAGCCGGTTCCTGCTCGCCGCGGCCGCGATCACGCTGCTCTTGAACTGGGTCAACACCAACGGCGAGAACCTCCTCTTCGGCGTCGTCGTCGAACACCTGCAGGAGGAGGTCGCGGAGCAAGGGATCGGCGAGCCCGCCGCGGTCGCGGCCTTCACGAAGGACGGCGTGGCGGCGTTCTACGGCGGTTTCTTCACCTGGGTGAACGCCGCGGCGCTCTTCCTCCAGGCGTTCGTCGCGTCGCGGCTGCTCAAGTACGGGGGATTCGGCTTGATCCTGCTGATGCTTCCGGTGATCTCCCTGCTCTCCTACGCGACGATGGCGCTCGTGCCCGTGTTGGTCGTGATCAAAATGATGAAGGTCGCCGAGAATTCGACCGATTACTCGATCAACAACACGGCGAGACACGTCCTGTGGCTGCCGACGACGAGCGAGGTGAAGTTCAAGTGCAAGCCCGCGATCGACACGATCTTCGTGCGCGCCGGCGATGTGCTCTCCGGGCTCACGATCGGGTTCGGTACGAACGTGCTCGCCCTCTCGAATCAGGGCTACTTCGCGTTCAACGTCGCGCTCGTGTTGGTCTGGCTCGCCGCGGCGGTCGTGCTGATTCGGGAGCATCGAAAGCTCGCCGAAGCGAACGAAGCGGCGGGGGGCGGCTAGCGATGGCGGCTTGGTGGTGGATCGCGCTCCTCGCCCTCGCGCTTGCCTCCCCGGCGGGCGCCGACGACATCGGGGACGCCGGCGAAGACTACTGGGAGGTGATCGAGACCGCGAGCATCCGGGATCTGATGGCGCTCGACGGCATCGCGCGCTTCGAGGACAACGCGCCGCTCTGGGACTACCGCGACGCGGAGCTGCAGCGGCGCGTCGACCAGATCTTGGTCGATCTCGGCCTCGCCGACGAGGCGCGCAGGAGGCTGCTCAGCGTGGCGCTGGTGGATCTGAAGCGCCCCGGCGCACCGCGGGTGGCCTGGGTGAACGGCGACGTGATGATGTACGCCGCGAGCCTGCCGAAGATCGCGGTCCTGCTCGCGGCGTTCGAGAAGATCGCCCAGGGCAAGATGGTCCTCGACGCGGAAACCGAGTACCGGCTGGGCCGGATGATCAAGGTGTCCTCGAACCGCTACGCGACGGAGATGATGAACGAGGTCGGCAAGGAGTACATCGCGCGCGTGCTGCTCTCGCCGCGCTATCGCCTCTACGACCCGGAGCACAACGGCGGGCTCTGGGTCGGCAAGGACTACGCGAAGGCCGGCTTGTGGCGCCGGGACCCGCTCCACAACCTCTCGCACGGCGCGACGGCCATGCAGGTGGCGCGCTTCTACTACCTGCTCGCGACCGACAACCTCGTGACGCCCGAGCACAGCCGGAAGATGCGCGAGATGCTGGCCGACAGCGAGCTGAACCACAAGTTCGTGAGGGCGCTCAAGCGGATCGACCCGCGCGCCTCGATTTCGCGCAAGTCGGGCTCCTGGTCCACCTATCACTCCGACAGCGTGCTCGTCGAGCGGGACGGGCACCGCTACATCGCGGTCGCGCTGAGCAACAGCCCGGATGGCTCGAAGTGGCTGGGGCGCATCATCACCCGACTCGACGCGCTGCTCGACCCCGACCCCACGGCGGCGGACACGCGGTCGATCGGCGCAAACCGCGCCGTGCGCTGACGGGCATTCAGCCCAGCCGCTCTCCGGGTTCTGTGCGGGCCGCGCGGGGCGCCGCTGAAGCGGCGCGCTGGACTTCCGCTCAGCGGCTCAATCGGAATCGCCGATGGGGACGTCGAGGCGCTGCGAGCGGATCTCCTCGATCGCGCGCTGGATCGCGGCCTCGTCGGAGCCGTCGTCGAGCTTGCGCGGCGCGCCCGCCGCGGCGGCCTCGTCGATCGGGTGGGCGCGCTCCATGATCCCGTGGATCCGCGTCGCCACCTCCTTGTGGATCTGGGCCGAGTCCTTGCGCAGCACGTTCGAGAGCAACACGACGATGTACTGCATCCGGCGTCCGGGCTCATCGGTCTCGACCATCGTCACGGAGTTCAAGTAGTTCCTGACGTTTCCCCTGTACTTTCCGCATGTGAAACCGGGTTCCGGCCGGCAGCTATAGAGCGATCCGGACTTGAAGTAGAGCGCCGCCCGGCGCAGCGCGGGCGACGCCGCGTAGCGGATGCGGCCCTCCGAGAGGTAGATGAGCCGCTTGAGGGCGAGGCTCGAGTACCGGTCGACCAGCGCTCCCTTCTCCATTTGGACCACGAAGCGCAGCAGCTCGAGCGGCGTCGCCGCGCTGTTGGCGCTGCTCGGGACGCGCGCCTTGCCCTCGCGCGTGAAGAAGCTCCCCTGGCGCAGCTTGGTGACGTCGAGACCGTTGCGGGTGAGCGGGCTCTGGATCGCCCGGGTGTAGATCGCCGAGAGCTCCGACTTCGGTGTCTGCGCGAAGAACTTCGCGGCGGCTTGGGGCGATACCGGATACGCAGCGCCGAAGTGCGCGAGCAGCACGAGCTGGGACATGACCGTGCTGGCCGCGGCGTTCGAGCTGCTCGACATCATCCAGTCGAGCCACATCCAGAGGTTTCCCTCGTCGCCCTCCTGGATCGGGCGGTAGACGACCTCCGGGTCTCCGGGTTGCCAGAACGGAACCTTGTGGCTGTCCGTGCGAATGAACGCATCCGCGACGTGGCGCGTATTCACGAGCAGCGCGTCGCGAGCCTGCGTGTCGTTCGGGTGGACGTCGGCGAGCGCCTGGAACCACGCGAGGCCCACCATCAGCTTGCCGACGCTCCCCGGGTTCTGGTTCTGCTCCGCGTTGTGGGCCGCGTAGCGCGGCTGGGTGGGGTCCGTGATGTCGAGCAGGGCGATCGCGTAGCCGTCGGCGTCGTCGCCGAGCATCTCGAGGATCGAGGCGCTCAGCTCCGGATCCGGCGCGGGGATCTCGAAGTCCGGATGCTCGGTCAGGCGAAGCTTCACGTCGTCGAGCCCGAGCCGGCCGCCGGGGGGCAGCAGGCGCCCCCGCACCTTGCCGGTCTGGGCGAGTCGATAGGCCTCCAGGCGCAGCATTCCGGTCTGCTCGTAGCCGTCGAGCGGATAGCCGCGCGCGAGGTGGGGGATCGACAGCAGCGCGAGCGCGCCGGCGGCGATCACGGAGAATCTCAAGGTCGGGACTCCTTCGGGATCCCCGAGAGGTCGACGCGCGCGCCGCTGCGCTGCTGGAGTCCCGCGTCGAGTCCGCTCAGGTACTGGTTGCGCCGGGCGCTCTTGCTCTCGACGAAGGGCCGGATCTGGAGGAGGGCGAGCTCGCCTCCCTTGAACGCGAACTCGATGTCGGCGGGCAGCCGGTTGCCCTCGTCGTCGCGCAGGCTCGGAAACCGCGCGACCTGCCTCGCGAGCGCGATCAGCTGCTCGATCTCGGCGGGCTCGAGCACCGCGGACGTCCCGCTCGCGGGCGCCTTTGCGATCCCGCCGCCGAGCGGCAGCTCGGTGCGAAGCGGCGCGGTGGCCTGCGCGAGGAAGCGCACCTCGCCGCTGCGGGTGTCGATCTTCAGCGACTCGGCGGCCTGACCCTCGACCGCGCCGCCGACGCCCTCGTTGACCGCGACGGTCAGGATGTCGGGATCGCCGGTCTCGACGTCGGCGGTGACCATCACGCCCGACTTCTCGGCCCGGAAGCTGTACTGGACGACGACCGCGGGGAACACGTACTCCGGATCGGTCATGTTGCCCTGCCGCCAAGCGTACGCGCGCTCCTCGAACGGCGATGCCCAGACGTCTCGAATCGCCTGCAGGATGTTCTCGTAGCCGACGACGTTCGGCAGCGTCAGGTTGAGCCCCGCGCCGGTGAATCCGGGCAGGTCCTCGACGTTGGTGTCGCTGCGCACGAACACGCCGTAGGTTCCGTCGGCGCCGAAGTTCTCGTCGAGGGCCGCGCGCAGCTGCGCGCGGAACGCGGGCTCCGGATCGCAGCTGCGGATCCAGTTGCGGAGCTCGGCGAGAAACCCCGAGACCCGCTGCTGCTGGCGCTCCGGATCGGCTTCGAGCTCGGCGATCTCGTCGTAGTTGCGCTTCATCCATGTGAAGACCGACGGCCCGCCGGGTTCGATCGGCTGGTCGAGCAGCTTGCGGAACGACGCGAACGGAATCACGAATCCCGGGGGCACCGCGTCCCCGAAGTGGTGCTCGAGCTCTCCGAGGTTGGCGCCCTTGGGGCCCGACGAGCGGCCCGAGTCCGTCGCGCGCAAGCGGCGGAGGGGAATCATCTCGGCGCGCTCGAGGTCGAGCTTCTCGAGGTCGGGGCGGATCACCAGCTCGCCGCCCATCGCCCGGCTCGCGCCGAAGACCGCGTCCCAGCGCGGTCCGTCCTCGTTGAGCTGCACGACGCCGCTGGGGCTCACCGCGAGCACGGAGCGCGCGCCGATGCGCTGGCGAACCGTCGGCAGCACCTCCTCGCCGACCACCACGTTGGGCACGCCGAGGTTGCGCGCGAGCAGCTGGATGTGGGACAGCGAGCTGCCTTCGCCGAGCGTCAGGATGCCCGCCACCGGCGGCAGGTCCGAGAGCGTCTCGGGCAGCAGGTAGATGCCGTCGCGCCGGTAGTCGTGGCCGGTCGCCTCGCGGAGCACGCCGCGCGCGAGCCCCGGGTTGAGCGCGCGCAGCCCGGCGCCGATCCTGCGGCCGAACAGCTCGTGCTCGATCCCCGCGAGTCGGTTCGCGTCGAGCACGAGGCTGTCGATCAGGGTCCCGTAGAAGAGCAGGGGGCTGCCGCGCATGCGATCCTGCGGGTAGAGGTGCGCGAGCGGCTCGATCTCGGCGAGCTTTGCGACGGCGATCGAGAAGTCGAACGCGAGCCAACGCGCCGCCCACTCGGGCGCCCGCGCGAGGTAGCGCAACGCCTCGCGGTAGTCGTCGACGCGGAGCGATTTGCCGGAGAGCGTGCGCTCGATCGTCCGGCGCAGCTCGCCCAGGTGCCGATCGCTGATGAAGCCGGCGCCGTAGAGCGCCGACCCAGCCTGGTCGAGCCAGCGCAGCCGCTGCGCTCGCGTGCTCTGGTCGAGTCCGGAGAGGATCGCGCTGCCCGCCGCGAACGCCTCCCCCTCGATGACGATGCTGCCGCGCAGCAGCGCGATGACGCCTTCGGGGCTCTCGGCGTCGCGGACGCGATCGCGAAACGCGTGCAGCAGGCGCGCGGCGATCTCGAAGCGCGCCGCGGCGCTCGGGGCCGCGGCGAGCTCGGTCGCGGCGGCGCGGAGCCGGCGGCTCGCGTCGGCATCCCTCGTCTCGTCGGCGATCGCAACGAGCGCGTCGGCCGCGCCGCGCGCGGCGTAGAGATCGTCGATGGCCGCGGCGATCCGCTCGTACTCGGCCTGCAGCTCCGGCTTGCCGCGCTTCTTTGCGTGCTCGCGCACGCTCTGCGCGTCGCCCGCGTCCGGCGCGTTGTGGATCTTGGCGCGCAGCGTCGCGAACGAGGGGTCCCGGTCGGCGATCACGACCGCGAGCTGTCGGACCTGCGTCGCGGTCGTCGACTGCGTCGCGCGCGGAAACCAGCGGACGGCCTCGCGCAGCAGCGCGTAGCGCGCCGGGGTACGCCAGGTCGGATCCGCGGCCATCGCGAGCAGGATCGCGGCCCCGGAGGCCTCCTCGTCCTCCGCCTGGAAGGCGCCCCGGTAGCTGCGCGCGCCGCGGAAGATCCAGCCGTCGTCCGCCTGGATCAGGAACTTCTCGATCAGGATCTGCTTGAGGGTGTCGAGATCCGCGTTCTCTCCGCTGAATGCGTCGGCCTCGAGGGGTGCGAGCAGGTTCGCGATCTTGTAACCGGCGTCGCGCATGCGTTCCACGCGCTCGGTCCAGAGTCCGTGTTGGATGCCGCCGCCGCGCTTCGAGCACGCATACGCCTTCGGGGGCTGGACGGATCCGTCCGCGCAAAACCACCGGATCCCCTGGAACGGGCCCTTCGGAGATTCCTTCATCGCCCGCACCCACTGCTGCAGCTCGTTCGCTTGCGGGTTCGTCGAAGCGGCTGCGGGAAAAGCGAAGAAACCGAGCGTCAGCGCTGCGAGCAGCAAGCGGCGCTGCGAGTTGGGTCGGGTGCTGTCGGGCATGCGGCGCAGCATACGCCAAATCGTTG
>JBFGGA010000059.1:0-17981 GCA_041579295.1 Myxococcota bacterium | reverse complement strand
TTCAACTTCGCCTGGGTGGAAAGCGAGTACGACGAGTTCATCACGGATCTCCCGTTCTTCTTCTCCCAGCCGCGACCCAACGGTAGGGGCAACTTCGAGCCGATCGTCATCCGCGTGCCATTCGACTACTCGGGCAACACGCTGATCGGATCGCCGGAATTCTCGTTCACCGGCTCGATCGACTACGAGATTCCGCTGCCCGGGGAGGTCTTGGGCCGCGGGCTCGGCACGCTCACGCCGCGCTACTCGTTCAGCTGGAAGGACGAAGTCTTCTTCGACGCGGGCGAGGGCAAGGGCTCGCAGCTCAACTTCCCCGAGGCGACCTTTGGCCAAGAGGCCTTCTGGATCCACAACGCATCGCTGAGCTGGCGCTCGGAGAACGAGCTGCTCGAGATCACGGGCTGGGTGCACAACTTCATGGACACGCACTACAAGCTGAGCAGCGACGACCTCTCGGTGGGCTTGAACTACCTGCTCCACTCCTGGGCCGATCCGAGGACCTACGGCATCACCGTGACGCTCTCCTACTGACGACATCGGCCGGCCGCGGGTTTTCGACCGGAGCGAGCGGCCGGCGCCCCCTCGAAAGGAGGTGACCAAGTGCCTGCTGGGAAGAAAGCCGCCGTTGCGCTGGCATGGGTGGTGACGGTCGTCGCGGCCTTCGCGGTCGGCAGGTCGAATGCACCTCCCGCGCGCGCTCCGGCGCCCGCCGACCTCGCGGCGGCGACCGAGGCGGCCATCGGCGAGCCGGACGTGCTGGAGCGCGCGAAGCGCATCCCGCAGCTGATGCAGCACCTCGATCCCGACAACGTGATCGCGGTCGCCGAGGTCTACGACCGGCTGCTCAACATCCTCGGCGAGCTCTCGATTCGACCGTTCGTCGCCGCCTGGGCGCGCTTCGACCCGCAGGCCGCGCTGCGCCACACGCTGCGCTGGGGGTATCGGGACAAGAAGGAGATCGGGGCCGGCACCGCGATCGAGACCTGGGCGCTGCGCGACCCGGCGGCGGCGCGCGACGCCTACGAACAGCTGCGCGAGCGCAACCCGGGCATCGAAGAGGTCTTGTTCTTCGACCTGTTGACGGGTTGGCTGTACTCGGGCGAACCCGGCGTCGACGACTACATCGCGAGCCAACCGGCCGCGCGGCTCGACACCGCGATCAGCCGGGTGGCCGCCAAGACGCTGCGCCGGGGCGGCCCCGACGCGCTCGTGGCCTGGGTGAACGCGGTGACGCGCCACGAAGCCTACGAGAACCGATTCAAGACCAAGGCCTTCCAGCGCGGGACGCGGATGGTCGCCCGCCTGGATCCGGAGCGAGCGGCGGCCTGGGCGCTCGAGCATCGCGAGCAGCCCTACGCGTCCGACGCGCCGCGGATCGTCGCGGAGCAGTGGGGAATGCAGGACGGCCCCGCGGCCCTCGAATGGGTTCGCAACCACCCGGATGCGGCGGTGCACCACCAGGCCGTGCGCGAGGGATTTCGCACCTGGTACGAGTCGGATCGCGCGAGCGCCGTCGCGTGGCTCGAGGCCGAGCGGCGGACCGCGTTCCACGACCCGGCCGTGCTGTTCTACGCGAACGACCTCAGCAAGCGCGCTCCCGCCGAGGCGATCGGCTGGTGCGAGCGCGTGGCCGACGAAAAACGCCGACTCGGCTGTCTCAAGCGGGCGGCCACCCGGTGGTACAAGCGGGACGCGGAAGCCGCCGAGGCGTGGCTGGAGCAGAGCCCGCTCGACGAGGCGGCGCGCAGCGCGGTGCGCGAGCCCCCGTCCCCGCGGCGGCGGAGTCCGGCGGGAGCGCGCCGCCCGGGCGGCCGGATCTAGGAGCCTGACCCAAAGATTGGCGCGATGCCCGGGCGCCGCGGCGATTGGCGAACGGGCCGCTCGCTACTCGCCGCGCAGCCGCGCGAGCTGCGCCTGCGCGTCCTCGCGCTCCGGAAAGCTCTCGGCCTCCAGCGCAGCGGCGAGCTCGCTTCGCGCGCCCTCCACGTCGCCCGCGGCGGCCAGCGCCACGCCGAGCCAGTAGTGCCCGGACGGCTCGTCGGGCCGCGACGCGACGTAGCGGCGGAAGGATTCGGCGGCCTGCTCGGCATCGCCGCGTTCGAGCTGGATGCGGCCCAGCAGGTCGAGCGCCTCCGGGCCGGCGCGAAGCCGCGCCGCGCGGCGCGCGAGCGAGAGCGCGCGCTCGGGGTCGCGCGCCTGCAGCTGCCGCGCGCGCAGCTCGAGCGCGGCCGCGTGGGCGCCGTCGCGCACCAGCAGCGCCTCGAGCCGGCGCTCCACCTCCGCCTCGCCGCCCGACGCCGCAACCAGCCGGATCGCCTGCCACGCGTAGCGGGAACGCTCGGGATCGCCGTGGTCCGCGCGGCCGTAGCCGCTGGCTGCATCCGCGCGGTCGTAGAGTGCGATCGCCTCGGCGACGTCGCCGCGCTCCGCGGCGAGCGCGGCGAGGCCGGCGAGCGCGGTGGGGCGCTCCGGCTCGAGCGAGAGCGCGCGTTCGAACGCCTCTCGGGCCAGCTCTCGCTCGCCCGCGCCGCGCAGCGCGCTCGCGCGAATCTCGTGGAAGCGGGGCTCTTCGGGTGCAGCCGCCACCGCAGCGTCCGCCGCGCGGAGCGCCGCGCCGTGGCTCCCCTGCGCGGCGAGGTACTCGACGAGCGCCGTGAGCGCCGCTTCGTGGACGGGGTGACCGAGGTCGAGCCGCGCGTTGCGGATGTACTCCGCGCCCGCGGCCGGGCCGGAACGGGACGCCTGCAGCGCGGCGAGCTCCGCGACCAACCTCCCGCGGTAGCTCGGAATGACCCCGAGCTCCTTGGTGGCCTGATCGAGCAGCCGCCGCCGACCCGCGCGGCCCGCGATCCGCACGACGTGCAGCAGGCCCTCGGGATCGCCCGGCTGCTCGCGCCAGTAGCGCTCGACGACGACGAGCGCCTCGGCGTCGCGGCCGAGCATCTCGAGCAAGCGCAGCAGGCTCGCGAGCGCATCGCGATCGCCGGGGTCCGAGCGCAGCGCCTCGGCGTACTCCCGCACCGCGAGGTCGTAGTCGCCCAGCTGCTCGTGGGCCCGCGCGGCGAGCCAGCGCGCCACGCTGTTGTCCGGCCAGACGCGAATCCCCTCCTGGAACGCGTCGAGCGCCTGCCTGGGCTGGCCGCGCGCGAGCAGCAGCCGGCCGCGCAGCAGGTTGGAGATCATCACCTCGTTCTGGAAACTCGGCAGCAGCGCCTCCGCCTCGGCGTAACGGCCCGCGCGGATCAGCAGATCGACGTACTCGGCGGCGATCAGCGGGGGGACGTCGCCCATCAGCGCGAGCCCGTTCTGCATCGCCTCGGCGGCCCTGTCGAACTCGTCGCGTCGCTCGTAGTAGTCCGAGAGCGTGAACCAGGCGCGGCGGTCGTTGAAGCCGTCTTCGGTCGCGGCGAGCAGGATGCGCTCGGCCTCCTCGCTCTGTCCCGCGAGCGCGAGCCGATTCGCGTAGGCGTCGACGAAAGGCAGGTGGGTGGGCTCGGTCTCGTAGGCGCGGCGCAGGACCTCGCTCGCGCGCGCGGGATTGCCGATCTCGTTGAAGAACTCGACGCCGCTGAACACGATCATCTCCTCGGCCGGAAACTGCTCGAGGCACTCGTTCCAGAGGTTCTCGGCGGCCTCGAGGTCTCCCTTTTCCTTCAGGAAGGTCGCCGTCCCGCCGCAGATCCGCGGCTCCCACTCGTAACCGCCCTCGAGTCTCTTGGCGGCCTCGCCGAGCGCTTCGAGCGCCTGCTCGGCCTCCTCGGCGCGGTCGAGGCTGAGCAGTGCCACCAGCCGAGAGATCATCGCACCGGGGTCGTCGGGCTCGAGCTCGAGCAGGCTCGCGACGTCTTCGAGGGCCTGCTCGTTCTGCCGCGCGCGCATCCGCGCGTTGATCAGCAGCCGCAGCACCTCGACGCGATCGGGCGCGAGCTCGCGCAGCCCGGCCCCGACCGCGACCGCGTCCTCGGCGCTGCCGCCGGCGAGGATCGCCTGCATCAGCAGCAGGCCGTCGTCGATCTCACGCCCGGGGTCCTGCGCGGATTTGCGCAGCGGCCAGATCGCGAGCGCGGCCTGCCCGGTCTGCAGCAGCGCGACGCCGTAGAGGTGGTTGAGCTCGGGGTCGTCCGGGGCCTCGGCGAGCCGCGTGCGCAGCGGCTCGATGGTCTCCGCGAAGCGGCCCACCTGCTGGAAGCTTCGGATCTCGTCGACGCTGGGCTGCGGGCTACAGGCCGCGACCAGCAGCAACGCGGCAACCGGGCCGGCCAGCCGGACGAAAATGCGCGATCCCACCACTCTCGGACTCAATTCCGCTCCTCTCTCCCCACGTGGGGGATCTGGCTTGACGCCCCGCGGGGTAGAATTAACACCTTAGGACTTGGATTTCCTTTACACGGCGAGCCTTTCTCTGCCAATGTGGCATGCGGAGGCAGCTGACTTAACGCGCGACCATCCGCCAAACCGCGCGACCCGTCAACGGTTCGGCGCGCATGCGAAGGTAGGGACTCGAGGTCGCGATGGTCACGCAACACCGCTGCATCCACAAGAGGCGCGGAGCACCAGTCTCGCGCGCCACACGAGTCTCATAGAGGAGGCCACTCCGATGGCGAGTCTGAGAATTCAAAAGCTCGTTCCGATGTTAGTTGCAATCGCGTTCGCGTACGCGTCGCTATTAGTCGTCACCCAGCCTGCCGATGCGGCCGGCGGGCTGTTCCGCGCGAAGCGGACCTGGTGGTTCAGCCAGGCCGGCTCGTGGACCGACGGCCAGTTGATCCCGCCCACCGGGATGACCCCGGAGCCGCCCGCGAGCGCGAACGTCGGCAACACCACGCCCAACCCGTGGTTCACCGCGCCCAAGTCGTTCATCAAGAACACCACGTATACCTTCATGTGCGGGCCGGGAACCTTCATGTGCTACATCGGCTACCCGAACTCTTCGGGGTGGTACTCGTACTGGAACGCGCAAGGGAGCTTCCAGAAGAGCAACCCGTACGCGCCGACGACCACCACGACGGTGCGGATGCGGACCCTCATGGACGGCTACAACACGGCGTTGATGGGCTGGCCGACCGTGATGCAGACAGTGATGACCGAGATGGGCAAGTACTCCCGCGTGGTCTACGTCGCCACGCCTCCGCCCAACGCCGCGTTCACGATCGCGACACCGACCGAAGGCGGCTGCGTGGTCACCGGGGTTACGATCACGAAACCGGGCGATTGCCCAGGAACGACGCAGTTCGGCGGCGAGTACTACAGGAACCGGGGCGGCTCGATCATGATCTGGCCGGGTGGCAATCGCTTCGGCGGCACGATGCGCTTCTTCGGCGGCCCGAACGCGCGCTTCTACCAGCGGATCACGATCACGGCGCCGAACGTGACCACGGTGACCTTCCCGCCCGCGCCCACCTCGGTTCAGGTCGGCACGGGCGTGCCGTTCACGATCGGCAGCGTCTCGATCGCGCCCAGCAGCGTCGGGTACCGCTACCGCAAGACGAACCCCAACCACGTCTATCGGCTGGTGGTCGGAAACACGTCGCCGGGCGGGGCGCCCTGCTCCAGCTCGGCGAGCCCGTCGGCGGCGGTGCGCCCGCCGACGAACCCCGGCTGTCAGTACTACCGGAAGACCGCGAAGTATCTGATCACGCGCGTTCCGTACACGACGGGCATGGCCCAGGCCTGGCAGCCGAACGGCAACACCAACACGATCCAGACGACCACGGGCTACGACAACCGCACGAGCATGGGGCTCAACGGGACCATCTCGATGGTGCATCCGCGGCTGGTGCACACCTACACGAGAAACCAGTCCGTCACCCCGAGCAATCCGGTGTTGATGACCTGGTCGTCGGCGCGAACGCGCAAGATCGACTTCCGCTTCCTGCCGGAGCCCGCGGGTGTCGCGATGCTGGCTGCGGGATTCGCCACCCTGGCGGGTCTCTACCGGCTGCGCCGGAAGTGATCCGGGCCTAGCGCTCGGAGGAGAAAGCCGCGGCAAGCCGCGTCCTGTCCACGAAGGGCGCGCCGAGAGACTCCCTCTCGGCGCGCCCTTGAACGTTCTCTGCGAGCGACGTAGCTTCGAACGGCCATGACGGAACCGCAACGCCGAGCCGAGCCGCGCCGCCGGACCTTCGCAACCATCGCGGCGGTATTGGCCGCAGCGCTGATCGCCGCCGGCCTCTGGAGCGTCTTCGGCACCGAGGGGGGGCCGCGCGACTCGCGCCCCAGAGGCGCGATCGAAGACGTGCTCGCGCTCCGCGACCGCGGCGACGTCAACGTGCTCTTCATCCTGGTCGACACGCTGCGGGCCGACCGGCTCGGCGCCTACGGCTACGAGCGCGAGACGAGCCCCCACGTCGACGCGCTCGCGGCATCGGGCATCCGCTTCGCACAGCAGGTCTCGCAGTCCTCGTGGACGAAGTGCTCGATGTCGTCGCTCTGGACGGGGCTCTACCCGGCGCGCACGCGCAGCCTGCGCGCCTACGACGTGATCTCGGACGAGGCGCTGATGCCGGCCGAGATCTTCCGCGAGGCGGGCTTCCGCACCGCGGCGGTCTGGCGCAACGGCTGGATCGCGCCCAACTTCGGCTTCGCCCAGGGCTTCGAGATCTACCTGAGCCCGCGCATGCAGCGCAGCCGGCGGCTCAACCGCATCGACAACCCGAATATCACCCTCGAGGGCAGCGACGGCGACATCATCGACTCCGCGCGCGAGTTCCTGAGGGCCCACGGCCACGAGCGCTGGTTCCTCTACCTGCACCTGATGGACGTCCACCAGTACGCGTACTCGGAGGAGCACGCGGTCTTCGGGACGAGCTACTCGGACTCCTACGACAACTCGATCCGCTGGGTGGACAGCCTGCTCGGCCACCTGTTCGACGAGCTCGCAGAGCGCGGCTTGCGCGAACGCACGCTGATCGTGTTCAGCGCCGACCACGGCGAGGCCTTCGGCGAGCACGGCGGAGAGGGCCACGCGCGCAATGTCTACGGCGAGGTCACGACCACCCCGCTGATCTTGGGACTTCCGTTCCGCCTCGAGCCCGGTATCGTCGTCGAGGCGCGCTCCGAGAACGTCGACCTCTGGCCGACGGTTCTCGAGCTCGTGGGCCTGCCGCCGCTACCCGACACGGACGGCCGGAGCCTCGTGGCCGAGATCGCCGCGGCGGCCGCGGGCGCCGCGGAGCCCGACGAGGAGGGCTTCGCGATCGCGCACCTCGACCAGTCGTGGGGCCAGCTCAAGGAGAAGTCGCGTCCGATGGTCGCGCTCAACGAGGGCCGCTGGCGCCTGATCTACCGCGCGTACCGGCCGAAGCACTCCGAGCTCTACGACGTCTGGCAGGATCCGCGCGAGCAGCGCGACGTCGCCGAGGACTGGCCGAGCGTGACCGACGACCTCAACGCGAAGGTCGTCGCCTACCTGGATAGCCCGCCGCCGCCCTGGGGCGACGACGCGCCCACCGTGGAGATCGACGAGATGCAGCTCAACCAGCTGCGCGCCCTCGGCTACGGGGTGCAGTGAGCCGCGGCCGATCGCCCGGAACGACGGCTTCAGTCGAACCCCACCCAGCTGATGCGCAGCCCGCCCCCACCCTTGATCCCGAGAGCGTCGCGCTCCACGGTGAAGGAGGCGACTCCCGTCGAGTCTGCGAACGTCGTCGTCCGGCCGCTGACCAGCCACAGGAAGCGGGCCTCGGTGTAGAGCGAAACCCGGATCGGCCGAAGGCGCTTGAACAGCACCAGCGCGAGCTCGAGGCCGGCTCCGACGCTGTGATCCTCCGTCGTGGCCACGGCGCTGCCCCGATGGACCACGAAGGTGCGCGTGGGTGTGTCGAAGTCGGGGTCCTCGTGCGGGTTGAGCTCGTCGACGGTGGTCAACTTGGAGGCGAAGTAGATCTTCTCCAAGCTGTACTCGAACGAGGGCTTGATCTGCAGCAACAGGTCCCTCGCGATCGGAACGCTGAACGCGACGCCGATCGCCGCGTACCACGAGGGGTCCTGGAATCTCGCGAAGGTGTCACTCCCCTGGCCGACGAACCCGACGGGCAGATCCTGCCCGGTGTCGTTGCCCTGGCGGTAGTACGCGCGGATATCCGTTTCGGGCTCCGCGAAGATGGTGGGGTCGCCAACCGCGAAGATGTCGTCGCTCGAAAACGTCCGGAACTGCGCCCCGCCCTGCACGAACAGGCGCGGCCGGCCGGGCAGGTCCGCGAACGCGGGCGTGAGCAGCTCGCCGCCGAGCCGGAACATCAGCTGGCGCTCCGCCTCCTGCTGGGTCCCCGTCCACCTGGGCGGGTTGACGAAGTTCACGACCGTGGTGTCGACGTTGTAGTCGAAGGTCTCGAATCCGACGTCGATCGACGGAATCCAGCCGGGCTCCGAGACCTCCGGCGCCTCGCTGGCCTCGTCGGACTCGGCTTCGACCTCTTCGGCATGCGCGGGGCCCGCGAAGCAAGCGAGCGCGAAGAGCAGTGCGAGACCGGCTGCGGCCGAGAGCGCCGGCGCAGCGCTTCCGCGCGTGGTCGCCCGGCGCACCGCTCGATCGGATTCCGCCTCGCGCGCGAGCCCGGCCCCACCGGTTCGAATCAGAGACGCCATCGCCACCGCCACCTCTCGCAGTCTGGATCCGGGCTGCGCTTCGACCGGATCCCGACTATAACCTGCGGGCCGACCCCGTGAAAGCTCGAACGGACGGCGCGCGTCGCCTCGCTCCGTCCCGACGCCCTCGACGGTGGGCGGCCACGCGCCGCCGCCGACTCCTGTGGATGGATGGGCTTCACCCGGTCGAAAAGCGGAGGGAATTCGTCGTCCCAATCGGGGAAAATTCCCAGGCCGATGCGAGCGGCGTGGCGGCCGCGCGGTGCGGCAGCCAACACCCGCCGCGGCGCGGGCTTCGGCCGTGGCGGCGCGGGCCGATTCCCTTATTATACGGTTGTTCAGTTAAGCGATGCGACGGAGCGAAGGCGCCAGAACGATGCAGCGAAGCCTCGAAGCCCACCCCGCCGAGCGCCGAGCGCGAGGCGGACGCGCGTGAGCCGGCGCGACTCGAACCGCGCCGTCGACGGCGCGGGGGTCGTTCGGCATTGAGCCGGAGCGAGTCGCGCACGCGAAGGGCGCGGCGCGAGCGGGTCGCCGAGAAGCCGACGCAGAGCCCGTGGGCCCCGCTCCGGCTGCGCTACGGGCCGATCGAGCTGCTGTCGACCGATCAGGTCCACGCGATCCACGAGGCCGCGCTCTCGATCCTCGAGGAGATCGGCATGCGCGTGCTCGACCCGCAGGCGCGCGCCCGGCTGGCCGCGGCCGGCTGCGCGCTCGACGAGGGCGCGATGCAGGTGCGCTTCGACCGGGGGATGGTCGAGGAGCTCGTCGCCAAGGCGCCCGCGAGATTCAGCCTGGCCTCGCGCAATCCGGCGCGCAACCTCGAGGTCGGCGAGCGTGACGCGTTCTACTCGTCGGTGGGCGGGCCCGCCTACTGCAGCGACCTCGACCGCGGTCGCCGCTCGGGCACCTATGCGGAGATGTGCGACTACATCAAGATCGTGCAATCCCTCAACATCATCCACCAGGAGGGCGGCGGCGGCTTCGAGGCGCTCGATCGCCCGGCGAGCACGCGCCATCTGGATCTCTACTACGCGGAGATCACGCTGCTCGACAAGAACTGGCAGCCCTGGGGGCTCGGGACCGACTGCTCGCTCGACGCGCTCGAGATGGTGGCGATCTCGCACGGAACCACGCGCGAAGCGCTCGTCGATCGGCCGGTCTTCACCTGCGTGATCAACACCAACTCACCGCTCCAGCTCGACGTCCCGATGGCGCAGGGTTTGATCGCCTATGCCGAGCACGGGCAGGCCGTGGTGGTCACGCCGTTCACCCTCGCGGGCGCGATGTCACCCGTCACGCTCGCGGGCGCACTCGCCCAGCAGCACGCCGAGGCGCTCGCGGGCATCGCGCTGTGCCAGATCGTCCGGCCCGGCGCGCCCGTGATGTACGGGGGATTCACGTCGAACGTCGACATGAAGTCGGGGTCGCCCGCGTTCGGAACCCCGGAGTACGCGCGCGCCGCGCAGGCGTCGGGCCAGCTCGCGCGGCACATCGGCGTGCCGTTCCGCTCGAGCAACGTGACCGCTTCGAATGCGGTCGACGCCCAGGCCGCCTACGAGAGCATGATGTCGCTCTGGGGCGCGCTGCTGGGCGGTGCGAACCTGATCGAGCACGCGGCGGGTTGGTTGGAGGGCGGGCTCACCGCGTCGTTCGAGAAGTTGATCCTCGATGCGGAGATGCTCCAGATGATGGCCGAGTACTTCAAGCCCTTCGAGGTCTCCGACGAGACGCTCGCGCTCGACGCGATCCGCGAGGTCGGACCTGCGGGGCACTTCTTCGGCACCGCGCACACCATCGAGCGCTACGAAAACGCGTTCTACGTGCCGCTCGTCTCCAACTGGGACAACTTCGAGACCTTCACCGGAAAGGGCGGCCACGACGCGACGAAGCGGGCCAACCGGATCTGGAAGCAGATCCTCGCCGATTACGAGCAGCCGCCGCTCGATCCCGGGATCGACGATGCGCTCCGCGACTACGTGGCGCGGCGCAAGCGGGAACTGAGCTAGGCGAGCGTCAGCGAGCCGCCGCAAAGCGAACCCGAAGGATTCGCCAGCTAGGCGAGAAACGACGAAAGGGAGTGACATGGCGACCTGCGGCGAACAGCTGATCGCGATCCTCGAGAGCTACGGGGTCGAGCACGTGTTCGGCATTCCGGGCGTTCACACCATCGAGCTCTACAGAGGTTTGACGGGCTCGAAGATCCGCCACGTGACGCCGCGCCACGAACAGGGCGCCGGATTCATGGCGGATGGCTACGCGCGCGTCACCGGAAAGGTCGGCGTCTGCTTCATCATCACCGGCCCGGGCATGACCAACATCGCCACCGCGATGGCCCAGGCGCGACAGGACTCGATCCCCATGCTCGTGATCTCCGCCGTGAGCCGGACCCACCAGCTCGGCCTCGGGGAGGGCCGACTGCACGAGCTGCCGCACCAGCGCAACCTCACCGCCGAGGTATGCGCGTTCAGCCACACGCTGCTGCGCGCACAAGAGCTGCCGAAGGTGCTCGCGCGCGCGTTCGGGCTGTTCGCGAGCCAGCGACCCGGGCCCGTGCACATCGAGATCCCGCTCGACGTGCTCTCGTCGCGCGCCGACGCGATCGACACGGCGGCGTGGCCGCTGCCGAGCGCACCCGCGGCCTCGCCCGCGGCCGTCGAGCGCGCGGCCGCGCTGTTGCGCGAGGCCCGGCGGCCACTGATCGCCATTGGAGGGGGCGCGGTCCGCGCGGGCGATGAGGTCGTGCGGCTCGCCGAGACCCTCGGCGCGCCCGTCGTCAACACCGTCAACGCGAAGGGTGTCGTGCCCGCGAGCCACCCACTCGCCGTCGGCGGATCCGGCTCGTGTGCCCCGATTCGCGACGCGTTTCGAGAGGCCGACGTCGTGCTGGGCGTGGGAAGCGAGTTCTCGGAGACCGACTACGACCTCTACTTCGACGGAGACCTCAGCATCGAAGGCAAGTTGATCCGCATCGACATCGACGCCGCGCAGCTCAGCCGCAACCTCAAGCCCCACCTGGCGATCTGCAGCGATGCCCGGCACGCGCTCGCCGCGCTGGCTGTGGCGCTCGGGTCGGATCCGCCCCAGCGGAGCGACGGCCGGGCGCGCGCAAGCGCGGCCCGAGAGGCGCTGCGGCGCTTGCGCGACCCGCGGTATCACGCGTTCTTCGAAGCGATTCGCAAAGCGCTGCCGGACGCGGTCATCGCGGGCGATTCGACACAGCCGACCTACTACGCGTGCATGCACTACGAAACCGAAGCGCCGGCGCGCTACTTCCACTCCGCGAGCGGCTACGGAACCCTGGGATACGCGATTCCCGCGGCGATCGGCGCCAAGCTCGGGCGCCCGAGCGATCCGGTCATCGCGTTGATCGGCGATGGCGCCGCGCAGTTCACGCTCGGCGAAATCGCGAGCGCCGTCGACGCGAAGCTGCCCGTGATCTTCCTGATCTGGAACAACCTCGGCTATGCGGAGATCCAGCGCTGCTTCGAGCAGGCGGGGGTCGAGCGCGTCGGCGTCGAGCTTCACACACCCGACTTCGTCGCACTAGGACGGAGCTTCGGCTGCTCCGCCTGCCGAGCGACCGACCGCACCGAGCTCGAGAGTGCGCTCGCGAGGGCCGCCGAAGACCCCCTTCCGACTTTGATCGAGGTGCGCCAGGAGGATTTCGCGGACGGCTGCCCGCCTTAGTGACCGCGGCTACGATGTCGACTCGCGCCAGCGCAACGCCGCCGAAACGCCGACGCCTCGCGCCGAGCGAGCGCCGCAAGAGCCTGATCGACGCCGCGCTGAACTGTCTCTCGCAGCTCGGACCCCACGGAGCCGGCGTGCGCGAGATCTGCGAGCGCGCGGGCGTCTCGCCGGGATTGCTGCGCCACTACTTCGACGGCAAGAGCGAGCTGATCGTCGAGGCGTATCGCGCGCTCACGCGCGAGTATCACGGGAGCCTGCACCGCATTCTGGCAGACCCGACGAACCCTGCGGAGCAGAGACTGCGCTCCTTCTGCGACGCGTACTTCTCGAGCCGGGTGATGGGCGAGGAGCGGGCCGGTACCTACGTCGCGTTCTGGACGCTCGGGCGCACGGATCCGGCCATCCAACGCATCCAGCGATCGGCCTATCGAAGACTCCGCAAGTCGCTCGCACCGGCGCTGCGCGAGCTGGCCGACGAGCGCGGCGCGCGGATCGACGCCGATCAGGTCGCGTCCGTTCTCATCGCGCTGCTCGACGGATTCTGGCTCGACATGTGCATCGATCCGAAGCGATTCTCGCGCGCGAAGACCTGCGCGGCATGCTGGGCTTGGCTCGAGACCTTCATTCGCGGGAGTCGGCCGCCCTGAGCGCGCCCGCGGCTCGCGCTCGATGCGCGCTGCTCAACGCCCGCGACATGTCGTCGAGCAGCGCCCGCGGCGAAACCGGGCGACCGAGAAAATCCTCGATCACTTCGCGCGAGGTCTTCTCGAGCCCGAAGCGGTAGAGGCGATCGCTGATCCGCGCGTACCAGCGCGGATCGCCCTCGGTGTAGGGCCCATAGAGCTCGCGCGCTCGGGCCCGCAGGTCGGCGTTCAGGATCGCGCCGGCCGCGTAGTTCATCATGTAGCCGGGTGAGTCGATCAGCTGACCGCGCACCGCCCACCACGCCAGATCCGGATGCGGCCGGATTCCGAAGTACCGCCGGCAGATCTCGCTCCACACCTCGTTCGGATCGCGCTCGGGTTCGCGGTGCACGCGCACCTCGAACAGCGCCCAGGCGATGTCCATCACGATCGCCGCGTACTTCGCGTAGATTGCGTCCGCGAGCGGCACGGAAGTTCCGAGGTAACGCCGCTGCCAGGCGGGCTCGTACATCTCCCAGGTGGCGATGTCGGCGATGCCCTCGGTGAAGATGTCGCTGTCGGGCCAATCGGCGAACGCGGGGCGCGTGCGAATCGCGGCGATGTGGACCGCGTGGCCGGTCTCGTGCAGCAGCTCGAGCAGGTTGTCGAGCCCGCCGATCTCGTAGGAGGCGAAGACCCAGGGCTCGCCGAGCACCCAGACGCCCTCCGCGTAGCGGGGGCGGCGGCCAAAGGTCGTGAAGGCGACCGGATCCTTCGTCGGTCGGGGGTCGAGGTCGTAGCGCACCTGCAACGCCACCGGATCCGCGCCGAGATCCCGGTAGAAGCGGTCGTTGATCGCCCGGAGGGATGCGACGGGAATCGCAGCGCTCAGCGCCCGGTTGCCGCCCCCGGCGCGGTAGGCGAAATCCCAGGGCTCGATCTCGCCGTCCGGCGCAATGTCCCGCCACATCTCAAGCGCGTCGGTCAGCCACGCCTCCATCACCGACGGCTCGACGCCGATGCCGCGCACGGACGCGCCGAGCACCTCGCCCTCGCGCTGCATGCGCGCGGCGCTCAGCCGCACGAGTGTGCGGTAGGGGCTGTGCGGCCCGTTGTCTCCGTTGACCGACGCCCAGATCGGCGCCATCGAACGCCACAGTGCCTCGCGCCGACGCGGGTCGTCGGTCAACGGCAAGCGACCGAAGACCGTCAGGCGATCGATGCGCTGCCCCTCGAACTCGAGGGAATGGGCGGCCTCGGAGAAACACGCGTAGATCCGCTCGGAGAGCGCCTCGTAACCCCCCTCCCCCGCCGCGAGGCTGCGCGCGTCGTAGCGGCAGTCGATCGCCCCGGAGCCGCCCGCGCCCGCGGTCTCGTCGCCCGAGATCTCGGGGAGGTAGAGCTCGAGTGCCCGCCGCATCGCGCCGAGCGCTCGAAGATCTGCTTCCGACGGGCGCGCGGCCGGCTCGGCGGAGAGGGCCCGCTGCAGCCGGGCCCACGCGGACTGGTAGGACCGCACGAGATCCGCCAGCGCCGCGCCGCTGACTGCCGTCGTCGCGCCGCGGCTGCGCGTGACGTCGATCTGATCGCGCAACTCGCGCGTGTCCGCGAAGAGCTGCTCGATCTCTGCGACGGGGAGCCGGTCCGGCCCGGGAGACGACCAGCCGCCACAGGAACCGAGCGCGGCGAGCGCGACGGGGATCGCGACGAGGGCGACGAGCGAGCGGGTCGGGCGACTCATGAACGGCTCCTGACTGCGAGGGGCGAATCATATAACGTCCGTCCCGATCCGACCGGCCCCGGTGCGCGCCGACGAGCCGTCGGGATCGAAAACCGCTCGATGGGGATCGACCTCATGCGGGACGAGAATCTCGAACACTCCCTCGCCGCATCCAGCGGAGGTGCGTTACCCGTTGCGGTGCGTGGCTCGGGATGCCGAATCTGGGACCGCGACGGCCACGAGTACATCGACGCGTGCGGCGGCGCGATGGTGATGAGCCTGGGGCACTGCCATCCGCGCCTGATCGAGGCCGCCAAGCGCCAGCTCGACCGGCTGACCTTCGCCTATCGCTTCTCGTTCGCCAACGAGCCGATGGCCGACCTCTCCGCGTTGATCCGCGAGATCGCGCCGATGGAGCGCGCGTCGGCCTTCTTCAACTCGTCGGGCTCGGAGTCGATCGAGTCCGCGATCCACATGGCGGTCCTCTACTGGCAGCATCTCGGC
The DNA here is from genome assembly GCA_041579295.1 of Myxococcota bacterium. Classification (GTDB taxonomy): domain Bacteria; phylum Myxococcota_A; class UBA9160; order UBA9160; family SMWR01; genus JACZVU01. The sequence continues at coordinate 2,855 of JBFGGA010000059.1, read as the reverse complement.
AGGCCGGGCAAGCTCGAGCTGATCTCGCGCTACCCGAGCTATCACGGCTCCACGCTCGGCGCGCTCGGGCTCTCGAGTTCGCGGTGGCGCCAGGCCTTCGAGCTGATCCTCGAGAAGAACGCGGTCGCCCAGGTCCCGGGTGCCGACATCCGCGCGCGCAGAGACGAAGCAGCCGAGTGTCGCTTCGGTCTCGACCAGATCGAAGATGCCATCGTGTCGCGCGGGCCCGACCACGTGGCGGCGGTCTTTCTCGAACCGATCTCCGGGGCGAGCGCGGCGGCGGTCGTACCGCCCGAGGGCTACATCGACGGCGTGCGCGAGATCTGCGACCGCTACGAGGTGTTGATGATCTGCGACGAGACGATCACGGGCTTCGGGCGCACGGGTGAATGGTGGGCGTCGAGCCACTGGCGGGGACGACCCGACATCGCAACCTTCGCGAAGGGCGTCACGAGCGGCGTCACGCCGTTCTCCGGCATGGCCGTGGTCGGTGACGTGGCCGAGGTGTTCCTCGCGCGGTCCGAGGGGTTTCCGTGGGGCCACACCTTCTCGGGCAACCCGCTGGGTTGCGCGATCGCCGCGGAGGCGATTCGCACCATCCGCGACGAGGACCTCGTGAGCCGAGCGCGCGCGCTCGGGGAGCGCCTGCGCGCGGGGATGGACGAGATCGCCGCGGCCGCGCAGCACGTCGGTCAGGTTCGGGGGCGCGGCCTGCTGCAGGGCATGGAATTGGTGACGGACCGCGATTCGCTCGAGCCGCTCGCGGGCGCTTCGAACCGCCTCGCCGAGTTCGCCAGGGATCGCGGCCTGATGATCTACGCCTGCCCGACCCCGCTGGGTCGCCGCACGATCGAGGCCGTGATGCTCGCGCCGCCGTTGACGGTCGACGAGCGCGACATCGACGAGATCCTCGAGCGACTCTCCGACGCCGTGCGCAAGCTCGACGCCGCGCCCCGCGTCGAAGGCGCGTAGCGGCCGAAGCGCGATGCCGCTCGACGCCAATCGCCGCGCCGCGCTGCTGGCGGCCCTCGCGCTCGCGGCCGCGGTCCCGGCGTGCCGCAGCCTCGCGCCGGTCGCGACCGCGGACCTCGTGCTGCGCGGCGGGGCCGTGATCACCGTGGACGACGCGCGGCCGCGCGCCGAAGCCATCGCGGTCCGCGGCTTCGAGATCGTCGCGGTGGGCAGCGATCGCGAGATCGACCGCTACGTCGGCCCCGCGACCGAGGTCGTCGAGCTCGACGGCCGGCTCGCGATTCCGGGCTTGATCGAGGGCCACGGCCACTTCCTCGATCTCGGCCAGGCGAAGCTCGAGCTCGATCTCACGCGGACCCGAAGGTGGCGGGCGATCGTCGACCAGGTGGCCGAGGCTGCCGCGCGCGCCCAACCCGGCGAGTGGATCCTCGGCAGCGGTTGGCACGAGGAGAAGTGGGCCGAAGTCCCCGAACCCAACGTCGACGGCGTGCCGTTGCACGGCCGCCTCTCCGCGGTATCGCCCGACAATCCCGTCCTGCTCGCCCACGCGAGCGGCCACGCGATCTTCGTCAACGCCGCGGCGCTGAGGCGAACCGGCATCGGTCGAGACACGCCCGATCCACCGGGCGGCGAGATCGTGCGCGATGCCGCAGGCGAGCCCACCGGGATGCTGCGAGAGAGCGCGGAGGAGCTGGTTCGCGATCAGATCGACCGCGAAGATCGCGAGCGCCCCGAGCCGGAGCGCGACGCGGATTTTCGCCGGAAGGTGGAGCTCGCGGGGCAGGACGCGCTCGCGAACGGCATCACGACCTTTCACGACGCCGGCGCGAAATTCGAGGAGATCGATCGCTTCAAGGTGCTCGCGGAGCAGGGCGCGTTGCCCGTCCGGCTTTACGTGATGGTGGACCGCGAGGAGTCGAATGAAGCGCTCGCTGTGAAATTGCCCGATTATCGGATCATTGCCGAGGGCAACGACTTTCTCGCGGTGCGCTCGATCAAGCGAATGCTCGACGGCGGCGCCGGCGCTCGCGGCGCGTGGCTGCTCGAACCCTACAGCGACATGCCCGATAGCACGGGGCTCGTGCTCGATCCGCCCGAGAACATCGAGCGGACCGGACGGCTCGCGCTCCGGCACGGCTTCCAGCTCAACACCCACGCGATCGGCGACCGGGGCAATCGCGAGACCCTCGACGTCTACGAGAAGATCTTCAGGGACAGCGGATGGCCCGCCGATCTGCGCTGGCGCATCGAGCACGCCCAGCACCTCGATCCGAGCGACGTGCCGCGCTTTGCCGAGCTCGGGGTGATCGCGTCGATGCAGGGCGTGCACGCCGCCTCGGACGGGCCCTGGCTGCCCAAGCGCCTCGGCGAGCAGCGGGCCGGCGAGATCTCCTACGTGTGGCGCGACCTGATCGACGCGGACGCGATCGTCACCAACGGGACGGATGCACCCGTCGAGGACATCGACCCCATCGCGAGCTTTCACGCATCGGTGACGCGCGAGATGGTCAACGGCGAAGGCTTCCACCCCGAGCAGGCGATGACGCGGATGGAGGCGCTGCGCGCCTACACGATCCACAACGCCTACGCGGCCTTCGCGGAGCACCGGAAGGGATCGATCGCGCCCGGCAAGCTCGCGGACATCACCGTGCTCTCCAAGAACATCATGGAGATTCCGCTCGACGAGATCCGCAGCACTGAGGTCGACTACACGATCCTCGGCGGCAAGATCGCCTACACCCGCCCCGCGCACTGACACCCCTCCCACTTCTGCATGCAGCTCGCTCGGCGCACATCCTGCACTCCCGATTCGATGCATCTTGCCGAGGGGGGAGCCGGGGGGAGGGCCGCTCGCTCCAACCCCATGTCGCTCGAACCCTCCC
>JBFGGA010000058.1:0-17997 GCA_041579295.1 Myxococcota bacterium | reverse complement strand
GAGTTCCACGGGCGAGGTCACGCTCACCGCGACGACCGATGACGGCGAGATCGTCGCGGTGCGGAACCTCAAGTGCAGGCGGTGAGCGTGGATCCGACCGCACGGGAGGCGCGGATGTCGACCGTGAAGCTCGACTGCCTTCTCATCGCTGCGATCGCCGGATACTGGCTCGCCGTCGGCGCCGGTGCAGCGAGCGCGCAGCTGCCCAACTGCGACTGCTACTTCAACCGGGATTGCCCCGCCGAGGAGCCGATCTGCCAGCTGACGCTGACCGGCGGCGGTGTTTCGGGCCCCAACGACCCGAACCGCGCCTGCGAGTGGATGGAGCCCAAGCCCACCGGGGGGCCGGGCACCGGATGCGTGCAGCCCTACAGCGGCTCCGCGGGTGGCCCATGCGACGGCATCTGCGTCGCCGGACCGCCCGCCGTCTACCAGCAGGAATGGAACCATTATGACGGTCGACCCGGGTACAATTACACCGGCTCCGGTTGCCTTCCGGGCGGTCCGTACTCGTACTTCATCAAGTTCGTCGTCGAGAACGAGCCGTGTGATCTCCCCTCGCACTGCTCGCTGTGCGAGACGGAGATCTTCATCCCATCGGATACGCTGGCCGAAGGCACCGCCGCGATCGTCGCGTCGGCGCTCGCCACCGATTGCAGCGCGGCAGGCTTCTCGTTCGACGTGTCCGGCCGGAGGGTCTACGCGGAGATCGCGGGCCAGATCTTCGACGTCTGCGTCAACGGCGTGAAGGTGGCCTCGGCGATGTCCCCGGTGGGCCAGGCGCTCATCTGCCAGGATGGCGCCAACCCGACGACCCACCAGACCGTGAACGACATCGTGAGTGTTCCGACGCTCTCTCGCGAAGGTTTTGCGGCGCTCGTCGGCCTGATCCTGGCGGCGTCGGTCGCGGTGCTCGCGCGCCGCGCCTGCGCGAGCCGGCCGTAGCCCGGCCGCGGGGCGGCGGAGCCACCGCTCAGTCGGTCACCTCGAGCACGAGGTGCTTGTTTCGTGCGCGGCGGATGCGCGCGGCCTCTCGCGCGAGCAGACGATCCTTGTAGGCGCGCGCGTCGAAGTCGATGGCGAGCGCGGCCTCCCGCTCGTCGCCGTCGCTGGTCCGCGCGCGAACGATCAGGTGATTTCTGCCCGGCTCGAGTGGCACCGAGGCCGCGAATCGCCCGTCGCTCGAAAAGACCGCATGGCCGATCGGTCGATCGGTGCGCTCTTCGCGAACCGAGAGGCTCTCGAGATACGGCAGTGGCACGCGATCCGCGAAGAAGCCCTCGCGGTCGGGCGACCGGACGCGGCTGAAGCGGCTCACCCCCTGGGCGAGCATCTCTTCGATGAACGGCGGCGGCGCTTCGGAGATGCCGCCGACGGCGAACAGGTGCATCGACACACCGCGCAGCGACGCACTTCGCGCCAGTGCCACGGCGCGCTCGCGGAAGTCGCGATCGGCCTGCGCGCTCGGGCCGAACGGGAAGCCGCCGCTGCCGTCGGCGGACAGCATCACGATGCGCCGCGCTCCGGGTCGCGCGGCGCCGGGCCAGTCCGGCGGCCGGAAGAGCTCGTCGATCGCGAGCGAGAGCCCGGCGTCGAAGCTCTCCGGGCCCGCGCGGCCGCGCGCGAGAACCCGCTCGAGCGCGCGCCGCAGCGCGGGGGCGTCGCTGCTGAGCGGGTGCTCGCGGCGCGCGAGGCCCTCCGCGGAGTTGCCCGCCGCCGTCGCGCCGCCCGAATCGGCCCTGCGCCTCGCAGGTCTCGCGTCGACGCCCGGGAAGCTCACGATGCCGACGCGAACCTCGCCGAGCCGATCCCGCAGCGCGTCGACGAATGCGCGCGCCGCGCGAACCTGCGCACCGAGCGGATCGCTGAGCGAGGGCCGCGAGTGCGCCGGCTCGCCCGACGGCATCGCGGTGGCGCCTTCGCGGGCGTCGCGCAATCCCTCGGCCGACGTATCGATCGCGATCACGACGTCGTACTGCGCGCCCGCGAGGCCGCCGATCCGCACGCTGCCCTCGATCTCTGCGTTTCCGTCCGCGTCGCGGATCGTCTCGCCGGGCTGCGGGGCCGAGATGTGGATTTCGGTCTCGCCGAACCCGTCGCCCGTGCGGGCGACCTCGCAGTGCTGCATCACGCTCGGCTCGAAGACGCGCACGCCGACGCTCCATTCTGGGTCGCGAGCGGGTGAATCGCGTTCGAGACAGCGCCAGCGGATCTCGTTCAAGAGGATGCCCGCGTCTTCGAGCTGGCAGCTGTCGACGGGGATCACCGGATGGCGCGGATGCTCGACCCAGCGCCCCTCGTCCCGCCGCCAGACTTCGAGCGCGATCCGGTCGCCCTGACACGAATTGCGCGGGAAGAACACGAAGATGGGGTCCAGCGTGCTCTCCCAGGCGAGCGCGAGCCCGGGGATCGGGAGCGCTGCGAAGAGCGCGCAGGCTGCAAAGCACGCGCGCGCCGCGCGAGCGCGGCGCGCACGCGGAGCGCGCCGCGGCTGAGGGAAGCCGGGGACGGGGGACATCGCGGCGATTATACGCCGTCCGGAGATGCCTCGGGGAGCGGATTTGGCCGGCGCGTCGGGCGGCGTTCGATCGGCCTTCGCGCGCGCGCTTCGCGGCGGCGACGCTTGACCCGCGTTCGCGGAGCGCCTATGCGTCTGCGCGCGGAGCCGAAGCGAATCGGGGGGTTCGTCTGGCGTCGTCGCGCGGCCGGGAGTTCTCGACGCAGAGCGATGAAGCAGTTGGAAGATCCGCCGAGCCCGTCGGGCGGCCCGGCGCGTTGAGCGGCGATCCCGTTCTGCTCACGGGATCGACCGGGTTCCTCGGCCGGCACGTCGCCGATGCGCTCGTCGCGGCGGGTCACCCGGTCGTCGCACTGGTGCGTCGCCTGGGCGCGGAGCGCCCCGGGATGCGGCAGCTGCGGGGCGACCTCGAAGATTCCGCGTCGATCGAGCGCGCGCTCGAGGGCGCCCGCGCGGTGGTGCACGTGGCGGGGCTCGTCTCCACCGCCGCTCGCGACCGCCGGCGCCTGTTTGCCGTCAATGCGATCGGAGCCCGCAACCTGCTCGATGCGGCGGCGGCGGCCGGGGTTCGCAGGATCGTCTTCACCTCGAGTACCTCTGCGGTCGGCGCGCTGCGCGAAGACCGCCCCGAGGCCGCGCTCGCCGAGGACGCGAGCTTCGATCTGCACGCCCTCGACGTCCCCTACCTGCAGTCCAAGCGCGTCGCCCACGAAGCCGCGCTGCGGGCGCGCGAGCGCGGCGCACCCGTCGTCGTGTTGAGCCCGAGCTTCGCGCTCGGCCCCGGCGACTGGCGGCTCACGTCTTCGGAGCTCGTCGATGCCTTCGTGCGCCGGCGGCTGCCGGGCTATCTCGCGGGCGGCCTCAACGCCGTCGACGTCCGCGATCTCGCGCGGGCCTACGTGTCCGCGCTCGAGCACCCCGAACCGGCGCCCCACTACATCCTCGCGGGCGCCGACAACCTGAACTCGCGCGCATTCTTCACGCGGCTCGCACGCTGCAGCGGAATCGCTGCGCCGCGCCTGGCGCTCCCGCGCTGGGCGGCGCTCGTCGCGGGGCGCTGCGCGCAGTGGGCCGTCCCGGGCGGCTCGCTCTCGGCTGCGAGCGTTCGCCTCGGTTCGCTCTACTGGTACTTCGACGCGTCGCTCGCCCGGCGCGAGCTGGGGTTCGCGACCCGGCCTCTGGACCAGACGCTTCGCAGCGCGGTGGACTGGGTTCGCGGGCTTCGAGCCGGGGGCGCGCAGCGCACCGACTGAGGCTCGGCTCGCCGGCCTAGCTCTTTTGCGTCGCGCGCCGTACCCGCGCGAGCGTGCGCTCGACCTCACGGCGTGCTCGGGCGGACATCCTGCGCCACTCCCGCTCGCCGCGCGCCTCGAGCGTTCCGAGTTGGTGGCTCGCATCCCGAACGACGCGCGTCAGGCTCCTCCGCGTCTGCCTGCCCGCGGTTTCGATCTGCCTCTCGATCGCGTTGAGGTCGCGGCGGAGCTGGCGGGAGAGGGCCTTGAGCGATTTGGGAAGCTCGCTGCCGAGCAGGTCCGAAGCCGAAATGCCGCCGGTCTTCTTGCGACCGCGGGCCTTCTTCGCGGCCTTCTTTCGCGTCTTCTTCTTCGCGGTCTTCTTCTTGCGCGCCGCCGCGCTCGCGGTCGGCTGCCCCTGGGTGGTCTTCTTGCGTGTGGTCGTCTGTCGCGTGGCCACTTCAGCCCTCCTCTGCGCTCGATCGACGCGCCTGCGGCTCTCGGCGACCGAGCGAGCGCTCGTAGACGTGCATTGTGCACCACATCCGGCAAACTCACCAAAGCCGGAGCGCCCGTTGATGCCGTCGTCGCTGGGGCTTTCGCCTCGCGCGCGCAGAGGAGAACCGTTGTACCGAGTTGCGTGGGCCGACGCGCTCGCCAAGACATGGGTGGTCGCTGCGATCGCTTGCATCGCCGCGTGCGCGGATCGGGAGCAGCCGGATCGGAGCACGGAGGAAGCGCGCGCGCGCGCGCCGGATTTCGTGGGCCGCGAAGCCTGCGCGCCCTGCCACGCCGCTGCGTTCGATCGCTGGAGGGGCTCGCATCACGACCTCGCGATGCAGCCCGCCGACGAGGCGAGCGTGCTCGGCGATTTCGCTGGCGCACAATTCACGCACTTCGGCGTGACGACGACCTTCTTCCGGCGCGACGGAAAGCACTTCGCGCGCACGGACGGGCCGGACGGCGAGCTCCGGGATTACGAAATCGCCTACGCGTTTGGTGTCGATCCGCTCCAGCAGTACCTGATCGCATTTCCCGGCGGGCGGCTTCAGGCGTTGAGCGTGTCTTGGGACAGTCGGCCCGCCGACGAGGGCGGTCAGCGCTGGTTCCACCTCTACCCGGACGACCCGGTTCCCCACGGCGACGTGCTCCACTGGACGGGGCCGAACCAGAACTGGAACTACATGTGCGCGGACTGCCATTCGACGGGGCTGCGCAAGAACTACCTCGTGGACGAGGAGCGCTACGAGACCCGCTGGAAGGAGATCGACGTCTCCTGCGAGGCGTGTCACGGCCCGGGGTCGGCCCACGTGGCGTGGGCGAACGAGCGCGCGGAGTCGGTCCGTGACGATCGAGCCGCGGGACCGAAGCGTCGCGACGACGCCCGACCGGCGGGAGATCCGCGCGCTGCGGCCGATCGCGTCGCGCAGAGCGCCCGGGCCGCCGAAATCGGCCTGACCGTCGACCTGCGCAACGACGCCGTCTGGCGCTTCGACAGCGATGCGAAGGTCGCGCGCCGCACGCCGGAGCCGGGGGCGAGCGCAGAGGTCGACACCTGCGGGCGCTGTCACTCGCGGCGCTCGACGCTGCGCCCCGAGCCCGTGCGCGGACAGTCGCTGCTCGACACCCATCGCCCGGCGCTGCTCGAAGAGTCGCTCTACCACGCGGACGGCCAGATTCTCGAGGAGGTCTACGTCTGGGGGTCGTTCCTGCAGAGTCGGATGCACGCCGCGGGCGTGATCTGCAGCGACTGTCATGACCCCCACGCGCTGCAGCTGCCGGAAGATCCCGACGTGATCTGCTTTCGCTGCCACCGCGCGGATCTGTATGCGGCGCCCGATCACCACCGCCACGCGTGGCGATCGACCGGTTCGAGTTGCGTCGCCTGCCACATGCTCGCGCGCACCTACATGGGCGTCGACCTGCGCCACGATCACAGCTTTCGGATCCCGCGGCCGGACCTCACGCTCGAGATCGGCGCGCCGAGCACCTGCGCGGATTGTCACGCGGACCGCCCGCCGAGCTGGGCGGCCGAGGCGGTGGCGCGCTGGTACGGGCCGCATCGCGCTGCGAGCCGCCACTACGGCGAGGTCCTGCACGCGGGTCGACGGCGCGCGCCCGGCGCGTCGGATGCGCTCGCCGCGCTGGCCCGCGAGCCGACCGTGCCCGCGATCGTCCGCGCGACGGCGCTGCGCCTGCTGCCCGCCGATTCGCGGGCCGCGGATGCGCTGCGCGGCGCGCTCGGCGATGCGGATCCCCTGGTGCGAGCCGCGGCGCTGGAGGCCGCCGAGCATCTGGAGCCGCGCACGCGCCTGAGGTTCGCGCGCCAGCTGCTCGGCGATCCCGTGCTGGGCGTGCGCACGCGCGCGGCGCGCGCGCTGGCGTTGGTTCCCGAACGGTTCTGGGATCCGGGCGATCGCGCGAGGCTCGAGGGTCCGCTCGCCGAGTACCGCGCCACGCAGCTGGAGAACGCCGACCGCCCCGAGGCGCGCCTGAACCTCGCGCTGCTCGCGACGGCATCGGGGGATCTCGAGCGGGCCCGGTCCGAGTACGAGACCGCGCTGCGGCTCGGGCCGTGGTTCGTGCCCGCCTACGTGAACCTCGCCGATCTGCATCGCGCGGCCGGTAGAGAAGACGCGGCCGAGCACGTGTTGCGGGCCGGGCTCGCGCGGGTGGGGGACCGCGCGGAGCTCTGCCACGCGCTGGGCCTGACGCTGGTGCGCCGGGGGCGGGCCGCCGAGGCGATGGCCCAGCTGGCCCGCGCCGCGCAGCTCGCGCCCGAATTTCCGCGCTACGCCTACGTGTACGGAATTGCGCTGCACTCCGCGGGGGAGGGCGAGCGCGCGCGGGTCGTGTTGGAGCAGGCGCATCGCCGCCATCCGGGCGACCCCTCGCTGCTGACCGCGCTCGCCACCATGAGCCGCGACGCGGGGGATCTCGAGGGCGCGCTCACCCACGCGCTCGATCTGCTCGAGTTGGATCCCGCGGATGCCGCCGCGCGCGCGCTGGTCGCCGACATTCGCTCGAGGCTCGCCGCAGCGCGCTGATCCCGAATCGAGCATCAATGGGCACCGCGGGCTGCCGATAGGGTACGGGTACGGGCGAGGGGAGGGGTGACGAAGATGCGCGCCATCGCCGGCAATCTGCTCTCGTTGCTGACGGCGCTGGTCGTGCTCGCGGGGCTGCTCGAGATCGGCCTGCGCCTGGTGCATCTCTCGTCGGACCCGCGCGCGCTCGTCTATCCGCGCGTCGCGAACCACATCAACGGCCTGCGGGATCCCGACTTCGATGCGGAGATTCCGCCCGGTGAGTTTCGCATCCTGGCGCTCGGCGCTTCGGCGTTCATCACGCGCGACTTCCAGCCGCAGTTCCAGCGGCTGCTCAACGAAGACCCGTACTTCGCCGAGCGGGGCCTGCGCGTGCGCGTGGCCTCGACGGGCATCCCCGCGCACATGACCTACGACTCGCTCTGGTAGTACCGCCATTGGTACGAGGGCTACGACTTCGATCTGGTGATCTTCTACCACGGCATCAACGACGCGCGCGCCAACAACTACCCGAGGGATGTCTTCCGCGACGACTACACGCAGTTCAGCTACTACCAGCGCTTCCGACCGGCCTTCGACTGGATCGAGCGGCACCCGCGGCTATCGCGCTCGTTTCTCGTCAGCTGGGTGGTGAAGCTCTCGCTCGGCGCCAAGTCGATCCTCGCGCCCGAGTTCCAGCGCGAGGCCCCCTACAACAACCCGCTCGACGATCCGTGGCGGGGGGAGGCGGGAGATCTGAAGACCCCGCCGGTCTTCGCGCGCAACGTCGAAGCCGTGATCGAGCTCGCCGCCGAGCGCGACCACCCGCTGCTGCTGCTCACCTACGCCTACTACGTGCCCGAGGGCTACTCGAACGAGCGCTTCCTCGCCGGGGAGCTCGACTACTCGTTCGCGGAGGAGAGCGTCGCGACGGAGGTCTGGGGCTGGTCGCACCACGTCCAGGCGGCCATCGAGGCGCACGACGAGGTGATTCGCGAGATCGCCGCGCGGCGCCCCGAGGTGCTCTTCTTCGACATGGAGCGCTACATGCCGAAGGACGGCGAGCACTTCATCGACATCTGCCACTGGACGGATCGGGGCCAGGCGCGGTTCGCGCGGGGAATCGTCGAGGCGCTGAAGCGCCGGCCGGAGGTGGTGGAGCGCGCGCTCGCGAAGCGCTGAGCGGCCGTGGCTACCAGCGCGCGCGCAGCGTGAGGCTGCCGGTGCCGCGGTCGAAGCCGCCGCTCGAGCCGCCGCCCGAGGCGGTCTTGGAGCTGAAGTAGCCGTAGCGCAGCGCGGCCTCGAGCCAGTCGGTGATCCAGTAGCTGAAGCCGCCCGCGGCGCTCCAGATGAATCTGGCGTTCTTGCCGCTCGAGTCCTCGGCCCCTGCGCTGACTTCGAGGTGATACCAGAGGCCGGGAAGGAGCTCATCGTAGGTGCGGATCCGGCCGTCCCAGGAGTGGTAGACGTTGGGATTGAAGTAGCCGTTGTTCAGCTGCTTCTTGAAATCCATTCCCGTGTAGCGCGCGGCGAGAAATGCGCGCGGTTCGTTCCAGACGCGCCGCTCGACTTCGGCCTGCCACCAGGACTGTTCGTTGCCGTCCGTGTAGTCACCCCAGCGGAAGCGGCCCGTGATCCGGGTCTTCTCGTCGGGCGTCACATCGACAGAGCCCGTCGCGTAGGTCGCCTTGATGTTCTGACGTAGCGAGGTTTCGTTGTCGAACGTGGTCCGGTTCGAGCCGACGTCGATGCGGAGGAAATCGTTCGGCCAGATGGTCAGCCAGGTGTCGTACGTGAACGGGGCGCCGTCATCTCCGCCTTTTTCGTGGATCACGTCCACCCAACCCGTGCCGTTCCACTCGATGGCGTCGTTGAATCGATGGCGGAGATTCAAGACGGGTCGGTAGACGGTGATGTCTCTCGAATTATCGGTAATGCGTGGCGATGGTACCGTGACGTTCTTCGAATCTTGCGGGTGGTACAAGTAGGTGTGGAAGCGCGGGCCGACCGTGGTGAGGCCGTCGTTGAACTGGAAGTCCTGGCCGAGCTCCCAGCCCGTGATGCGCAACTCGTCGCTCTGGTGCGACTCGCGGTAGTTGAAGAGCGTCTCGGGGCGCTGGCGGCGCTCCAAGTCGTCGAGCAGGCGCTGCGCGTTCGCATCGCCCGGAATCGCCGCCAGGTGGTCGCGCAGCAGCCGCTCGGCGCGGTCGGGCCGGCCCATCCAGTCGAGCGTCTGCGCGAGCAGCGCGACGCCCTCCGAATCGTGCGGGTGATCGTTGAGGAACGCCTCGAGCTGCTCGACGGCCCTGCGGTGCCGTCCGCGCCAGCTGAGCACCCGCCCCACGCTGCGCAGCGCGTCGAGGTCGCCCGGGTTGCTGGCCACCAGCGCCTCGTACTCGCGCAGCGCGGGCATCTGCTGATCGCTCCACGAGAGCGCGAGCGCGAGCCCGCGCCGCGCGCGGATCTGCTCGTCGCCCGAGATCCCGGGCGTGGCGAGGACCTCGCGGTAGAGCGGAACGGCTTCGCTCCCGCGGCCGCCGTAGGTGAGCTGGTCGGCGTACTCGCGGAGGATCGCCGGGCGCCTGGCGGGCGCCTCGCGCAGCGCGTTCTCGAAGGCCCGGATGGACCTGCTGTGCTCGTTGGCCTGCGCGGCCTCTCGCGCGGTGGCGATCCAGGCGTCCGCGGCCGCGTCGCTCGCCGAGGCCGCGGTGGGCGCCGCGGCCGCGAGCAGGCAGAGGGCGATCGCCGTGAACACGGACTCGCGCGAGGCCCTCATCGCGTGCGCTCCTCGATCTTGCGGCTCTGCTCGGTCATCGAGCGCCGCGTGACCACCCAGTCGGCGCGGCCGAGCATGTGATCGTAAATCGCGACGAGCGAGATCATCGCCTTGAAGAGCGTGAAGAAGAAGACGAGCACCGCGTACATCGCCCAGCGCAGGTAGCTGTGGCGCGCAAAGGCGTTCTTCGCCGCAATCATCGTCTGGTACGGACCGCTCGCGAACGTGACGATGGCGGTCGTCCAGAGGTACCAGTGGGAGGTGAGCTCGATGTAGCCGTAGAGCAGCAGCAGGCTCAGCAGGATCGGATAGATCTGCAGCGCGAGGACCGGATAGATCTCCCGGTAGAGGAGCAGGTACGTCCAGTAGATCTTCTGGAAGATGTTCAGGTGGATCGATCTCCAGAAGCTCATCTGGTACTTGATGCTCACCTCGAGCCAGCCCTGCGCCCAGCGCTGGCGCTGGAACCAGAAGGCGGGCAGGTCCGTCGGGGCGAGCTCCGTCGAGACGATGCTCCGGTCGTTGAGGATGCGGTGGCCCGCGAGCAGCGCGCGGGAGGTCGCGTCGATGTCTTCGGTGAGCATCGTCGCGTCGAAGCGGGTCTCGCGCAGCACGCTGGTGCGCCAGTAGCCGTTCGATCCGCCGAAGATGCCCGTGTCGACGAACAGCGAGCGCGCCGCGTGGCAGACGCCGTACGTGCACTCGAACTCCACGGCGATCATCTTGGTGAGGAAGTTCGTGTTGGCGTTGCGCACCACGTTGCGCCCCTGGACGACGTCGTAGCCGCGCTCGAACCAGCGCCAGGCGCGCTTGAAGCAGTCCGGCTGCGGGTGGTGGTCGGCGTCGAGGATGCCGACGACCTCGCCCGTCACGAGCGGCAGCGCCGCGTTGATGTTCGCGGCCTTCGACTCGCTGCCCTCGACGTGCAGCAGCCTGAGCTCCGGGTGCTGCGCCGCGAGCCGTTCGAGATCGTCTTCGACGGGCAGTCGGACCGGCCGGTTGTAGGCGAGGATCACCTCGAGGCCGTCCGCGGGCCGCTCGACGTGCTCGAGGATCTCGGTGAGCGTCTCGACGATGATCTCCCGCTCGTTGGGCAGGTAGGCGGCCACGATGAACGAACAGCGCGGCACCGCGCGCGTCGGCTCTGGGACGTGGGCGCCGCTCACGCCGAGCGCATCCTTGAGCTTCCGCTTCCAGCGCTCCGTCGGCCCGATCGGTTGGCCTGCGCTTCCCGCGTAGCGCCGGAACAGCGCGGCCGTCGCCTCGTAGCAGATCATCAGCGCGGTGATCAGATAGGCGGTCGCGACCAGCACGTGGAGCCAGAACAGCGAGTTGCCGCCGACCCGCATGTAGTAGTAGAGAATCGCGGGCACGCCGATCACGACGACGTGCGTGAAGATGATCTTGTCCCAGCCGATGCGTCTCTTCACGATACCCCTACCGCGCGGTGCTGTAGGTCCGCCCGAAAATTTGGGCTCGACCGGGTTTTCGGTTCGCCCCCTTCGGCCGCCGCTTCGACACGAATCGGCGGATGCGCGCTTTCACTTGACGCAGCTCGCTCGTTTCGCGCGCTCGGAAGCGAGCATCTCGCAATAGGCGTGGGCTTTTCGCACCACTTCCCTCTCGCAGGCCGTCGAATCTCCTCGACCGCGCCGACCCCCCTCCGCTTCCGCGGGGTTCCCGCTGCGGTCGCTGCGTTCCGGTGGGCGACGCGCTGGATCCGCGCTCGCCGCGGGACGCCGCGGACGCCACGCGACCTCAAGCCGGTGTCGGGGGCTCCGATGCGTAGATCCGGGAGCGCGCATCCGCGCGAAGAGCGGGATGATCATGGCGGGACGGATCTTCGAACGCAAGAAGCGCCAGATGCCCTGCACGTTGACGCTCAACGGCCAGAACCACGGCGGGCTCATCCTCGACGTGTCTCCGGGCGGGTTCTACATCCAGAGCAGCGCCAAGATGCAGCCGGGCGACCAGCTGGACATCCAGATGACGATCCCGGGCATCGAGGGGCGTCACCGAGTCCAGGTCGAGGTCGTGCGCAAGGTCGTCGTGCCCGCGCGGCTGCTCAAGGTCGCGCGCGGTGGGGTGGGCGTGCGCATCCTCAACGCGCCCGAGGCCTACTACCGGTTCATGGAGGAGCTCGGCATCACGGCGGATCTCGGCTCGTCGAAGATCGAGCAGATCGAGAACCGACGCGCCCAGGTCACGGCGTCCTGCGCCGCACAGACCGCCGCGGAGCCCGAGCGCGAAGCGCGCGCAGCGGCCGAGCCCGAAGCGGAGCCGCCCGCCCCGCAGCCGCGATTTCGCGTTCGCATCAAGCAGTCCCAGGGGCCGCGCTCGCGCACGATCCGCGTCGAGGCCGATTCCCGAGAAGACGCCTGCAGCCGGGCGCTCCGCGACGCGGGCGAGGGCTGGGTCGCGCTCGACGCCGAGCCCGTCGACGCCGCCTAGGCGGAGCCGCGAGGCTCCGGCGCCGCAAGCGAATCCGCAGGATTCACCGGCTAGTCGAGCGCCGCGATCGCACCCGCGGCGCGCGGGTTGCCCGCACCGGCTCGCCCCTTCCACTGGCCGCCCACGCCGATCCGGTGTCGGCGCGCCGAATCCAGCGTCATCCCCAGGTAGAGCAGGGCCGCCGCGGGCAGCAGCAGGCCGAATGCGGGCGGCAGCCGGTAGCGCAGCGCGCTCGGCCGGAAGGTCCACGCCATCGCGAGCCACGCGCACCCCGCCAGCAACGTCGCCGCGGCGTCGCCGTGGAGCGGGTGGGTCAGCGCGACGAGTGGCGGCGACACGAACGCGATCGCCAGGCCGATCGCGCTCAGCGCGAGCAGGCGTGGCGAGTGCCGGAGCTGCGCGTAGGCGCTTCGCGCGACCATCGCCCAGATCTCGCCGAGGCCCGCGTAGGGGCGCACGCTGTGCTCGCTGTCGCTGAGCCCGATCCGGATGCGGCCGACCGCTTTGAGCGCGGCGCCGAGCGCGCAGTCGTCGATGATCGCACCGCGGATCGACTCGACCCCGCCCGCTCGCTCGAGTGATTCCGCCCGCACGAGCATGCACCCGCCGGCCGCAGCCGCGACCGCTGAACGCGGATCGTTCACGCGCGGAAACGGGTAGAGCATCTGGAAGAAGTAGACGAACGCGGGGATCAAGAGCTTCTCCCAGCGGGTCCTGCAGTGCAGCATCACCATCAGCGATACCAGCGAGAGTCCCTCGACCTCGGCCTCGTAGACCATCGAGCGCAGGTTCCCGGGCGCGTGCTCGACGTCGGCGTCCGTCAGGTGCAGGTAGCGCGCTGCGGGCTCCAATTCTCTGGCGCGCTCGATGCCCGTGTGGAGCGCCCAGACCTTGCCCACCCAGCCGAGCGGCATTTCACCGGTCGCCGCGACGTGGAGCCTCGAGCCCGCGGGGTGCTCGCGCGCGAGCCGGCGCGCCGCGTCGCCGGTGCCGTCTTCGCTGCGGTCGTCGACCAGGACGATCTGGAAATCGCCGGGGTAGCGCTGGGCGAGCAGCGACTCGAGCGTGCGCTCGACGACGTCGGCCTCGTTTCGGGCGGGGACCACCGCAACCACGGCGGGCCACTGCGCGAGCGCGTCGTCGGCGGGCGCGGGCGCGTGGATCCGCTGGTCGCCGCGCCAGAACCGCCCGTTGAAGAAAGCGAGGTAGACCCAGGCCGCGAGGGAGGCCGCGCCGAGCCAGCTGAGCGGCGAGTCGAACGGCAAGTCGCTTCAACCCCGCCCGGGCGCGCGCATCGGATCCCCCCGGCCCAACGGCTCTGCTACTTCCGCTTCAACTCGTTCGCGTGTTCCGCGATGAACGCCCTCACCTCGTCCGCCATGCCGAGAACGGTCTCCCACTCGTCGGCGTAGAACGTGACCGGGAAGCGCCGGATCCCGTAGAGCGAGACCGCGCCCTTCTGGCTCACCTGCAGGCGCGTCTCGCGGCGCTGCTTCGCCTTGAGGCCCTCGTTCTCCGCCCGCAGCCGCTCGATTTCCGCCTGCATCGCATCGTTGGATTCGGCCATTGCACCCTCCTCGCCATCTCCCGCGCCGAATGCTCCTCGATCTCGCGCCCCGCGTCGAGCCTGGTCCGGGGTGCGCGGCGAGGGGGCACCTTGGGAGGCCGGATTTCGGCTGGCGCGTCGCTCGTGGAATCGCGGGGTCGACGCCGGCTGGCCGGCGCCGCGCGCGGGTGGCCCTCAGCTTCCGCCGAGGCGCTTGAAGATGTCGTCGGGCGAGGTCGCGGTCGCGAGATCGGCCTCGCCTGCGGAGCTCGCGATCTGCTCCAGCACGTCTTCGCAGGTCGCCGCGGCGTCGGCGACGCCCCGCGCGCCGAGTTCCTTCGGCATGAGCTTCTCGAAGACGGCCCGCAGCTGCGGGATCGTGAGCCTCTGCGGATCCAGCCCCGCTTCCTTCAGCGCGAGGCGGAGCGTACCCCGCGCCTCGAGTCGATCCATCTGGGTGCTCGCCTCGAGCTTCTCGGCGGCAATGTCGAAGAGTGCGTCAGCCATCGCGCTGTCCATCCATCGGCGTCGGCAGGGCCACGGCCCGTCGCGCGATCCAATCCCCGTAGAAGCGGGGTGGGAAGAACGCGAGCCAGAGTACCGCGACCGACGCGATTTCGCTGCCGCCGAGCAGCGCGTCGGAGACCAGCGAGATCGCGCGATCGCTGCCGAGCTCGTTGGCCAGCGAGAGGTCGGCGATGCACGCGAGGATCTGGAAGCCGCCGAACAGCGCGAATAGCAGGTATCGGTTGGCCACGATCGGCGCGCAGAGCCCGATCCGGACGCGCTTGCGGGCGCTGCGCGTGGCGAGCAGCGCCTCGACGCACATCCAGACGCAGGGCACCGTGTAGCCGACCCACTGGGTCAGGTACCACGGGTTGTCGAGCGCGTAGATCACCTCCCCCTGGGCCATCGCCACCCCGGTGCCGAGCAGCAGGAAGACCGTGCAGATCCCCACGAGCGCGGCCGACCAGCGGGCATCGGGGCGAAATACGCTGCGGATGAAGAACAGATAGGGGAAGACCCCGACGATGTAGGTCCACTCGACCACCCAGGCCGCGCCCCGCGACCAGGCGCCGAATCCGAGCAGGCTCGGCAGGTGGTAGCCGAGGTAGAAGGCGCCCGAGAGGCCGAAGTAGATCCCGAGCCACTGCTCCGGCCGCTCGCGGGTGCGCCGGCCCAGGCGGAGCAGGCGCGCGCCCACGATCACGTAGAACGCGCCCGCGGCGATCGAAGTGAGGTAGGCGTTTTCTTCCACTCGATTCTCGCTCGCTACTTCAGCTGCCGCCCAGGCGCTTGAAGATCTCGTCCGGGGAGGTCGCCGCCGCGAGATCGGTTTCGCTCGCGGCGCGCTCGATCGCGTCGATCGCGGCATTGGATGCGGACACCGCGTCTGCGACGCCGCGCGCCTCGAGCTCGCGGGGCATCAGCTTCTCGAACACGGCCCGCAGCTGCGGGACACTCAGGCTCTGGGGGTCCAACCCCGCCTCCTTCAGCGCGATGCGCAGCGTTCCGCGCGCGGCGAGCCGATCCAGCCCGGTGCTGCTCTCGAGCTTGTCTGCGGCGATGTCGAAGAGGACGTCGGCCATCCCGCTATCCGTCGGGCTGCAGCGCGGTGCGCCGCGCGATCCACGCCGAGTAGAAGCGCGGGGGGAAGAACGCGAGCCAGAGGACCGCCACGGAAGCGAGCTCGGTCACGCCGAGGAGCGCGAACGAGATCGAGGAGGCGGCCATCCCCGCGTCGTTTCCGCTGGCCCAGCCGATGTCGGCCGCGCACGCGCCGACTTGGAAGAGCCCGAAGGCGGCGAAGAGCAGGTAGCGGTTCGCGACGATCGGCTCGCAGAGG
Organism: Myxococcota bacterium; assembly: GCA_041579295.1. Classification (GTDB taxonomy): domain Bacteria; phylum Myxococcota_A; class UBA9160; order UBA9160; family SMWR01; genus JACZVU01. The sequence continues at coordinate 2,602 of JBFGGA010000058.1, read as the reverse complement.
CCGATCTGCGCGCGCTTGCGCGCGGCCAGGTGGGTCAGCGCGCTCTCGCCGCACAGCCAGACGCAGGGCACCGTGTAGCCCAGCCACTCGATCAGATAGGCGGGGTCGCTCGCCGCATTCGAGAAGCCGCCGGCCAGGCTCGAGCCGACTGCCCCCACCAGCAGGCAAATCGCACACGCGGTGACGATGGCCGTCGCCCATGCCGAAGTGGGGCGAAACGTCATGCGGATGAAGAGGAGGTAGGGGGCCACGCCGATCACGTACAGCCACTCGAAGCCCAGCTCGATCAGCGGGGGCAGCGATTCCAGGCCCAGGAAGTACGGCGCGTTGTAGAACACGTACCACTGGCCCGAGAACGCGAAGTACAGCCCGAGCAGCAGCTCGGGGCGCTCGCCGGTGCGCCGACTCAGACGGAGCAGTCGGTAGCTCGCGACCAGGTAGAAGGCCCCCGCGGCGATCGATGTGAGGTAGGCGCTCTCTTCCATTGCGCTGACCCCCAAAACGTACAACCAGAATCGAACGCGACACTGCGCCTGCGGCGCGCGGCCGCCCGCGTGGGACGCTCAATCGGATTTCATGTGCAATTCCTTGAGCGGTCGCTTTGGAGTAGCTCGCCAATCAGCGGGTGGAAGGGTGGGTCTCGCCGTGGGTCCAGCGCTCGAGCAGCGGGGTGAGCGCGAACAAGCTGGCCGCCGAGACGAGCGCCGCGATCGCGATCTTCCCGAACACCTCGCCGTAGATTCCGACCGTCTCGATCGGGGGTGGGATGCCATTGGCCCCGCCCGCTTCGGGCTCGATGCCCGTGAGGCCCGCGATCATGCCCGCGAGATAATTGGAGAACGCGGCGGCCAGAAACCACGCGCCCATCACGGTGCTGACGATGCGCTTGGGCGAGAGCTTCGTCACCATCGACAGCCCCACCGGCGAGAGGCAGAGCTCGCCGGTGGTGTGGAGCAGATAGCCGATCAGCAGCCAGGCCATCGCGACCATCCCGCGAGAATCCGCGGCGTGCGCGCCGTACCACAGCGCGCCGAATCCGAGACCCAGCTGGAGCAGGCCGAGCGCGAACTTGATCGGGGTGCTCGGCTCCCGGCCCCGTTCGCCGAGAAACGCCCAGAGCGCGGTCAACACGAGCCCGAAGACGAGGATGAAGATCGGGTTCGCGGCCTGGAAGATCGTGGCCTTGATCTCGGCACCGCCGACGATCATCCCCACGTGGTCCTCGCCGATCTCCCATTCCCACTCGGCCTCGCCGCGCAGGCGCGCATCATCGACGTCGTCGAGCACGATCAGCCGGTCGCCGAGCCGGTGGCCGAGCTGTTCCTGGTTGACTTCGATGACGAGCGTCGATCCGACTTCGGAAGCCTCTACGGCGCGGCCTCCGACGACGCGGTCGACGTTGCGGTCCGCGAAGTTGTTGAGCGAGCTTCCGGCCTGCTCGAAGAAGGACCAGAAGAGCATCGAGTAGAAGATCAGGATCAATGCGACGAACAGGCGCTGGCGTTCCACCGTGGGCGACCGGAACGCCTCCGCGAGCAGCGAGATCACCGCCGCACCTCCGAACAGGATCAGCACCCAGCCGGCGATCTGGTTGCGCTGCACGAGCAGCGCGATCAGCGGAATCGCGAGCGCCACGCCCAGATAGACCGCGTAGTCGGCGCGCAGCACGCCCGCGATCTTGCGGCTGAGCGCGTCGGGGTCCGGTGGGGCGCCGACTTCGCGGGGCAGTCCGCCGCGGCCGAGCGCCGCGCACGCCACGCCGCCGCCGATCAGGAGCGCCGCCGCCACGGCTGCGTTCACCGCGAGCTGCAGCGCGCTCTCCTGCAGGAAGAGCAGTGCGACCGATGTGCCCAGCGCGCCCCCCAGAATCAGGATCTGCGTCAGGCGGATCGGCGCGACGAAGACGGCGAGCCCCACGAGCATTCCGACGGTTGCGAGACCGAAGCCGTAGTGCCAGCCATACGTTTCACCCACGTAGCCGCAGATCAGCGGCGACATCGCGGCGCCGAGGTTGATTCCCATGTAGAAGATCGTGAAGCCGCTGTCGCGTCGCGGACTGCCCTCCGCGTAGAGCGTCCCCACCGTGGTCGAGATGTTGGGCTTGAAGAAGCCGTTTCCGCAGATCAGCAGCGCGAGCGCGGTGAAGAACGCCGTTTCGTGCTGAAGCGTCATCAGCAGGTGGCCCGCGGACATCAGCAGGCCGCCGAGGATCACCGCGCGGCGCGTTCCGAGTAGCCGGTCGGCGAGCATCCCGCCGACGAAGGGCGTCGCGTAGACGAGCGCCGTGTAGGCGCCGTAGACCGCGTAGGCTTCGGCATCCCCGTAGCCGAGGAAGCCCTTGATCATGTAGAAGACGAGCAGCGCCCGCATCCCGTAGTAGGAGAAGCGCTCCCACATCTCCGCGAAGAAGAGCGTGAACAGGCCGGTCGGATGTCCGAACAACGTGGCGGACGCGGGCGGGGCGCTCGGGGCGGTCATGGGCCTCCGTGAAGCGGGGGAGTGCCACCGGGTGCTCGCGCGGGGGCGGGCGAGCCAGGATTAGCACCCGCGATCGCCATTTCGCACCTCCGGTCGGGCGCCTCGCGAGATCGCGAATCCGAGT
>JBFGGA010000057.1:0-18039 GCA_041579295.1 Myxococcota bacterium | reverse complement strand
TTCCGCTGTTCGCAGTGTCGCTGCTGGTCTTCGCGTTCTTCCTCGCGCTCGGCCGGCTCGCGGTCGCCTGGGATGCGCCCTACCGGCGCTTCACGAGAAATCCGTTCGCCCAGGAGCTGCTTCGCCAGGCCGTCCGCATCGGCTTCGTCGTGGTCGGTGTCGTCCTCGCGCTCGAAGTGCTCGACGCGACGACGGTGGTGGCGGCGGTGGCCGGGATCGCCGGGCTGGCCGGACTCGCGGTGAGCTTTGCCTTCCGAGATCTCGCCGAGAACTACATCGCCAGCGTGCTGCTGAGCCTGCGACAACCCTTCCTGGCGGACGAGCACGTGGTCATCGAGGGGCACGAGGGCCGCGTCGTGCGCCTCACCTCGCGAGCCACGATCCTGATCGACCCCGACGGCAACCACGTGCGGATCCCGAACGCCGCGGTCTTCAAGGGCACGATTCTCAACTACTCGCGAAATCCGCTGCGCCGCTTCGGGTTCGCCGTCGGAGTGGCGCCGGACGCGGATGTCTCCGGGGCGCTGGGCTGGGGGTAGACACGCTGCAGCGTATGCCCGGCGTGGTGGCCCAGCCCGCGCCCCAGGCCTGGGTCGAGGTCCTCGGGGACTGGAATGTCGGCTTGCGCTTCACGGCCTGGATCGACCAGCGCGAGACCGGCTGGTTCAAGGCCCGCGGTGAGGCGATGCGGCTCGTGAAGCAAGCCTTCGACGCGGCGGGGATCGTGATGCCCGAGCCGGCGGTGAGCGTGCGGGCGCCGCAGACGGGAACGCGGGAGCCCGGCGCGGTTGCGGAGCCGGCGGCGGCTTCGCCCTCGATCGGGCTCGCGGTCGACATCTCTCCAGACACGCAGATCGAACGCGCGATCGAGGAGGACCGCGCCTCCGAGGGCGGCGACCTGCTGGATCCCAACCGGCCTCGGGAGTGATCGGATCTCCGAAGGGCAGCCCGATTCGAGCGGCCGCACAGCCTCGATTGCCCATGCCCGCTGCGGCTCTCCGCGCGGGTTCGGAATTCCGGCCGGCGCGCCAGTCTTGGGTCGGGCTCCTAGGCCGGCTGGCTGAGGCGCGCGACCTCGGCGAGCAGCGCGAAGTACTCCTCCGGGGCATTCTCGATCCTCAGGCCGAGCCCGCCTTCGGCGACGCTGACGAGCTGGGGCGGAACTTTGCGCTTCCACACCACCTCCGCGCCGATGGTGAAAAACGCGTTCCTTCCCTCTTCTCCCAGGCGCAGCTGGACGCGCTGCCCCGGTTTCGCCGAGGCGCTGGTCTGCACGAAGATGCCGGTTCGCGACAGATCGATCACCATGCCGGCGAACTGGGTCGGGCCCACCTGCAGGCGGCAGGGCATACGTTTCCTGTAGCGAGGCTCCTCACGAGCATCCACTTATTCTACTCCCTTTCGTGTCTCCCAGAAAAGCCAAGAGCATCCTCGGTACAGGTTGCTACACACTTTAGAGATATTTCATCGCAACACTTGGTCGGCGACGTCCCGCCCCTCGAGTTTGAGCAGATGCACGATGAACGGAATGGAGCTTGGGCCACGGGGGTTGGGCTCGACTGCACGAGTTTTTGGAACAGTCGGGACGATTTGGAGCACGCTCAGGGCGATTGGAGGTGTGCCAACAGGAACTTTCGGAGTCGCAGCGCGAAGCCCACCCACTCGGATCGCTTGGGGGAGTGTCTCGCGCCATACATCAGGTAGGACTCGTATGGCTTGCCGAGCGCATCGAGCACGTTGGCCATGCGGTAGTAGTGGTCGAGATCGACGATTCGATCTTCGGTGCCCTGGGCGAGCAACACGGGGATGCGAATCTCGGACGCGCGGTAGACCGGCGAGATCGTCTGAAGGCTCTCCAGGTCGTCAGGGTCGGCAATGTATTCGTCGAAGTACTCGCGCCCCTCATCCGACCAGTCAAATCCGAAATGGAATGCAAAAGGCAGATCCGTTGGCCCGTTCAGGCTCGCTGCACAGAGATAGCGTTCGGGGCTGCGGATGGCGCTCATGAGTGCGGAGTATCCGCCATAGCTACCGCCGGCGATGCAGGCCCGGTCGCCGTCGACCAATCCGCGCCGCACCATCTCGTCGAAGGCCGCATCCAGATCCTCCTCGATTCCTGCGCCCCATTCTCGTTTGCCGGCATCGAGAAACGCCTTTCCGCGCCCCGATGATCCCCGATAATTCACCTGCAGTACCGCCATGCCTCCGGCGGCTAGAAACTGTGCCAGGGGATTGAACAAGCGCGAGTCGCGCACATTGCGGGGCCCTCCGTGGGGCATCACGACGAGTGGAGGCTTCCTGGCGCCGTTCGGGCGGGTGAGGAAGGCTTCGATTTCGAGCCCGTCCGTGGATTTGACCCGAAAAGAATCGACGCTCGCCAGTTCCGCCGAATCGAGCCAGGGCATCTGCCTTGCGATCACGGTCGCCGTTTTCGCACGTGTATCGAGCAGGTAGTAGGTGCCCGGGTCACGAGGGCTTCCCGCGACGACCAGGAAGTAGCGCCGGTCCCGACTGACTCCAGTGATTCTGAGAACCATGTCCGGCAGGGCATGGGAGAGCGAGCGCTGATAAAGGTCGAAGAACGAGTCGAGGTGATGAAACTGGGGGAGGCCGTCTTCCTCGTACACGACGCCGATCACCTCACGGCGCGCCGAGTGGTCGAGAATCACGTCTATGATGTCTGCGTCGGGATGCGAGAACAACTCGCGGCCGAGCTCGCCAGTTTCGGTCGAGAGTTCGAAGAGTGCGAAGGTGTCGCGCTCGCCCCTCGCCGCAACCACGAGGTCGTGTTCGTTCTCCGCAATCGCAAACGGATGAGCGATGTCCTCTGGTTCCGCTTCTCGCTGTAGCAGCCGCCACTCCGCATCGACCGCAGCGCGATACCACAGCTCGGTTTTTTTTGAACCCCGACCCAGCTTGAGTGCCGCGCGCACGACGGCGCTCCCGTCCGCAACCCATCGGTAGACGTTTCCCTCGAGCTGCGCCACGAGGCGGCCCTCGTCGTCCGCGAAAGTCCGGGCGCGCTCGCCGAGTAGCTCCGAGATCTCGATCCGATAGACCGATGTGTTGCCTCCTGCGCGCACAGCCCACAGCACCTCCTCGCCCATGTTCGGGAGTGGGTCGACCAGATAGCCGCGCGCGCGGACGCGATCCTCCCGGATGACCAGTTCGTCTACCGCATTGGAGGCGGTGACGACGTGATACATGGGCACGCCGCCGAACAGAACTGCAAGACGTTTCTCGTCGATCCAGAACAGGCGACGAATCAAGAGGAGATCTGTCTGGACCATCACTTCGCGATCGTCGTCTCGCTTGCGCAGGACGATTCGCTCTCGGCCCCTTCGCGTTACGATCGAAGCGAGATACGAGCCAGATGGGCTCAGGGCCATTTCCCGCACGACCGGTGTGCGATAGAGCGCGCTCGCAGACAGCGCGCCCAGCGCCGGAAGTGGAGCGAGCAGCAGCTGGATCGCTGTCCAGATCAGCACTGCGACGGTCGCTTGCCGGTCGGGGCTCATCGCTCGCTGCCCGCGTTCTTCGCGACGCCTGGAGTCAGGAGCATCTCTGCGTAGTACTCGAGATATCCATCGGATTTCTGCCCGGTGTAGACGGGCGGGTATCGCTCCACCAGCTCGGGAAACCGCTCCTTGATCGTGCGCAGCATCAGCCCCGAACGATTGCGGAACACGATTGGCCGTATGCCCACACTCTTCTTGCCGGTCACGCCGCTGAACGCGAGCTCTCCTGGGTAATTGATCCGACCGGGCTCGACTCGAAACTCGGAGAATTCTCCGTATGGAGCCAGGAACTGCACATCGCCTTCGCCGGCGCTCACGACGATGCCGCTCCAGCGGTAACGGCCAGCGTCCACGGCCAGCAGCCTCAGATGCTCACCGCGCTGAAGGTCCGATAGCGCTGTCCAGCGGCTGATCTGGAGCTTCGCGATCGGGACATCCGTGTGAACGTGAACGACGAGAATGCCGTGGCCGGGCGCGAGCACGGGCAGCCCCTCGGAGTCGAGCGAGGTCTCCTCGATCTCGAGCAGGCGCACGGAAGTGCAGCCCGAGAGAATTGCCAATACGCATAGCGCGATTCTCATTCGCGGCATTGCCCTTACCCACAGCGCGGTGCTGCGATCCCAATTCTCTGTTGTTGTGCCGATTGGGGCTCGACAGGCGGCAGTCATATCACAATAGGAAATTGCCTCAACTAGAGGCCTTTGGTCGCGAATCGTCCAAATCGCAGGGCGGGGGTCATGGGCGCGCAGCGCGTTCAGGCCGCAGGGTAGGCAATTCAAGCGGGTTCTCGGCTGGGACCGATACTTCGAGATTCAGTCGAGTCGAGAGCCGGCCCGGATTGCCGGCGATCGAGCGCAGCGCGCTTTCGGTGCGCCTGGTGGCGCGCTGTGCGCGGTCGATACCCGAATCGGTGTAGATGGATGGCGGGGGCGGCCGTTGGGCCGCCCCCGCCGCAGTGGCGTCGCCGGGAGCGCCAGGGGCGTGGCTTGCGCTTCTTCCCCCGGTGTTCGGGTGCGCGAGCACCCGAAGCGGACTGTAAGCCGGGTTCTGTTCCAGCCCGCGGTCGCCCGCGAGCCGGCGAGGATCATTCATCTAGGCGGCGCATTGCTGCGCCGCTCGAGCGCTCTGACCCGGATGCCGGCCGCCGCGCCGTTCGGCGCGGCCGCGTCGGGCGGGTCACCCTCGACGGCATCCCTATTCGAGCTTGCTCCGGGAGGGGCTTGCCCCGCCGCCGGTCGCCCGGCTGTCGCGCGTGGGCTCTTACCCCACGATTTCAACCTTGCCTGTGCCTGCCGGCGCGCCGCGAGGCGCACCGATCGCCGGCCATCGGCGGTGTGGTTTCTGTTGCGCTTTCCCTCGGGTTGCCCCGGGTCGTCGTTAACGACCTCCCTACCCTGCGGAGCCCGGACTTTCCTCCCGCGGACGGTGCTTGTCCGCCGGCGATCCTCCGTCCACCTCCGGCTGCGGCTAGGGTACCGAGCCCCGCACGCCCGAAGCAAATCCGAGCCGCGCTCCGCCGGGCCGAGCGCGGATCGCGCCCGCGCGGGGTTGCGCGGGCGGCTTGCGATCCCAGCCCGCATCCAAGGTCTCCGCATCCAGCGGATCTCGCGTGACGACCGAAGCGGGGCGATGATCGCGTCGAAGACGAAGCCGATCGCCGCATCGAAATCATTGGGCCCCGATCGAATCCGGCCTACACTGGGTCTGGTCGCCGCGTCGATCACCGCCCACGTGCGGCGCCCCCGCGGTCACGTGTATGGGGCAATCGATGGTGGACCCCCGCCGCCTGCTTGCGATCACCTCAGCCCTTCTCCTCGCGGGCATCTCGTCGTCCGCGGGCAGCGCACGCGCCGCCACGAAGCTCTACCACGGCTCGATCCGAATCGTGTTGTCCTACGACCCCGCGGGCTCCTACTCCATTCCCTTTGGGAAGGACATCAGCTATCCGAACATGGACAACGTGCCGGGCGGCGACCTCGCGACCGTCAGTGGCAGCACGCCCGCGGCGGTCGGCCTCGGCGCGAATCAGATCACGCTGCACACCTCGCTGTTCACCGCGTCGCCGCCCGCGAGCTGGTCGGTGAGCGAGGTGCTCACCCGCTTCTCCGGCGCGAACGCGATGGGGAGCTTCTTCGAAGAGGGCGGTCCCGGAGCCGCTTCTTCGGCGCCCGTGAGTGACGTGCCCGCGAGTCGATTCGGCGTGCGCTTCCAGGGCGCACCCGGGCGCTTCGGCGGAACGCTCGCGCTGCTCGGCCAACACCGCACGCGGTGGGGTGCGATGTTCAGCCCTTCGTCCCACTACTGTTGGGATTTCAGCATCGGGCCCGGCCTCGACTGCAGCATCTGGGAGCTGCCGCTCTCGCCGATCGGCGGGGCCTTCGGAGGCTCGGCGTTCGGTCGCGGCTCACTCGTGCCCGGCGCATCCCCGTCCGTCTTCGATCAGACGATCTGGGGATTCCCCTGGACGACCGGCACGGTCACGGCGCGGGCTCCGCTCGAAGCGGGCGGCACCCACAGCCTGGTCGCCAAGGGCACCGACCAACGCACGCCGCAGGGGCTGGGCCACCTCCAGCTCGTCACGCCGTTCGTGATCCGCTGGACGGAGGACCGCCACGCTCCGCCCGCCGTGACCGGCTACCAGGCGGGCATCGCGATCCTCGATCTGCAGTTCGTGCCCGAGCCTGCGGCGCTGCTGTTGCTCGCCAGTGGGGTACCGGCCCTCGCCGTGCTGTACCGGCGCGCGGTTGGCGCGCGATGTGGTGCCAGCTGGCGCGGAGCTCGCGAACCCCGCTGACGGACGCGCGAGGCACTTCGGCGCTCGCCTGCAGGCCCGGCGACTACCTTCAGGGTTCGGATGTGGCTGCGCGCAGCACTCCGACTTCAGCGGCGTTGAGCTTGAGCAATCGAAGTTGCGTCTGCGGCGTGACCCGATCCTCCGAGCCTCTGTCCGCAAACCATCAGACGGATGACCGGCGTGGTTCGGGCCGGAATGCCCGATCGGCACGGGCGTTCGATTTCGACCCGCCGCTATCTCGAGCCGCGGATCATGCCGTCCAGCTCGACGCCGGGGGGCGACCAGCGCCACTCCGCCGAGAGCGGGCGCCGCGGGGTGGCGCCGATCTCGCTATCGGCGAGCTCGGGCCGGGCGATCCGATCGGCGCCGGTGAACCGGTCGAGGGCCTGGCTCGCGATCGCGCCCGCGGTCGACAGCAGCGGGGTGGATCCGACCGCGATCCCGACGCCAAACGCGAGCAGGGCCGCGAGCAGGGCGCCGCGCGGGGCGGCGCCCCTGGGGATCGAGCTGACCTCGGGTCGCAGCGGGGCGATTTCGATGGCTTGCATGGCGCTCTCCTGTCTCTTCGTGTCCGCCCAGCCAATATCGTCGAAAAATATTGAATCACCAGACAATAAAATGAAAATGAGCTATTCATAAATGCATGATATTGTCGAGCCTCGAGCGTCTGGACTGGAGCTGGCTGCGGGATTTCGGGGTGGTGGCCGAGCTCGGGAGCCTCAGCGAGGCGGCGCGCGCGCTCGGGGTCAGCCAGCCGACGCTCACGCGCCGGATGGCCGCGCTCGAGGCGCAGCTCGGCGCGGAGGTGCTGCGCCGCGGGCCGCGCGGCATCGAGCTCACCGAGACCGGGGAGGCGATCCTCGCGCCCATCCGAAGGATGCGCGACGAGGCCTCCGTGGTGGGCGTGGCCGCCACGGGCCGCGATGCCGCGCTCGCGGGCACGGTGCGCGTGAGCGCGACCGAGGGCATCGCGAACTACTGGTGCACGCCCGCGCTGATGGAATTCCAGCGCGCGCACCCGGCGATCCGAATCGAGATCGACGTGCGCAACCGCAACGCAAACCTGCTGCGGCGCGAGGCCGACATCGCGATCCGGCTCCTCCGGCCGCGGCAGCAGGAGCTCGTCGCGCGCAAGGTCGGGGATCTCGCGATCGGCCTGTATGCGTCGACTTCGTACGTCGAGCGCAGGGGTCGCCCCGATTCGATCGAAGCGCTCGCGAGCCACGATTGTGTGGGCTTCGACGAGTCGCTCGTCGACACCGACTCCGCGCGTTGGCTCGAGCAGCGCGCGGGGCCGCGGGGCATGGTCTTCCGCTCCACGAGCCTCAACACGCAGCTCCAGGCCATCCGCTGTGGCTGGGGGATCGGCATCACGGCGGTGTTCATCGCCGAGAAGGTCGGGGATCTCGAGCGCGTGCTGCCCGAGATCGGGCACTCGCTCGAGATCTGGCTCGTCACCCACCCGGGGCTGCGCCGCAGCGCGCGCATCCGGGCCGTCTACGACTTTCTCGCGCAGCGTTTCGAGCGCGATCGCGAGGCCATCGCAGGCCGGGCCTGACGGCGCGGAGCCCGCGCGCGGCTTGATTCCGAGAGGATGGGCGACTACGGGCTCGCGGCCAGGCGTTGGGCGAAGAGCGCCTTCTCGAGGGCCGCGTAGAACTTCTGGTAGGCCTCGGGCTCCTCGACGGGCCGCAGGTAGTACTGGGCCGAGGCCCGGACGATCAACTGCTCGACGTTGCGCTGGCGCACGGTCACGGTCAGCCGCACCAGGTCGCTGCGCGCCTGGAAGGGCCCCCAGCTGCGGTAGACGCGATTGAACACGACCAGGCTCTCCTCGTCGTAGAGCAGATAGCTCGCCAGGTCTCGTGAGTAGCTGGGTCGCTCCGCGTCGAGGTATTTCTTGCCGGAGACGATGCCGAGCGTCTCGTCGAGCACCTCGATCTGGAAGCCCAGGTCCTGGAAGGTCGCGACGAGCGCCTCGAGCATCGAACGGCGATCCGTCGTATCGAAGACCCGGCTCTGGGCGTTGCGGACCTTCACCTGGCTCTCGTCGGAGAGCAGCACTTGGACCCAGTTGTCACCCTGGATCTCGTGACGCGCTGGAAAGCCGACGCAGCCCGCGGCGGCCAGGCCCAGCAGCCCCGCGGCGAGTGCGCACCCGGCGGGACGCGGGCGCACGCCATGTCGCGGCCTGCGGTCCTTCTCCCGCGCCGATCGCCGCCGCACGCGTCAGTTCCGCCCGATGAACAGGGACCGCTCGAGGGTCGCGAAGAAGTTCTGGTAGACCTCCGGATCCGTGATCGGCTCGTTGTTGAAGATCGCGTTGGCGCGGATCGTCATCTGGGTGTCGCTGGCCGGCCGCACGGTGACCGTCACGCCGACGACGTCGAAGAAATTCGGCTCGGCGAAGCGGGCGGCGGTCACCAGCCCGAGCGACTCGTTGGCTCGCTCGATGATGAAGCCCAGGTCCTGGAGCGCGGCGATCACCCCGCGCATCGCGGCCTGCCGATCCGACACGTCGAAGGTTCTGGTTTGCATGTTCCGGATCTTGATCTGCTCTTCGGTCGGAGCCAACAGATTCTCGGGTGCTTGCGGTGGCGAGGCACAGCCCGAGATGGCGAACAGGAACGCCAAGGCGAACAGCGCCGCGCGTTTCGGAACGAAGTTCGGAGCCGGGCGCATGGACTCCCCTCCCTTCAGATCTTCTCGGCTTCGAGGAAGATCGCCTTGCTGAGGCGTGCGAAGAATCGCTGGTAGAGCTCGGCGTCGCGGATCATCTCCATCTGCTGCAGGCCGGGCGGGATGTAGGTGTTGCCGGATTGGCCGTCCCCCTTCCAGACCAGTCGGTAGAAGACGATCCGCACCTCGTTGCGCGCACCGTCGCCGTCATCTGCGATGGGTTGGGCGACCAGCGAGGCGTTGATCTGCTGCTGGAGATCGACGGGCAGGACGTACAACGCGTTTTGGCCACCAAACACGCTCACCGCGAACGTCAGCAGCGCGACGAAGAAGCGCGTGGTCTCCTGGCCGTACTCCCGCGCGCTCCGCTCCTTTGCCGCTCGCAGGAAGCCCAGGCTGCGATCGCTCTCGGTCACCTCGAACCCGAGGTCCTGGAGGGCCGCCGCCGACGCCGAGAGCAGCTCGTCCGAGTCGCGCGTCTCGAACTGCCGCGTCTGCATCGCCTTGTTCGCGGCGCTCTCCGGCGTGAGGGAAAACAGCTCCTTCGAGGTCGTCTTCGGCCCGAACGAGCAACCGGCGACGAGGGCGGTCGCAGCGAGGAGGGCCGCGCGGAGCGCGGCCAGGCGCTCGCTAGAACTGCGAATAGTTGTACGCAAAGTCGCGGACCTTCTTGTCCTCGTCGTACTTGATGATGATGGTCAGCGTTCGCTGTGTCTTCGAGCTCTGCCGCTGGCTGCTCGATCCGCCGAAGATGATGATGCTACCGGCGACCGAGTTCCTCGTGTCGACGCTCTCCGAGGAAACCTTGTCGTAGATCCAGACCTCGCGGCGCTGCTCGTCGGTCGTCACGATGTTCGGCGAGCCCAGGATCTCGGCCACCGCGTCGGCGGACATGCCGACCCTGATCTCGCCCTGGACCTTGCCCACGGTGAGATTCTGCGCGCTGTCGGCGGGCGGTTCCGGATGGCGGCAGCCGGTCGCTGCGACCGCCCACGAAAGCGCGAGCGCGCAGAAAGCGAGGGAGAGCGAAGGGGTCGAAGCGGAACGGTTCGAGAATCGTCTCATCGAGGAAACCTCCTGAGTGGATGGCGCGGCCAAAGCATGGCACATCAAACGTCAGCCCGCTTCGCGGCGCCTTTCGCCGACCGCGTCGCCGGAGCGCCGGACGCCTATCCCGGTCGGACTACCAGGGCTTACGTTAGTTCGCGAACCGGCCCGCATCGGTGTCTCGCTTGCGAGCCGGTGGTCCCGCGCACGGCCTCAGGCCCGTGTGTTGGTGCGGACGCTGTTGGTGCGCCCACGCTGCGGCGCTCAGTCGTCGCCGAGGTGCAGCCACACCGACTTCGTCTGCGTGTGGTGGAGCAGCGCCTCGAAGCATTTGTCGCGGCCCGTGCCCGACTGCTTGTAGCCGCCCCAGATCGACGTCATGTCGCCGTGGTCGAAGCAATTGATCCAGACCACACCGGCCTCGACGTCGCGCGCAAAACGGTGGGCGGTCTTCACGTCCGAAGTCCAGATTGCGGCCGCGAGTCCGTAGATCGAGTCGTTCGCGATTGCGATCGCATCGTCGGTGCCGCGCACGGGTAGGATGCTCGCGACGGGGCCGAAGATTTCCTCACGCGCGATGCGCATGTCGTTGTTCACGCCCGTGAACAGCGTCGGCTCCATGTAGCAGCCGCGCTCGAGCCCCGACGGCACGCCGCCGCCGAAGTCGAGCCGCGCGCCCTCTTTCTTGCCGATCTCCACGTAGCCGAGCACGCGCTGCTGTTGCTCGGCGGTGACGAGCGGCCCCATCGTGGTGGCAGGGTCGAGGGGGTCGCCCGGCACGAATGCGGTCTTGGCCTTCTTGCGGAAGCGCTCGGTGAACTCGTCGAGGATCTTCTCTTCGACGAGCAGGCGCGAGCCCGCATTGCAGACCTCGCCCTGGTTCCCGTAGATTCCGCTGACTGCGTAATCCACCGCGACGTCCAGGTCGGGCACGTCGCCGAGGACGATCTGTGGCGTCTTGCCGCCGCACTCGGTGGTGACGCGCTTCATGTTCGACTGGCCCGCGTAGACCATCATCAGTTTGCCGACCTCGACGGAGCCCGTGAAGCCGATCTTGTCGACATCGTCGTGCAGCGCGAGCGCCTTGCCGGCCTCTTCACCGAGCCCGGTGACGACGTTGAAAACGCCCGGCGGACCGCCGGCATCGGCGAAGAGCTTGGCGAGCAACAGCGCCGAGAGCGGCGACTGCTCGGCGGGCTTGAGGACGACGGTATTTCCGGTGGCGAGCGCCGGGGCGATCTTCCAGGTGGCCATCATCAGCGGGTAGTTCCAGGGCACGATGCAGCCGACCACACCGAGCGGCTGGCGCAGGATGTAGTGCAGCGCGCTCGGCGCCGTATTGGTCACCATGCCGTCGAGCTTGTCGATCGTCTCCGCGAAGTATTCGATGGTGCGCACGGATCCGGGCACGTCGCTGTCGATCATGTTCGAGATCGGCTTCCCCATGTCGAGCGTGTCGAGCAGCGCAAAGTCGCGCACGTGGTCGCCGATCAGCCGCGCGAAGCGGTAGAGCACGCCCATGCGCTTGCGCGGCGCGATGCGCGACCACACGCCGCTCGCGAACGCGCGGCGCGCCGCGGCCACGGCGGCGTCGACGTCCTCGGCAGTGCCGCGCGCGACCTCCGCGAGGATGTCTCCGGTGGCGGGGTTGATGGTCTCGAAGGTGCCGCCCTTCTGCGCGGCGACGAATTCTCCGTCGATGAAACAGCGCGTCTCGGGTTTGAGGTCATCCGCGAGCTTGTGCCAGCCCGCAGCGTCGATCGTCTTCACGTCGGTCTTGTCCATCCGTCAGTCTCCTGCATCGCGTCGAATGCGCGTTCGCTTCGCGCCCGTCTCGCTTCCGGTGCGCGCCCGTCTCGGAGCCGGGTGGCACCCGCCTCGCCGTCTGCGTTGCCTGGAGCGTGGTCTGGGGTGTGGGGCCCGGTGCGATCCATCGACGCGCCAACCGAATGGTAGCGCGCAAGCGAATCCGCGCCGAGCGGCGCGGGGGAGGGCGTTCCCGCGAGGCCGCGCCGGCGCGGGCGCGCCTGGGCGCGCGGTCGCCTACCCGCCCGGGCGTGGATGCCGCCCGGCACGCTGCCGTGTCGGCGGGCGGCCGCGGCTTCGCGCAGCGAGCTCCCGCCCCGGTAACGACGCGGCCCGTCGGCCGGATTCGAATCCTGTTCGCCGCGCGCAGGCAGGTGCGCGCGGGCAGCCCGAGCCGTGCGGTAGGCTGTGCGCCGGCATGCGCCGGAGTGCGCCGGCGCGTGCCGGCAGGGGGAGGCGCGAACTCACGAGGCGGTTTCCGGGAGATTCCGAGATGAAGAGCCACACCGTCCATCTCACGCTGAACGTGCCCGCGCGCATGGACTTCGTGAACATCACCGATCGCGTGGAGCAGGCCGTGGCCGACAGCGGTGTGCGCGAAGGCCTGTGCCTGGTCAACGCCATGCACATCACCGCGTCGGTGTTCATCAACGACGACGAGCCGGGGTTGCACGAGGACTACAAGCGCTGGTTGGAGGAGCTGGCGCCCTTCGACGCGAGCCCGGAGCGCTACCACCACAATCGGACCGGAGAGGACAACGGCGACGCCCACCACAAGCGCCAGGTGATGGGCCGCGAGGTCGTGGTGGCGGTCACCGAGGGGGAGCTCGACTTCGGGCCCTGGGAGCAGATCTTCTACGGCGAGTTCGACGGCCGCCGCCCCAAGCGGGTGCTCGTCAAGGTGATCGGCGAGTAGCGACGCCCAGCGGTCGCGCCGGCTGCGGCCGAGTGCGCGGCGCGCCGGGCGCGCGGGGGTGCGCGCCGCAACGGTTGGGTGATCCGACGGATCGGGCCGCGCGTGATACGCTGCCGGCCGTGAAAGCCATCCTCTTCGACGAACCGGGCGACCCGTCCGTGATGCGGCTCGGCGAAGCGCCCGCGCCCGAGCTCGAGCCCGGCGCGATCCGGATCCGCGTCGCCGCCACCTCGGTCAACCGCGCGGATCTGCTGCAGCGCCAGGGCCTGTATCCGCCGCCGCCGGGCGCATCGCCGATCCTCGGGCTCGAGTGCGCGGGCGAGGTCGCCGAGGTCGCGCCCGACGTCGAGGGCTGGCGGGTCGGCGAGCGCGCGATGGCGCTGCTGCCGGGCGGCGGCTACGCGGAGGAGGTCGTGGTTCCCGCCAGCTGCGCGATGCGCGTACCCGAGCGCGTCTCGCTCGAGCAGGCCGGGGGGATCCCCGAGGTCTTCCTCACGGTCTTCCTCAACGTCTTCGAGCTCGCGGCGCTGCCCGACGGCGGCTCGGTGCTGGTCCACGGCGGCGGCAGCGGGATCGGGACGACCGCGATCCAGCTCGTCAAGCGGGTCGGCGGCACCATCATCGTGACCGCGGGCGACGACGCCAAGTGCGAGCGCTGCCTGGAGCTCGGCGCGGACCGCGCCGTCAACTATCGCGACGGCGATTTCGTCGCGGCGGTTCGCGAGCAGACGGACGGCCGCGGGGTCGACGTGGTGCTCGACTCGATCGGGGCGCGCTACCTGGAGCGGAACCTCGCCGCGCTGGCGGTTGAAGGCCGGCTCGTGCTGATCGGGCTGATGGGCGGCTCGAAGTCCGAGATCGCGCTCGCGACGCTGCTCGTGCGCCGCCTGCAGCTGATCGGTTCCACGCTGCGCGCGCGGTCCGTTGCGGACAAGGCGGCCACGATCGCGGGCTTCGAGGCGCGCTTTGGCGCGGCGCTGGCCGAGGGGGCGATCCGCCCGGTGATCGACCGGGTGCTGCCGCTCGCACAGGCCGCCGAGGCGCACCGCGCGGTGGCGGCGAGCGAGCACTTCGGCAAGGTGATCCTGCGCGTCTCCTGATCGCTACCCGAATCGCGCTGCCCGCTGGCGCCCCTCGCTACCCGAATTCCCGGCGCCCGGCTACGCTCAGCCGCCCCAATCCGCAAAACGACGAGGAGATGGCCCGATGCCGCAGCTCGAGCGCACCCTTTCGATCGTCAAGCCCGACGCCGTGGCGGCCGGCGCCACCGGCGAGATCCTGAGCCGCTTCGAGAAGGCCGGGCTCGCGATCGTCGCCCTCAAGAAGATGCGCCTGACCGAGGCGCAGGCCCGAGGCTTCTACGCGGTCCACAAGGAGCGCCCGTTCTTCCACGACCTCGTGAAGTTCATGACGGAGGGCCCGATCGTCGTGAGCGTGCTCGAGGGCGAGAACGCGATCGCGAAGAACCGCGAGCTGATGGGGCCCACGGATTCCACCCAGGCGGAGCCCGGGACGATTCGCGGCGACTACGGGACGACCATCGAGCGCAACGCCGTCCACGGCTCCGACGCGCCCGAGACGGCGCGCGTCGAAGTTGCGTATTTCTTCAATGCGATGGAGATCCAGGCGCCCGTGGAGGCGCTACCCAGCTAGCCCGCGCAGTTTCGTCGGGGTGGCGCGTTACCGGTCGCTGGCGGGGGCCCAGTTGGCCGGGTGACGGGCTAGCGGCCGCGCGGCGGGGTCGATCCGGCGCGCTTACGCGTAGGTGCGGGCCATCAGCAGGATCAGGCCCAGATAGGTCAGTGAGAGCCAGAGCTTCTGGCTCTTCAGTGCTCGACTCACGCGTCCCCTCCGACTGAGCGCTCCGTCGTCGCTCGGTTCAGGGTCGGGCGCCGGCCGCTCGGCCGGCCCTTCTCTTTCTTTCGAAATTTCCCCCCAACACTTGAGTGCTAGCACACGAGAATTTCGGAACCGTGAGCTTCGTCACCAAAAAATCTTGCGCTGGCCCGCCGCGGGTCGCCGCGAGACCGGACGGCCCGCCGTCTCCCGGGGCCCCGTCTTCCGCGCTGGCGGCCCCGATCTCCCGCGCGCGGCCGTCAATCGGCCGAGCGGCGCAGGAAGGTCGGGATGTCGAGCTCGTCGTCGAACGGCGACACCCAATCCGCGGGTCGCTCCGCCCCCGGCTCGGGCTGGAAGGCGTCCTGGGCGTGTGCGAGCTCGCGGAACTCCACCTGGCCGGGCTGGGCCTCCCGCGACGCCGCGGGCGTCAGCGTCTCGACCTGGCCCGAAGCGGAGATCGACTCGGGCCGCAGCGGGGTCACGTTGGCGTGCGTGCCCGCGCGCTGGTCGACGTCCGGGCTGCGGCGCACGCGCGAGCCGTCGAGGCCGGTCGCGATCACGGTGACGCGCATCTCCCCGCTCGCCATCTGCTCGTCGATCACGGCCCCGAAGATGATGTTGGCGTCTTCGTGGGCGGCCTCCTGGATCAGCGTCGAGGCCTCGTTCACCTCGTAGAGCGAGAGGTCCTCGCCGCCGGTGATGTTGATCAGCACGCCGTGCGCGCCCTCGATCGACAGGTCCTCGAGCAGCGGGCTCGAGATCGCGGCGCGCGCCGCCTCCACCGCGCGCTCCTCGCCCATAGCCGTGCCCGTGCCCATCAGGGCGACGCCCATCTCGTTCATGATGGTCCGCACGTCCGCGAAGTCGAGGTTGATCAGGCCGTGGATCGTGATCAGGTCCGAGATGCCGCGAACCGCGTTGAAGAGCACCTCGTCCGCCAGCCGGAAGGACTCCTTGACCGAGGTGCCCTTGCCGGCGAGCGCGAGCAGGCGCTGGTTGGGAATCGTAATCACGGTGTCGACGACGCGGTGGAGCTCGTCGAGACCGCGCTCGGCGTGCTTCATGCGGGTGCGGCCTTCGAAGAGGAAGGGCTTCGTGACCACGCCGACGGTGAGCGCCCCGAGCTCGCGCGCGATCTCGGCCACGATCGGCGCCGCGCCGGTGCCCGTGCCGCCGCCGAGGCCCGCGGTCACGAAGACCATGTCGGTGTCGTCGAGCGCCTCGCGAATGCGATCGCGCACCTCCATCGCCGAGTTGCGGCCCTTCTCGGGATCCGCGCCGCAGCCCAGGCCGCGGGTCTCCTTGCCGCCGAGCTGGAGCTTGATCGGCGCGGCGTTGTGTTGCAGGGCCTGCGAGTCCGTGTTGGCGGCGATGAACTGCACGCCACCCAGACCCGAGTCGATCATCGTGTTGACGGCGTTGCCGCCGCCGCCGCCCACGCCGACGACCTTGATCGACGCCCGGCTCGGGCTCCCGTCGAACTGGAGCAGCTCGCGCTCCTCGCCCGAGGCGATCAGCTCGTCGGAGAGCGCGGGTTGATCTCCCCCCGCTCGATTCGGCCTCTCGGAATTTGCAGACTGGCTCTTCTTCTTGGACATCGCTCCCCCCCCAACGCGATCTCAAGAACGCGCAGAATGTAACATGAAACAAGTGATTTTGTGCCACCTTAGAACGCTAGTTGCGAAAATTCCCGGGGGGCTACAACGAATCCCCCCGGGGAACCCAGATCTTGCCGCGCCGACCACCCGCTACTCGCCCTCCGCGAAGAACCAATCGCGCATGCGCTGTCGCACGCGGCCGAAGATGGATTCGTCGCGGATCCGGAATCGGGACTGCCCGCGGTCCTGCTCCTGCGAGGCGCCGTGGATCGCGAGGCCCACGCCCGTGGCATACATCGGACCGCGTACCACGTCCTGCAGCCCGCCGATGTTCCGCGGGATCCCGCGCCGCACCGGCGCTTCGAAGATCTCCTCCGCGAGCTCCGTCATGCCCTCGAGCGCCGAGCAGCCACCCGTCAGCACCACCCCCGACGGAATCCGGTTCTCGAGGCCCTCCTTGGCGAGCTCCTGGCGCGCGAGGTTCAGGATCTCGTCGACTCGCGGCTCGATGATCTCGCAGAGCATCTTGCGCGACATCTGCCGCGGGCGGCGCCCTCCGACGCTCGGGACGCTGAGGATGTCGTCGCCGGACAAGAAGCGCGCCGCGGCGACGCCGAACTTCTTCTTGATCCGCTCGGCTTCGTCGAACGGCGTGCGCAATCCCACCGCGATGTCATTGGTGATGTGGTATCCGCCAAGGCCCAGCACCGACGTGTGCTTGATCGAGCCCTCTTCGAAGACCGCGATGTCGGTCGTGCCGCCGCCGATGTCGATCAGGCAGACGCCGAGTTCTCGTTCGTCCGAGGCGATCACCGCTTCGGCGGAAGCCAGCGGCTCGAGCACGATGTCCATCACGTTGAGGCCCGCACGGTTGGCGCACTTCACGATGTTCTGGGCGCTGGTCACCGCGGCGGTCACGATGTGGATCTTCGCTTCCAGCCGCACGCCGCTCATGCCGAGGGGCTCGCGAATCCCGTCCTGTTCATCGATGATGAACTCCTGCGCGATCACGTGGATCACCTCGCGGTCCATCGGAATCGCGACCGCCTTCGCGGCATCGATGACGCGCCGGATGTCGCTCTCGCGAACCTCGCGATCCTTGACCGCGACCACGCCGTGCGAGTTGAAGCCGTCGATGTGCCCGCCCGCGATGCCCGCGTAGACCGACGTGATCTCGCAATCGGCCATCAGCTCGGCCTCCTCGACCGCCTGTTTGATCGAGTTCACGGTGGCGTCGATGTCGACGACGACTCCCTTGCGCAAGCCGCGCGAGGGGTGCGTGCCGATCCCGACGATGTCCACGCCGTTCTCGGTACGCTCGGCGACGATGACGCAGATCTTGGTCGTTCCAATGTCCAGCCCAATGATGAGATTCTCACCGCGGTTCATGTCCCCCCCCATTTCTGCAGAAGCCCGTTAGAGACTTCCGCGCGGCGCGCACGCGCGCGCCGGCTCGGACCGCCCGTCAGCCGGTCGGTCTCGCTCTGGACGGCGTCGCGCGTCCACGCGCCGCCGCCGCTTGTTCCGCCCGCTTCACGGGCGGTGTGCCCCGCAGAACCGCCTGGTCTGCGAAGCGAAGATCCAAGGTCTCTACGCCCTCGAGCTCCTCGAGCTCCGATTCGAGAAGTCGGGCGAGGTTTTCGAGGCGCGCGTCGAAGTGGTCGTGGCCCAACACCACGCGCGGCTCGAGCTCCGGCAGCCGGATCGCGTAGCCCGTGGGATCGCCCTCCTCCGAGAGGAAGACCGCGGACGGCACGTCGAGGCCGAATTCCGGCAAGCGATGGGCGAGCTCGGCCGCGCGCGCGCGGCGTTCGTCCTCGACGTCGCGTGCGGCCGCGTCGC
>JBFGGA010000056.1:0-18104 GCA_041579295.1 Myxococcota bacterium | reverse complement strand
CGGCATTCCGGGTGGAGCTCCGCGGTGAGCGCGGCGTCGGGGATGCGCGCGATGCGCAGGCGGCCGGGCGGCGCGCCCATCTCGTCGAGGAAGGGGCGCCGCGGCGGGCGGGCCAGGTACGAGCTGCCAGGCTCCGGGCTGGAGGTGGCGTCGAGCAGCGCCGCGCTGTCGCGCACGCTGCGCGACACCGCGTGCTCGACGACCAGGCCGTTCATGATGTCGCCCACGAGCGGCGCAAACGTGTTGCGCGCCCGCGTCGGCTTCATTCCCACCACCCCGCAGCACGAGGCCGGAATTCGGATCGAGCCGCCTCCGTCGCTCGCGTGGGCGACCGGCACGATCCCGGCCGCGACGGCGGCCGCCGAGCCTCCGCTCGATCCCCCCGTCGAGCGATCGGTGTCCCAGGGATTTCGGCAGGGCCCGTGCAGCTGCGACTCCGCGGTCGGCAGGATTCCGAGCTCCGAGCAGTTGGTCTTGCCGATCGGGATCAGTCCCGAGCGTCGAAAGCGCGTCACGAGCTCGCTCTCGTGGTCCGCCGGAACTCCCTCGAGGAAACGGCTCGCACAGGTGGTCGGCACGCCCGCGCAGTTCCCGAGGATGTCCTTGAGCAGAAACGGCACGCCGCGAAACGGCGCCGAGCTTCCATTGCGGTCGGCTTCGCGCGCGGCTTCGCGCGCGGCCCCGTACATCTCGTAGACGAGCGCGTTGAGCGTCGGGTTGTGCCGCTCGGCGCGCTCGATGGCCGCTTCGACGAGCTCCGTCGAAGTGATCTGCTTCCGCGCGATCAACTCCGCCAATCCCAGTGCGTCGAAATCCGCGTACTCTCGGAAGCTCAGGGCTCGCTGCTCCTCGGCCGTTCCGGCCGCGGGGCGCGCGCGTCCGCACGGCGCGCGGCTCCGTCCCGCCCGCCCGGTGCGCCGCGCGGCTTCGCGGCGTGGAGTCCGCACCGCGCGCGGCTCCGTTCCTCCCGCCCGGTGCGCCACGCGCCTTCGCGTCGCGGCGCCGCGCCCTCGGCGCTTGCCGACCTGCGTCTAGAGCTGCTCGAGGATGGCCTCCGCGCTGCTCACCTCGAACTTCATCGGCGCGTCTACATGGACGCCCTTCACCACGCCGTTGTCGACGATCAGCGCGAAGCGCTGGGCGCGCACACCCATGCCAAACTTCGAGGCGTCGAATTCGAGCCCGAGGGCGCGCGTGAACTCCGCGTTGCCGTCCGCGGCCATGATCACCGCGTCACCCGCTTCGTGAGCCTTCCCCCATGCATCCATCACGAACGCGTCGTTGACGGCCAGACAGATGATGCTGTCGACGCCCTTGGCCTTGATTTCGCCTGCCTTGGCGACGAAGCCCGGCAGATGCTTGGCCGAACAGGTCGGCGTGAAGGCGCCGGGTACCGCGAAGAGCACCACCTTCTTGCCGCCAAAGAGCTCTTCGGTCGACGCGTCCTCGATGCCGTCGGGCCCGGCGATCTTGAGCGTTCCGGTCGGGATCTTGTCGCCCACTGAAATTGCCATCCGTCATCCTCCTGTGGTGAACGGCTCGCCGTTCGAGCGCCCATCTTAACCAAATCTGCGCCGCGAGCGGCCGTGGCGCGCGATTTCCGGGGCCCCGTCCCGGTCGGGCGCCCGCGGGGGGCGCGGGCCGCGGCTGGGCAGTATGCTGAGTCCGCGCGAAGGCCGCCGAACCGGGTTGCGCGGGCTCGCGTCCAACCCGAGCAGGTGCCGAGCCAGACGGGAGGAAGTCGGCGTGAAGATCTCGATCACCTATTGCGGGCAATGAAACTACCTACCCCGGGCCTCCAGTTTGGCGGCCGTCATCCAGGGTGAGACCGGCGTCGAGCCGGAGTTGATCTGCGGAGGCGGAGGCATCTTCGACGTCGTCGTCGACGGCGACATGATCTTCTCCAAGCACGAGGCGGGTCGCTTTCCAGAGCCGGACGAGATCCTCGCAAAGATCGGGGGCCGCTGACCGCGCGTCGCGGGCTTCCGCGCCGCCGCGGTCGAGCGGCGCGCTATGGAGCGTTGCCCGTCTCCTCCAGCCACTCGCGGAGCAGCGCGCGCAGCGCATCGGGGGTGTTTCGGCTCGGATCCAGGCGAATTCGCTCGGCGAGGTAGCCGATCGCGCGGCCCACTCGGGGGCCCGGCCCGCAGCCGAGACACGTCATCACGTCCGCGCCCGAGATCGCCAGCTGGCTGCGCGCACTCGCGGATCGCTCGTGGTCGCGCAATTCAGCGAGCGACGCCCGCAACTGCTGCAGCGCGCCGCGAGCGCGTGCGGCACCGTCGATCTCCAGCTCGGCCTCGCGAAGCGCGATCAGCGCGATCAGGTTGTGCGCTCCGCAGCGGCGGGCAAAGCGGGCCGCGGCGGCGGGGCGCAGCGCTTCGGCCTGGTCGAGCGACTCGTGGCCGCGGACCAGGAGCACCACGCGCTCGACCGTCGCTCGGGGGAAGCGCAGGCGCTGGAGCGCCGATCGGGCGTTCGCTCCGAGCAGCCAGCCCGCCAGACGCAGCTCGAGCTCGCTCGGCAATCGGGCGACGAGTGCGCCCGCGCCCGGCCTCGACCCCGGCGCGAGCTGCTTCGAGATTCCACTCCGTTCGAGCTGCTCGAGGCCTCGGCCGACATTCGCGGAGAGCAGGATCGCGGTCAGCTCGCGGCGAACGGGCTCGCGCGGAAGCGCGTCGAGTCTCGTCCGGGCGCGCTCCAGCGCGGCTTCGACCTCGCGATCCAACGCCCAGCTCCGGGTTGCGGCGAGCCGTACCGCGCGCAGCGCGCGGATCGGGTCCGCGTCGATGCAGTCGCACGCGCTACCCACCGCGCGAATCAGCCCGTTTTCTAGGTCGGCCCGACCGCCGTGCGGGTCGATCCACTTCCGATTGCCGATGTCGTAGGCGAGCGCGTTGACCGTGAAGTCGCGACGCGCGAGTTCGTCTTCGATTCGCGCGTCCGCGCGTAACGGCGCGACGTCGATCGGGCCCGCCCCGCTGGGGATCGTCATCGTGGCCGGCCGCGTCGAGGTCAGCACACCGCTGGGAAACCATTCCAGGATCTCTTCGAGCGTCGCATTCGTCGACAGCTCGTGGTGTCGCGGATGCGCTCCGGTCAGCAGGTCGCGCAGCCCGGGACCGACCCAAAACGACTCGCGCTCGGCCTCGGCGATCCTTCCGCCGATCTGCACGATCGCGCTCGGGGCGGAGAATTCACGCATGGCCGAATTGTAACGAGTCGGCGGGAGGCCGGAGCCCATTGAGCTATCCTCCCGCGACGAAGAGGGGGGATCGGATATGACGATCGGGCGAGAGGGCGCCGACATCGAGTACGAGGGGATCGCATCCGGGGGAGCCGGATCCATCGCGTCGGCCTATCTCGCCAAGCCGGCCTCGAACGACGGCTGCGGGATCGTCGTGATTCACGACGAGTGGGGGCTGACCGATTTCATCCGCGACGTCTGCGATCGGCTGGCGCGGGCGGGTTTCGTCGCGTTGGCGCCGGACCTCTTCCAGGGGCGCGTTGCGGAGGATCGGGCGGCCGCGGAGCAGTTGTCGAAAGAGCTCGATCTCGATTGCGCCGACGCCGACCTCGAATCGGCGGTCGCCGAGCTTTTCAACCAGCAAGCCACGCGGGGTGCGAAGCTCGGCGTCTTGGGCATCGGAATGGGCGGTTCGCTCGCGCTCTTCCTCTCGAGTCGCCACCGTCGCATCGGTGCGGTCGTCGATCTCGACGGCGCGCATTCCCGACTCCACCCCGAAGTCGAGCACGTGGCGGCGCCGGTGTTGGCGATCTTCGCCGGCGCAGACGAGGCGGTTGCCGAATCGACGATTTCCGCGCTCGAGGCCAGTCTCCAGCGGGCCGGCGTGCGCGCCCGAATCGAGGTGAACGCAGAGGTGAGAAGCGGCTACCTGAACGACGCCCGCATCGACGTCTACGATGCACCCGCCGCGGCCGCCACCTGGGACGCGCTGCTCGGCTTCTTCCGAGCGGAGCTCGCCTGAGACCACGGCTCCCACTCCAGGCTGGATTTCTTCCCTCGCGGATCCCCTGAGCGCCCCACCCGTTGCGTGCGGAATTCAAGCGAATGGCGCCGTTCGCCGGCTCGCGACGGCAATGCGCAATCGACCCTCACGAGCGCGCAGCGCGTGCGCAACGAGCCGGCAATTCATCCACCGACAGTCGCATTTTGTGGCGAGACGCGCGCAAGTCTGCGGGCTCGCCAACCGATCAATGATCCGACGGATTCGACCCCGCTAGGGTCCGCGGTGCCGTGGTCCGCCGTCAGGAGTCGTGCGCGTGACGCTCTCTCAGAAGACCGCCCTGATCGTCGCCCTGTTCGCGACGGCCAATGTCGCGATTGGGTACTCGATCCATCGCAGCGTGGTGGCTCCCGAGTTTGCGGATCTCGAGCAGCGAGAGGTCGAAAAGAACGTGACGCGCGCCTTCGAGGCGATTCAGCGCGAAGCGAAGTTCATCGACGTCTTGGCCCACGACACGGCGAGCTGGGACGCCACCTACAACTTCGTCGAGTCCCGCGACATCGAATTCTACGACTCGAATCTGAGCCCGGGCGCGCTCAAGACGACGGTCCTCGACTTGGTGATCGTCGTGACCTTGGACGGGGAGGTGATCTCCGGCCCAATTCGCGACATTCATTCCGGCGAGCTGCTGGACATCGAGGAGCTCCCAAACGATCGATGGAGCCCATCCCACCCGTTGCTGCTCGGTGATACGTCGGTCGAACCCATCGCCGGGCTGATGGTGACGAGCCTGGGCTCGATGCTCGTGGCTGCTCGCGACATCCTCTCGAGCGTCGACAGCGGTCCGTCGCGCGGTCGAATCGTGATGGGGAGGCGATTCGACGCGGCCTTCGTCGACGGAATCGCCGAGCGCACCCGCATCGATCTCGACATCCGGGCCCTTGCCGATGCGGGCGTCGCGCCGATGGTGCGCGAGGCGCTGCTGAGCGGAGACGGTGACGAATTGTTCTCGATGTCCGCGCCGGGGGGGGAGCGTCTCGACGTCTACACGCTCTTGAGGGACGTGACGGGAGCCCCGGCGCTCGTCCTGCGCGCGGGGCTGCCACGCGAGATCACCCAGCGCGCCGCCGACGTCAACCGCCTGAGTCTTCTCTGGTATCTCGTGCAGGGCGTGGTCCTCGGCTTCCTGGTCATGGTCCTGCTGCACAGCGCGATCATCGCGCCGCTCGGCGTACTGACCCGCCAGCTCGGAATCATCCAGAGCACCACCGATCTCACCGTGGACGTGTCGACGCAGCGCAACGACGAGATCGGCGAGCTCAGCAGGGAGTTTGGCAGCATGCTCGACCAGCTCGGCCGGCACATCGACGAGCGCCGCAAGAGCGAAGACGCCCTGCGCTACGTCGAAGAGCGCCTGCAGGAAGCCCAGCAGGTCGCCCAGGTCGGAAGCTGGGAGGTGGATCTCGCAAACGGTCTTTGGTGGTGGTCCGACGAGCTCTTCCGAATTCACGGCAGGGAGGTCGCGGCCGGCCCGCCGACCGCAGACGGCATCCTGGCGAGCGTCTACCCGGACGATCGCGATCGCGTGGAACGGGCGTTCCGCGCGCTGATCGAAGGGCGTTCGGATTCCAACGGAATCGAAGCGCGATTCGTCGTCGCAAACGGCGAGCTTCAGCATCACAGCGTGCTCTGGAACATCGAGTGCGCAGCCGACGGTCGCCCGCGGCGCGCCTACGGGACGGTGAGTGACGTCTCGGAGCGTTACCGCTCCGAAGAGGCGATGCGGCGAGCCGCCGCGGTCTTCGAGACCGCCACCGAAGGGATCGTGGTCGCCGACACGACCGGGACGATCATCGACGTCAACTCCGCATTCTCGTCAATTACCGGGCACGCCCGCGAGGGTGCGATCGGAAAGAAATTCGGCATTCTGGACTCGCGGCGGCACGACTTCGAGTTCTACCAGCGCATCGCCGCGGAAATCGAGCAAAGCGAAAAGTGGGAAGGCGAGATCTGGATTCGCCACAAGGACGGCAAAGCGATTCCGGCCTGGGTCTCGATCGGGCGAACCGCCCCTGCCGAGTGGTCCACTTCACAAATCGTCGCGGTCTTCAACGACATGACGGAGCGGAAGAACGCCGAAGAGGTGATCGCTCGCCAGGCCACCTACGATCTGTTGACGGGAATTCCGAATCGGGCGCTGTTCATCGATCGCCTCTCCCAGGAGACGCTGCGGGCCGAGCGCAACGGGCGCGGCGTGGGTCTGATCTTCATCGACCTCGACGACTTCAAGAAAGTCAACGATACGTTCGGACATTCCGCGGGAGACGAAGTCCTGCGAATGGCGGCCGAACGGATCA
This sequence comes from Myxococcota bacterium, assembly GCA_041579295.1. Lineage (GTDB taxonomy): Bacteria > Myxococcota_A > UBA9160 > UBA9160 > SMWR01 > JACZVU01. The sequence continues at coordinate 11,779 of JBFGGA010000056.1, read as the reverse complement.
CGAAGAGCATTCGAAACGTGGATACAGCAGCGCGCGTCGGCGGAGACGAGTTCGCCGTGATCGCACCAAAACTCAGCGACGTCATCGACGCCGAGCCGATCGCCCAGCGAATCCTCTCATCGCTGGCGACACCCATGAAGGTGCACGGCCAGGACGTAGTCACGACCGCCAGCATCGGAATCGCGATCTACCCGACGGATTCCGAAGACGGCGAGGGTCTGCTCCGAGACGCGGACATCGCGATGTACCGCAGCAAGCACGGTGGAGGCAACGCGATCGAATTCTTCACGTCCGAAATGAACGACCGAGCGATGCGGCGCATCAAGGTCGAATCCGAGCTCCAGCGCGCACTCGAGGTGGGTGAATTCGAGGTCCACTACCAACCGATCGTCGCGCTCCCGGACGGCCGGATGGTCGGCGTCGAGGCGCTGCTGCGTTGGCAGAACGCGGAGCTGGGAGTCGTCTCACCGGCCGAATTCATTCCGGTGGCGGAGAGCACCGGCATCATCGTCCCGATCGGCGCGTGGGTGTTGGAAACCGCATGCACCCAGATCAAGCAGTGGCAGGACGCCGGCTGGTCGGATCTTCGGGTCGCCGTCAACCTGTCGCCGCGCGAGGTGGATCGTGGCGATGCGATCAAGTCGATATCGGCCGCGCTGGCCAAGAGCGGGCTCTCCGCGGAACATCTGGAGATCGAGGTCACCGAGCGCGTGCTCCTCGAGGACGTCGATAAGGCGGGTTCGACGTTTCGCGAAATCAAGAGGCTCGGCGTTCGGCTGTGTATCGACGATTTCGGAACCGGCTATTCGTCACTGAGCTATTTGCGCAACTACCCGTTCGACGTGCTCAAGATCGACCGCGCGTTCGTTGGCGACGCGGCGCGCCACATGAGCGGCTATTCGCTGCTGCGCGCGATCATCTCGATGGCCGAGAGCCTCGATCTGGAGGTCATCGCCGAGGGCGTCGAGAGCGAAGAGCAGTTCAATCTGCTCTGCGAGCTGGGCTGTGGATTCGCGCAGGGTTTCCACTTCTGCGCGCCACTGAGCGCGGCGAGAATCGGAATCGGCGGCCCGGTCGTGGACCTGGACGCAGAGCCGGCGCTCGTCGCGGACGACAATCAGGGTTGGCTGCGCACGCTGATGGTTCGTGATGACTAGCGGCTGGCTTGACGCGTCGATTGCACCGTGTGTCGCAAGCGCCGCGCCGGTGCTGGAACCGCTTCGAGAGTGACGCGGGTACACACGGCGGCGTTCACGGCCACGTCCTTCGCGATTGCGAATCTCGCGTTTGCGATCGCGATCAAGAGCAGTCGGATCGATTCCGCGTTCGGGGGCTTCGAGCGGAAACTGGCAGAGAAGACCATCGCCCAGGTCGTCGAGGCACTCGATCGCGAGATTTCCCATCTCGACGAGATCACCCACGAATACTCGAACTGGGATGCCACCCACGACGGGCTGCGCGGCCGATCGCTTTCTACTCCAGGAGAGAAACGAGATCGAACAGTGTGATGATCCCGGCGATCTCGAGGACGCCCTGATCTCCCGGCGAGGCGACGAGAACGCGGTGGATCCGATGCTTGCGGATCAGCGCCGCGACCTCCTTGATTGGAATGTCCGGTGCGACACAGATCGGATCTTTCGTCATCACTTCGCTGACGAGAATTTCCGAGAGCCCCTCTCGCAGCTGATCCATGCCGACGCCCAGATTCGCGTAGCGGGGCGCCTCCCAGAAGTACTCGTCGACGTTCGTGCTGACGTCGTGGTCCGAGTCTTCGGTCTGGATGAGGTCGCGAACGCTCACGACGCCGACGAGCCGTCCGTAGTCGTCGACGACCGGCGCACCGGTGATGTCGTGGCGCACGAAGAACTGGTGCGCTTCCAGCAGGCTGTCGTTCTCGTTGAGAACCAGCACTTCGGTCTGCATCACGTCGCGCGCCGTGGCGGCCATGCTCGAACTCCGCAGCTGACGGGGTTCGTACCTATAGCCTCGCCGCGTACGCCGCACAAGCGACTCGCCGAGGGAGCGAAATCGCCCCGGAATTCGCGTGCGACCGCGTCGACCGCTCCCGTAGCAACGTCGCTCGAGTGACGATGCGAGACGAGGTGCGGCCGCGCGCGCGAGCGCGCGGCGCGCTTCGCCCGGCGGTCGCAGCGGTGACCCACCTTCGAAGGCGCGCGCGAGAATCGGTCGTGGGCCTTGGGGGGCGCTCCGCGCTGCGGAATGGCGGCTCGCCGCGGCGGCGGGCGGCCCCACGGTGCGGAGCCCTTCGACATCGGCATGCGGATACACACGTTGTGTAAACGGAAGATCACCGGGGCCGCCGCTCGACCCCGCGGGCCGAAGACCCGATCCCGGGGAGGGGCGGGCGGATGAGCCGGCGGCCTCGAGCGCGGATGTAGGAGCTGCTCGGACTGGAAGCGAGATCGGGGTCAGGAGAGCTCCGACTCCTGCACCATGTGACGACGAGTTTCCGCAACTTCAGCTAGAACGCTTTTTGACGCTCTCCTGACAAATGCCGTTTTAGGCCTCGGCGACCCCTTTTGTAAAGCGTTTTTTCCGTCTGCCGGGGCCGCTCGCTGCGCTTCACCGACCGCAGGCGCGATCTGGGGCGCCTCGTCGGTGGCCGCCATCTGGAATCCCCGGGGGCGTTCGCGTGGGCCGCTGGTCGAGCCGTATTAGAACCGATATTCTAATACTCGATGGGTCGCCCCGCTCGGTTCGACGAGGTCGCGATTCTCGGCGGCGCGAGGCGCGTCTCCGCAGAGGTCGGCCCCCAGAAGCTCACCATCGCCGCGGTCGCCGAGCGCTCCGGCGCGCCCGTCGGGTCGATCTATCACCGCTACGCGTCGCGGGACGAGATGCTCGCGGAACTCTGGCTGGATCTCGTCGCGGTGTTCCAGCAGCGCTTCCTCGCGCTGCTGGAGGGGGACGATCCGCTGCGCTCCGGCCTGGCGGCGGTTCGCCACGTGTGCGACTGGGTTCGCTCGCACCCGCTCGAAGCCCGCCTGCTCCTGCTCCACCGGCGCGAGGACTTCGCGTCGGATCGCTGGCCGGCCCGCTACCGCCGCCGCGCGCGCGCGCTGGAGGGCCGGGCGACCCGGAGCCTGCGCGCCTACGCGCTGCGACTCGTCGGGCGCGCTGGCGCCGCCGAGCTTCGCGCGATCCGCTTTGCGCTCGTGGATCTGCCCAGCGCCGCGCTCCGGCGGGACATCGAAATGGGCGCCTCGCCTTCGAATGAAGTGCAGCGCCTGCTGCTCGCAACCTGCGCCACCGCGCTCCGGCGGATCGAACGCCGGCGCGCGTCGGCGCCACGGAGGGGATGAAGATGGATCGTCCCACGATGCTCGCGCTGGCAGACGAGTTTCTCGGCGCCTGGAACACCCAGGAGGTCGACCGCGTGCTGGCCTGCTATGCGAGCGACCTCGAGTACCGAGATCCCAACACCCGCGGCTCGATTCGCGGACACGAGTCCATGCGGCGCTATCTCACCAAGCTGTTCGCCGGCTGGCAGATGCGCTGGTCGCTTCGAGAGGCGCGGCTGTTCGACGACGGCGCGGGCTGCGCGGTGCTCTGGCGCGCGACCTTCCGGCGACCCGGCAAGGCCGCGATTGTCGAGATCGAGGGCATGGACCTCGTGGAGGTGCGCGAGCATCGCATCGCGCGCAACGAGGTGTGCTTCGATCGCGCGCAACTCGCCCCGCTGCTGGAAGTGGCGATCTGATCCGCCACCGCGACGGCCGCGCCGGTAGCGGGCGCTCCGAGGATCGGGGAATTCCGGCCCGCACGCGGAGATCGCACGGGCTCGCGAGCTCGGCGCCGCGCGCCTGGCCCCGTCACTCGATCCCGTGTCGCTTCATCTTCTTGTAGAGACCCTCCCGGGTGATGCCGAGCCGCCGGGCCGTCGACGCCCGGCGGCCGCCGTTTCTCTCGAGCGCATGGCGGATCAGCCAGGCCTCCACGCGCGCGAGCGTCTCGCGCAGCGATTCGCCGGGCTGGACGGCGGCCTGAACGGGCTCCAGCAGATCGAAGAGGTTCCCGGAGAAATGCGCGGGTGTGAGCTCGCTGCCGGGACCCGCCACCGCGAGGGCTCGCTGGATCTCGTTCTCCAGCTCCCGCACGTTTCCCGGCCAGGCGTAGGACTGCAGCAGGCGCCGCGTTTCGGCGGCGAGGCGCGCGTGGGATCGACCCTCGCGTTGCGCGTAGCGCGCGAGGAAGTGTTCCGCGAGCGGCAGGATGTCGAGCGGGCGTTCGCGCAGTGGAGGAACGTGGATCGGAAACACCGCCAGCCGGTAGTAGAGGTCGGGCCGGAACTGCGCGTCGCTCGCCTCGCGGCGCAGGTTTCGATTCGTCGCGGCGACCACGCGGACGTCGACCCTGCGCGTTCGGGCGCTGCCGAGCGGGCGCACCTCCTTCTCCTGCAGCACGCGGAGGAGCTTCGCCTGGAAGGGGCGCGTGGTTTCGCCGATTTCATCGAGGAAGAGCGTTCCGCCGTCGGCGGCCTCGAAAAGGCCGCGCTTCTCGCGATCGGCGCCGGTAAACGCGCCCTTCTCGTGGCCGAACAGCTCGCTCTCGAGCAGCGCCTCCGGAAAGGCCGCGCAGTTGACGGCGACGAAGGGCGCCCCGCGATTTGCGCTCTTTGCGTGGACCTCCCGCGCGAACAGCTCCTTGCCGGTTCCGGTCTCGCCGGTGATGAGCACGGTCACGCGCGACTTGCCGGCGTGGCCGACGAGTTCGAGCACCTCTGCGATCTGCTGGCTCGCGCCGACGACGTTCGTATCGGGCGGGTGCTGCGGGCGGAGCGCTCTCGAGCGCGCGGTCGCCCCCGCGCGCCGCTTCGGCCCCGCCGCGCCTCCAAACAGCGCGCGCTTCAGCGGCTCGACATCGGCGTCCGCGTCACAGCAGACGACATCGACGGCGCCCCGCTCCTGCAGCTCGCGAAAGGGCACTTCGTCGGCCGATTCGAGCCGCACCAGGATCGGCGGCGCGGGCCGCCGGGGCGCGAGCTCCGCCAACGCTCCGAGCGCCCGCTTCGCGCTCTCACACGAGAGCACCAGCAGGTCGAAATCGTCGAGCGAAAGCGCGCTCGCGCCCGCGACATCCCGCTCCCAGACGATCTCCAGCGTCGGGCAATCGGCCGCCACAGCCAACGCCAGCCGCTCGTCGCCAATCCACACGATCGATCGAATCGAATCCACCGCAACCTCCGCCTTCCCGGGGCGCGCGGCGGAGCAATCGGCGTGCCAGCTCGAACGGGCGCGCGCGCGCGCGCGGCGGCGCCGCGGCGGGTCCGGCGGCGAAAAATCCGCCGATTCCACCGGCGAAGAGGCTCGCGCCTCGTCCGCGGCGGCGCGCGGAGGGCGTTGGCGCGTCGAGCCCGCGGTCGCCCGCGTCGCGGTTGCGCAAAGCTCGCTGGCGCGTCGAGCGCGGTCGCGAGCCGCCGCGAAGCGCGCGCGGTCCCGCGCCTCCGGACGGAGGGCGCAGCCCGCGTGTTAAATCGCGCGCCGCAACAAGGCATTCCGTTGCCGCGCGCGCAAGGCGTGCGGCGCCCGGCTCGGACCGCGACCGCTCGCGCGCCGCGACCGCGCATGCAGCGCCCAGCGCGCCGTGGCTTCGTTGGTTGAGCTGCGGCATTGTTGGTAGCATCTGCGGCACGTACACAACGAGGACGCCGATCGGCTCCCCGTGGCCCCGAGCGAAGCCGGGCGAGCCATCGAGGGTTGCCGGGCGAGCGTTCGTGAGAGGAAGCCATGAAGGACGACGCCGACACACCGACCCTCCACGCCAGTTCCGCGCCCGCCGGCGAGACGGGCAGCGCACCCGTCCGACGCTCGAGCCCCGCGGCGAGCCAGGAACGCCCGCGCAAGCTCAAGTTCTTCATGGACGGCGCCTGGCACGAATCGAAGAGCGGCAACTACATGCCGGTCACCAACTCGAGCACCGGCGAGCTGATGGCCGAGGCGCCTCGCTGCACCGCAGACGAGGTGAACGCCTGCGTCGAGGCCGCCGCGGCGGCGTTTCCGGGTTGGCGCGACACGCCCGTCGCGAAGCGCGCGCAGGTGATGTTCAACTACAAGGCCCTGCTCGAGCAGCACAAGGACGACCTCGCCAGGCTGCTGTCGACGGAGATGGGCAAGACCTATGTGGAAGCTCAAGGCGATGTCTTCAAGGCGATCGAGGTCGTCGAGCTCGCGTGCGCGGTACCCGTCACCATTCAGGGACGCAGCACGATGAACACCTCGACGGGCTACGACACCGTCAGCTATCGCGAGCCGTTGGGCGTCTTCGTGGGCATCGCGCCGTTCAACTTCCCGGCGATGATCCCGATGGGGTGGATGATTCCGCTGGCGATCACCACGGGCAACACCTACGTGCTCAAGGCCGCCAGCATGGTCCCGCAGACCGCGATGCGCATGGTCGAGCTGCTCGTCGAGGCGGGGCTGCCGAAGGGCGTCGTGAACCTCGTGACCGCCTCGCGCAACGAGGCCGAGCCGCTGCTGAGGCATCCGCTGGTCAAGGGCGTGACGCTGGTGGGCTCGAAGAAGATCGGCCTGCACGTCTACAAGACCGCCGCGGCCGAGGGCAAGCGCGTCCAGGCCCTGACCGAAGCCAAGAACCACGCCCTCATCCTCAGGGACGCGCCGCTCGCGGCCACCGCCCAGCGCATCATCAACTCGTCGTTCGGTTGTGCGGGTGAGCGCTGCATGGCGCTTCCCGCGATCTGTGTCGAGGAAGAAATCGCCGACGAGCTCGTCGGTGCGGTCGTCGACCTCGCCAAGAAGCTGAAGCTCGGCCCGGCCTGGCTGCCCGACACCGAGCTCGGACCGCTCGTCACGGGCGAGCACCGCGAGAGCGTCCACGGCTGGGTGGAGAAGGGCATCGACGAGGGGGCCGAGCTGGTGCTCGACGGGCGCAGCGCCGTGGTGTCGGGTTACGAGGGCGGCTACTTCATGGGGCCCACGATCTTCGACCGCGTGAACCCGGATCTGAGGATCGGAATCGACGAGATCTTCGGCCCGGTGCTCTCCGTCAAGCGGGTGCGGGATTTCGAAGAGGGCCTCCACGAGATGAACGCGAGCGAGTTTGCCAACGGCTCCGCGATCTTCACCATGAACGGCAAGTACGCGCGCGAGTTCGCGCGCCGTACCCACGGTGGCATGGTGGGGATCAACGTCGGCATCCCCGTTCCCGTCTCGACCTTCCCATTCTGCGGGCACAAGAACAGCTTCTTCGGCGACCTGCACGTGATGGGCACCGACGGCATCGCGTTCTTCACCGAGACGAAGGCGGTGACGAGCTACTGGTTCGACGAGGCCGACCTCAAGGGCGCCAAGGTGGGCACCTGGTCCTGACTCGAACTCCCGGCGGCAGAGCCCGGTTTCACGCGCTCCCGCCCGCGTCCCGACCCCCGCGCAACCGCCCGCGCGTCGACGGCGCGCGCGGCTAGCCGCGCAGCTCGAGGAGGGATTCGCGCAGGATGTCGAGCCCCTCGTTGGCGAGCTCGTCGCTCATCGTGAGCGGCGGCAGGAAGCGGACCACGTTGCCGCGGATGCCGCACGAGAGCAGGATCAAGCCCTGGGTGGCCGCCTTCTGCACCAGCGCGCGGGTCAGCTCGGCGTCGGGCGCGCGGGTTTCGCGATCGGTCACGAGCTCCATCGCCGCCATCGCGCCGAGGTTGCGGATGTCGCCGATGCAGGCGCCCGCGGGCTCTTCCGACAGCGCCCGGATCCGCTTGGTGATCAGGTCGCCGAGGCGCAGCGCGCGCTCGGCGAGCTTCTCCTCCTCGATCGCGTCGATCGCGGCGAGCGCGGCCGCGCAGGCGATCGGCGATCCCGCGTAGGTGCCGCCGAGCCCACCGGGCTTCGGTCCGTCCATGATCTCGGCCTTGCCGGTGACGGCGGACAGCGGGAAGCCACCCGCGAGGCTCTTGGCCATCGTCATCAGGTCGGGCTCGATGCCCGCGTACTCGACCGCGAACATGCGGCCCGTGCGCCCGAAGCCCGTCTGGATCTCGTCGACGATCATCACGATGCCGTGCTCGTCGCACACCCGTCGCAGCGCCTGCAGGAACTCGGGCGGCGCCGGGTAGAACCCGCCCTCGCCGAGCACGGGCTCGACGATCAGCGCGGCCACGCGCGCGGCGTCGACGTCGCTCGCGAAGAGGCGGTCGAGTGCCGCGAGCGCGGCGTCGACGTGCACGCCGTGGTACGGGATCGGATACGGGGCGTGGAACACCTCCGGTGAGAGCGGGCCGAATCCCGTCTTGTAGGGCACCACCTTGCCGGTGAGGGCGACCGCGAAGAGCGTGCGCCCGTGGAATCCGCCGCTGAAGGCGACCACCGCGGAGCGGCCCGTGTGCGCGCGCGCGATCTTCACCGAGTTCTCCACCGCCTCCGCGCCGGTCGAGAGCAGGATCGTCTTCTTCGGGCCGCTCCCGGGAACCAGCGCGTTGAGGCGCTCGGCGACCTGGACGTAGCGCTCGTACGGCGTGACCTGGAAACAGACGTGACTCATGCGCTCGAGCTCGTCGCTGACCGCCGCCTTGACCTTGGGGTGGAGGTGTCCCGTGTTGAGGACCGCGATGCCCGCCGCAAAGTCGATGAAGCGATTGCCCTCTACGTCCCAGAGTTCCGCGTCGCGCGCGCGCTCGCAGAAGATCGAATGCATGGTTGCGAGACCCATGGGAATGGCTTCCTGTCGCCGTTTCAAGAGATCCGAATTGCTCGACATGATGGCTGCTCCGTTGTCGCCGGACTCCGGGTCCGACCGCGATGGCTGCTTCCTTCGATTCGGGGTGGTTCGTTCACTCCGACCACGCAATGGCATTCGAACTCGAAATCGATCTCGGTACCGTACGCCGACCCCTCACGTCCGCTCCCCGGGCGTGAGTTTAGGCGAAATCGGCAGCGGCGCCGGTCGATTCCGGGCGCGATGCGACGCCGCCCTCGAGATCGGGCCCGCCGCGCGTGCAGGCGAATTCGAAAATTCCAAGCGGCCGCGATCGGCTTTCCGGCCGTCGCCCCGCCGCGCGGCCCGCGCGCGGCAGTCTCAATATTTCTCAACGGCGCGTCGATGATCACCGGGTAGCGCGAGGAGGCGGCTGATCCGATGGGCTCGCGGTCGGAAATGAAGGGCGAAGCGCTCGAAGAGCTGCGCCGCCGCAACGCGGACCTCGAGGTCCTCTACGAGACCGTCCGGGACCTGAGTTCGACGCTCTCCGTAGAACGAGTGCTCCAGCGCCTGCTCGATCGCACCCTCGAGCACCTCGACGCCGAGATCGGGTCGATTCTGCTGCTCGGGGACGACGATCAGCTGCGCGTCATGCTGTCGCAGGGGCTGCCACAGGACGTCGTCGAGCGCACGGAGATGAAGATCGGCGAGGGCATCTCGGGCCACGTGGCGCTCCACGGGCAACCGCTGATCGTCGAGGACGTCGAGGAGCACCCGATCTTCCGGCGTCGCAACCGCGAGCGCTACTACACGGCGACGCTCATTTCAGCCCCGCTGGTCCGCAACGGGGTGCTGCTCGGCGTGATCAACATCAACAACAAGGCCAACCGCGAGCCCTTCCAGCCGCACGATCTTCGCCTGCTCGAAGCGATCGCCGCGCACGCCGCGGTGGCGCTCGGAAACGCGCGAAAGTACGAGGACACGCTGCGCCTCTCGCAGATCGACGGCTTGACGGGGCTCTCCAATCACGGCCACTTCTACAAGACGCTCGAGCGCGAGATCGAGCGCGCCCGGCGCTACGAGCGGGGTCTCTCGCTCGCGATGATCGACATCGATCACTTCAAGGCGTTCAACGATCGCAACGGACACCGCGCCGGCGACCAGGCGCTGGTGGCCGTGGCGAGGATCATCGGAGATCGCTCGCGCGCGCACGACATCGTGGCGCGCTACGGGGGCGAGGAATTCGCGGTCATCTTGCCCGAGACCGGCATCGAAGGCGCCCACGTCTTCGGCGAGAAGCTGCGAACCGCCGTAGAGGGCGTCTCGCTCGACGGCGAGGAGCCGCTCACCATCAGCGTGGGCGTCGCCGGGTTCGGAATGCACATCACCGCGACCAGCCAGCTGGTCGATGCCGCGGACGCGGAGCTCTACCGCGCCAAGTCGCTCGGCCGCAACCGCACCTGCTCGCCCGGCTCCTCCTGAGCCACGCGCCGGTGCGCGGCGCGCTCTCGCGGCGCCCGCGGATCCGTTTCGGAAGCGCGCCGAACCCGGCTAGACTGGCACCCGAACGATTTCGAGGAGGGCTCGCGGTGGGCGAATCCAGCCGCTGGGTGGTTTCGCGTCGCGATTTCATGCGCGGCGCCGCGGTGTTGTCGGGCGCGTGCTTGCTGCCCGCGAAACTCGCGCGCGCGCGCGACGCGGAGTTCCGCGTCTCGAAGGCCGCCGAGGAGGCGCTCGCGACGAGCATGCTGATCTACGTCTCGCCGCTCAAGAGCGGGGGCGAGGAGAGCACCTGCCACGGCGAGGTCTGGTTCTGCAGGGACGGGGCGGACCTGCTGGTCGTGACCAAGGAGGAGCTCTGGCGCTCGCGGGCCGTCAAGCGCGGTCTCGATCGCGCCCGCATCTGGGTGGGGGATTTCGGCGTCTGGAAGGAATCGCACGGCGCGTTCCGGAAGGCGCCCAGCTTCGTCGCGCGCGCGAAGCACGTCTCGAGCGACGCCGCGGCGGTGGAGCGCGCGCTCGGGGCGATGGGCGCCAAGTACGCCACGGACGGCTGGAGCACCTACGGCCCGCGTTTCGAGAAGGGGCTCGCGGACGGAAGTCGCGTGCTGCTGCGCTACCGCCCGATCGCCGAGTAGCGGAGGGGCCCGCGGCGCGGGCGGCCGCTGTCGCGCGCGGCGCGAGGTCTTGGAGATGAGCGGCAACGAGCATGCATCGCTGCAGTTGAAGGCGCCCGCCGCGCTCGACGCCGAGGTGCGACCGCCCGGCTCGAAGAGCCTCACGAATCGAGCCCTGCTGCTCGCGGGACTCGCGCGGGGCCGCTCGCAGCTCACCGGGGTGCTGGTCGCCGACGACACGCGGAACATGCGCGCCTGCCTCGAACGACTCGGGGTCTCCGTGCTCGAATCGGATCCGACGACCTACGAGGTGACCGGCCGCGCGGGCGTCTTCGCGCCGCCGAGCGGCGAGGGCGCGCTGTTCGCGGGGTCGGCCGGGACGGTCGCGCGCTTCCTCTGCGCGGTGCTCGCCGCGAAGCCGGGAAACGCCTCGGAGGCGCTCCAGCTCGACGCCTCCGAGCAGATGCGCGCGCGCCCGATGGGCCAGCTGCTCGACGCGTTGCGCGAGCAGGGCGCGGCGATCCGCTGCCTCGGCGCCGAGGGGCATCTGCCGGTCGCGATCGCCCCCGGCTCGTCGCTGCGCGGCGGCGAGGTCGCGTTCTCGCGCCCCGCGTCGTCGCAGATCGTCTCCGCGATGCTGTTGGCCGCCGCGCTCGCCCAGGCGCCGACCCGCGTGATCCTCCGGGAGGGGACGCCCGCGCGTCCCTACGTGGACATGACGATCCGCGTGCTGGAGCACTTCGGCGGCTGCGCGCGCTGGGAGGGCGACGAGGCGCTGGCCGTCGAGCCGCGCGCGCTCGAGGCGCGGGATTACGCGGTCGAGCCGGACGCCTCGTCGGCGAGCTACTTCCTCGGGCTCGCCGCGATCCACGGCGGTCGGGTGGCGATCCGGGGGCTCGGATCCGAGAGCCTGCAGGGCGACGCGGGTTTCTGCCGCGTGCTCGAACGCATGGGCGCGGAGGTCGAGCAGAGCGAGTCACTGACGCGCGTCCGCG
>JBFGGA010000055.1:0-18394 GCA_041579295.1 Myxococcota bacterium | reverse complement strand
AAGCTCTCCGCGGGACTGTTTCGCGCGCGCGCCGAGGGGGAGCTCAGCTTCCTCGGGCCCGAGACGCTCTTCGCCGAGCGACCCATCGGCGACGTGGTCTTCTACGACGACGGTCCGACGAGCACGGTCACGGTGGTCGATCCCGACGGATCGCCGGAGAACCGCGCGATCCTCGTCAACGGCAAGTCGGACGGCGCGCTCTTGGGCGATTACACGACCATGGCGCTGACCGCGTTGATTCCCGCGCTGATGGCCGAGCGCATCGAGAAGACCTTCGTGGTCGGCTACGGGACCGGCGTCACGGCCGGAGAGCTCGCGACCCTCGATGCGGTCGAGAGCGTGGACGTGGCCGAGATCTCGCACGGCGTGATCCGGGCCGCGCCGCTCTTCGAACACGGAAACCTCGCGGCGACGCAGAATCCCAAGGCCTCGCTCCGCCGCGGCGACGCGTACCGCGCGCTGCTCCAGAGCCGTGGGGTCTACGACCTCATCATCTCGGAGCCGAGCAACCCGTGGGTGGTCGGCGTCGAGATGCTCTACAGCCGCGAGTTTCTCCAGGCTGCGCGGGAGCGCCTCGCCCCGGGTGGGGTCTACGCGCAGTGGTTCCACTCCTATGAGACCGACTCCGAGGTCGTGGCGCTCGTGTTGCGCACCTATGCATCGGTGTTTCCCCACGTTTCCGTCTGGTACACCTACGGTGCGGATCTACTCCTGCTCGGGTTCGACCGGGTGGGCCGGGCGCTCGACGTCGAGGCGCTCGAGCAGCGCTTCGCGCGAGACGACTTCGCGGCCGGTTTTGCGCGCGTCGGGATCGAGAACTTCGCGCAGCTCGCCGCGCACGAGCTGATGCCGCTCGGAACCGTTCACGCGCTCGCCGAGGAGGGCGAGATTCACAGCCTGCGCCATCCGCTGCTGAGCTACCGCGCGGCGCGCGCGTTCTTCCGAGGCCGCATGGCGCAGTTCGAGCCTCACCGGGATCGCGCGCAGCAGCGCATCTCGCTGCAGAACTCGCTGCTCCGCCGCCACGCGAGGGGCAAGCGGCCGCTTCCCGAGGCGGTCATCCTGGCGGCCGCACAGGAGAGCTGCCGCTTGAACCGCGCCGAGCACTGCGCGACGTTCTTCGCGCTCTGGTCGCTTCACTACCCCCAGTCGCCCGCGCTGAAGGATGCGATCGCGCGGACGAGAATGCAGGGAACCGGGTTCGCCAACCTCCTCACGCCGACCAACCTCTCGGCGCTCCGGTATCTGATCGGTGGGCCGAAGCCCGAGGCGAGCAAGACGTATGCTTCCGCCGAGGCGCTGCGCATGACGGGTCGGTTTCTGCGTCACTATCATCACGTCGTACCGTTCCGCCGCGGCCGCCTCGACGAGGTCTGGGAGCACTGCCGCGAAGCGGATTGCGAAAAGCGCCGTCTTCGGGCCGCGGCCGACGTCGGATGGCTCGCGGACCATCCGACGCTCGGGCGGGGGGCCGATCCCGACGCCGAGGTCCACAGCGAATGAGTCGATCCGCGCTTTCGAGTATCGTCGATCTGCCAACGCCGCCGACCCGGCGTCGGGTGGCGCGTTAGCCATCAAAGGAGTCCGCCTTGCGCATCTTCAGACGAAACGACCTCGCGTTCGGCGCCGCCCTGCTCGGGTTGGCGTGTGGCCAAGCGGAAGACCCGCTGGTCGAGATTCGCAAGCTCCACGAGGAAGGGCGCTACCTCGCGACGATCGACGAGCTGCGGAACCTCGTCGATCAGGACCCCTCCCGCGCCGAGACGCAGTTCCTGCTCGGAACGGCGCTGCTGCTCTCGGGGAATGGAGGCCTCGCGATCTGGCCGCTGCGCGCGGCCGCGAACGCACCCGAGTACGCGATCCACGCGCGCATGCTGCTGGCCCGGGCCATGCTCGAAAGTCGCACCGCCCCGGATGCCATCCAGGTCATCGACGAGATCCTCGAACGCGAGCCCGACAACATCGCCGCGGTGCTGCTTCGCATCCAGGCCTACCAGGCAACTGGCCGCAACGACGATGCACTCGCCGACATCGCCCGCATTCGCGAGATCGATCCCGACAACGTACCCGTGATGGTGCCCCGAATCACCGCGCTGATCGCGACGGATCAGATCGACGAGGCCGAAAAGGCGATCGAGGAGGCGAACGAGTGGCTCGCGACCACGGAGGAGGAGGTGGAGGAGCCGTTCATCGCGATGCTGTGCGTCGCGCGCGGCCTGTTTGCGCACGAGAAGGGCGACGCGGAGGTCGCCGAGGCGCAGTACCAGGAGTGCCTCGAGAAGTTTCCCGTCAATCCCTTCGTCGTTCAGGAGACCGCGAACTACTACACGATGCTCGGGCAGCGGGAGCGCGCGATCGAGATCCTCGAAAAGGCGCTGGAAGAGAGTGGGAACGGCGTCTTTCGCCTGGCGCTCGCGGAGCGGATGAAGATGTTCGGCGACACCGACGAGCAGGAGCGCTTGCTGCGCGAAGAGGCCGAGAGGCGACCCTCCACGAACTCCTGGTTCATGCTCGCCGATTTCTACGTGGGGCGCGACGAATTCGACAAGGCCCTCGAGGCCTTCGATCACGCGCTCGCGGTGACTCCCGATCCGCCGGAGTCTCTGCTCTTCGCGTATGCGGACACGCTGGTCCAGGCCGAGCAGTTCGACAAGGCGCGCGGCATCGTCGAAGGGTTCGAGGAGTCCGCGCTCCGCGACCTGATCATCGGCCGGATCCTGCTCGGGCAGGGCGATCCCGCCGGCGCGCTCGCTTCCTTCGAGAAGGGAATCCTGCTCTGGCCCAACAATCCGGCGGGGCGTTACCTCGCGGGCCAGGCTGCCGAGCGCATCGGAGACTTCGAGCGCGCGATCTCCGAATACCGCGAGTCGATGCGGGCGAACGCCGCCCGCGCACCGGCCGCGCTGAAGCTGGCCGAACTCTACTCGGCGCGGGGCAACGGCGTCGATGCGCTCGAGGCGATCCGACGCCACATGCAGGCCAATCCGGGCGACGTCCAGGGCATCCTCGTGGCGATTCGCATCGCCCACAAGGTGCGCCGTTTCGGGGTCGCCCAGGAGGGCCTCGACCGACTCTCCAACATGCCCGAGCACGTGGGGACGGGGGTGGCCGAGCACGCGAGGCTGGTCGGCGAGAGCAGCCCGGATGGTGCCGTGGAGGCCGTGGCGTACATCGAGAAGTCGCCGCTGGACCTCACGGACCCCACGCACGCGGAGGCGCTGCGCGTGCTGGTCCGCTACCTGCTCGAGCTGGAGAAGCCCGAGGAGGCCGCGGCGCGCGTCGAGCGCGCGCTGAGCGCGCATCCGGATGCCGCGGTGTTCCACGAGCTCGACGGCCGGGTGCTGGCTGCGACCGGGGGGCGGTCCGAAGAGGCCCGCGCGGCGTTCGAGCGCGCGCTCGAGCTGGACCCGAAGCGCGCCGGGGCGCTGATCGGCCTCGCGGAGCTCTCCGCCCAGGCCGGCGATCTGGATGCGGCGCTGGCCCATTACGATCGGGCCGCCGCCCTCGATCCCGAGGACTCGGCGGCCGGCCTCGCCGCCGCCGAGCTGGTGAACGACGCGGGCCGGACCGCCGAGGCGAGAAAGCGCTTCGAGGCGGTCCTGGCCGAACACCCCAGGGAGACGGCTGCCGCGCTCGCACTCGCGCGCATCCTCGCGGAGCAGGGGGAGTTCGAGGCGAGCCTCGGCTACGTGCGGCGGGCCGAGTGGCTGCGGGCGCGCGACGCCGAGGAGACGCTGGCCTGGATCGAGGGCCTCCGGGCGCGGCGCGGGGATCGCGCGGCGGCCCCGGCGGCGGTCGAATGACGGACCGCGCCCACCGCTCGGTGCAGCCGCGCCGCAGACCGGGGATCGGCGCGTGACGCGGTCGGCCCGGGCGGGAGATCGCCGAGCGCTCCTCGGAGCGCTCGCGATGGCCATCGCGCTCGGCGCGGCGAGTGCGGCACACGCGCGCACCGAGGTCTCGGGATCGATCGAATCCGACACGGTCTGGGATCCGGCCGGCAATCCCTACGTGTTGACCGACGACGTGATGGTCTCCGAGGGTGTGGCGCTGACGCTCTCACCGGGTGTGGTCGTCAAGGCGGATTCCACCGTCCGCGAGCTGATCGTATCCGGAACGCTCGTCGCGGCGGGAACGCAGGAACAGCCGATCGTCCTGACCTCCTACAAGGACGATACCGCGCACGGTGACACGAACGGCGACGGCTCGTCGACGAGCCCCGGGTTCGGAGACTGGGTCGGCGTCGGTTTTGCGGCCAGCAGCCCGGGTGGCATCGGCGACTTCGTCGAGATCCGCTACGCGGGCTATTACGGTGAATCCGGTACGAACTTCGGCCGGGAGCCGATCGAGGTCGACTCCCGCATTCAGGTGGGCTGTACGCGCTGTCACCTCTTCCCCGAGCCCGAAATCCTGCCGCGAGAGCTCTGGAAGGATCAGATCGTCGTGATGCGGGAGCTCGTGCAGACGTTACCGTTGCAGTACGGCGGCTCCCCGATCGGGTTCTCGATGCGCGAAGCCATCGAGTGGTACGAGGCCAAGGCGCCCGACGTCTTCGCGTTACCGCGCTCGATTACCCGGGGCGGGGCCGGTCCGGTTCGCTTCCGCAAGCGAAACATCCCGCTCGGCGTCCAGGGCATTCCCGCGGTGGCCACGGTGATGCGCATCGAGGGCGGGCAGTTCGGCGCGCGCGAATTCGCGCTCACCGCGGTCGACATGCTCAACGGCGGCGTCCACCTGATCTCGCGCTCTCGGAAGCCGATCGGAATCGGCAGCGCGGGAAAACCGGTGCGCGCCGCGCCCGGCGACCTCAACGGCGACGGCCTCACGGATCTGGTGGTGAGCGATCTCGGCGAGTTGGCGATGAGCGACGAGCCGGCGGGCCGGGTGGTCGCCGCCGTGCAGTCGCCCGATGGGAGCTTCTCGTTCGAGACGATCCTCGACGGGGTGGGTCGGATGGCGGACGCGCGCGCGCTGGACCTCGACCTCGACGGCGATCTCGACGTGGTCGCGGCGGCCTTCGGCTGGCGGCAGAGCGGCGGGATCTACCTGCTGTACAACCAGACCGCGCCGGGCGGCCCGCTGAAGTTCCGCCGGCAGACGGTCCTTTCGCGCGCGGGTGCGGTCTCCGTGGTCCCGCTTCCCGCGCGGAAGCGCGGCGCGGGCCCGGGCTTCGCGGTGGCGTTCGCGCAGCAATACGAGCACGTGTCGGCGTTCTATCCCGCATCTCCCGCGACGGTGGCGGGAGCGCCCGGACAAGACGGCAAGGCGGAGCGCGATAGCGTGAGCGCGAGCGGTTACGAAGAGGTCGTGTTGTACCGCGCGCCGCACCCCAACTGGGGGATGAGCAATCTGGACACCGTGGATCTGGATCTCGATGGCGACCTCGATTTCTTGCTCGCCCACGGCGACACCTTCGACGACGGCTTCGCGTTCAAGCCCTACCAGGGCGTGATCTGGCTCGAAAACCGCGGTGGCGACGTCTACGAAGCGCGCCGGATCGGCGCGCTCTATGGCGCGCACCGCGCCGAAGCGGCGGACTTCGACGGCGACGGCGACCTCGACGTCGTGGCGGCGGGATTCCTCCCACAGGTGCCACAGCCCGTTCCCAAGGAGCACATGCGCGTGGACTCCATGATCTGGTTCGAGCGCGCTGGCGAGCAGTGGATTCCCTGGTCGATCGAGGTCAATCATCCCCGGCACACGAGTCTCACCGTGATCGACCTCGATGACGACGGCCGCCCCGACATCGTCGCGCCCATCAACAACGCCTGGGAGGTCGAGGAACGAGAGGGCGGGTCCGAGATGGAGGTCTGGTTCAACCTCGGTGGCCGCTGACGCCGTCGAGCCGCGCGGGATGGCCCCCTGGTTGATCGCCGCGCTCTTCGCGCCCGCGCTCGCGCAGACCGCGGTCGCTTCGGACGAGGACGCCGCGGTTCACCGACTGGATCCCGTGGTGGTGACCGCATCGCGCGAGCCGCAGCCGCCGGAGTTTGCGCCGGGAACCTTCAGCGTGATCGAGCGCGAGCAGATCGAGCGCGGCCACTACACCAGCGTGCTCGATGTGCTGCGCCGCGTGCCCGGCCTCCACGTCGACCAGCTCGGCTCTCGCGGCGGCCGGGCCTCCGTCTACACGCGCGGCCTCGATCCCAACCACACCCTGATCCTGATCGACGGGGTGCGGATGAACGATCCCACGAACAATCGGGGGGGATCCTTCGACCTCTCGACGCTCGATCCCGCGGGCGTGGAGCGGATCGAGATCAGCCGCGGGCCGATTTCGGCCGTGCACGGCTCGGACGCGATCGCGGGGGTGATCAACATCATTACGCGGAGCGGTCGCGACGCGCGCGAGTTCCTGCTCGACGCGAGCGGCGGGCGCTGGGGCGTGGTTCGCACGGCCGCCGCGGCGCGCGGGCGCGTGGGCATCGCGGATCTGTCGCTGGCCGGCGCCTGGGTCGACGAGGGCGACCCACCCGACGATCAGGAGTACCGGGGCGGCAACCTGAAGGCGGGCTTCGGCCTGGGTCTCCCCGGCGGAGCGTCGCTGCGCGGCGCACTGCGCTACTCCGATTCGGACAGCGAGTCGTTTCCCGACGCCAGTGGTGGTCGGGAGTTCGCGGCGATTCGAAGCCTCGAGGAGCGCGACGTCCGCGAGGTCGGCGTGTACGTGAAAGCCGCGCAGCGGGCCGGCCGCTGGATCGACTACGCGCTCGGCTTCGACTATCGCCACCGGCGGGAAGACCGCGATTCTCCCGGCATCGCGTCGCCCGAACCCAGGCTGAGCATTCCAGCGGAGTCGAGCCGGGACGAGCTCGACCACTACGCGCTCTCGTTTCGCAACACCATCCGGCCGATCGAGGGACTCTCCCTCACCGCGGGTGGCGACGTCTACTGGGAGGATGGCTCCAGTCGAGGCCGGTTGACCTTCTTCGAGCCGCTACCCCCTCCACTTGTGAACCCCACACTGCCCACGAGCTTCGCCTTCGATCGCGTGGTGGGCGGCCCGTTCGCGGAGCTCCACTGGCGGAGCCGCTGCGGCCTCGTGCTCTACGGCGGTGTGCGCGCCGATTTCTCCGACGCGTCTGCGACGGAGGTGACGCCGCGCGTGAGCGCCTCGTACGCGATTCCCGTCGTCGGCGTCGTCGCAAAGGGCAGCTGGGGGGAGGGCTTCAAGCTGCCCGCCTTCTACTCGCTCGCCAATCCCGTGGTGGGCAACCCCGGTCTCGTCGCCGAGCGCAGCCAGGGCTGGGATCTGGCGTTGAGCCGAGAATTCTGGCGAGGCCGCGTCGATGCGCGCGTCGCGTACTTCGAGATCGAGGTGAAGGATCTGATCGACTTCGTCCCGACCCCGCGACCGCTGCTGGTCAACCGCTCCGAGGTGTCGTCGCGCGGGTTCGAGCTCGAGCTCGGTGCCCGGTTGCTCGATTCGCTCCGCCTCGACGCGAATCTCACGTTCGCGGATACCGACATCCGCAATACGCCGGACGACCTGTTGAATCGGCCGCGTTGGCGCGGCGCGCTCACGCTCGTCTGGAAGCCCCTCGACGCCGTGACGCTTCGCGCCGCCGCGCTCGTCGTGGGCTCCGTCAAGGATTGGTCGGTGCCGACCGGCAACGTCACGCTCGACCCCTGGGGCCGCGTCGACCTCTCGGCCTCGTGGCGCGTCCACAAGCGCGTCGACCTCTACCTCGAGATCGACAATCTCCTCGACGCCGACTACGAGGAGGCGATCGGCTTTCGCGCGCCGGGGATCCGCCCCCGCGCGGGGGTTCGAGCCCGCTTCTGAAAGCTGCGCGCGCGTTCAGCCCTGCGAGCGGAGCAGCGCGTCGATGTGTCGCGCGGCCGTACGGCGGCCATCGTTCGCTCGCATGTAGGCGCTGGTCTGCTTCAGTCGGGCCTGGATCGAGCGGTCGGTCAGCAGGCGATCGATGTTCGCGAGCAGCTCGTCGTCCGTCCACTCGTAGCGGTGCATGCCGATGCCGTGGCCCGTGTCGTTCATGCGTTGCGCGTTGTCGTGCCCGTCCCAGACGAATGGCATCACGAGCGGCGCCTTGCCGAAGTAGAGCGTTTCGTTCAGGGTGTTGTTTCCGCCGTGCTGGATGACGACGTCGCAGTGGGGCAAGACGGCGGCCTGCGGATACCAGGACGCGAGGTGGACGTTGGCCGGCGGCGCGTCGTACTGCTCGAGGTAGCTCCCGACGTTGACCAGCACGCGGTAGCGCGTCCGGCCGAGCACGCCGATGATGCGCTCGACGAGGTCGACGTCCGCGACCCCGAGGCTCCCGAAGCTGAAGTAGATCAGGGCGCCGCCTTCGTTCTTCGCGAATCGCGGGACCGAGTAAGGCTCGACCTCGCTGCGCACGCATCCATCGAGGTAGACGAACTTCTCCGGATCGAGTGGTTTGCGGCGCTTGAACTGCAGCGGCTTCGGGTAGAGCAGCAGGTTCAAGTACGGGGAGGGCAGCACGAACTCCGGAAAGGGCAGCCTCTCGTGTCCACAGGACTCGACGAAGTCCATGAAGTCGCGGTGGACGGGTTCGATCTCCTCCCGGAAGCGCGCTCGAAAGCGCTCGAAGCCATCGCGGTCGTTCTCGCCGCAGCCCGACAGGTGCGGCGGGATGTCCGGATCCGAGATCTCGTTCTCGCTGCAAGAGATCATGCGCACCCAGGGACAGCCCGCCCGCTCGGTGTCGGGATAGAGGGCGACGTTGTCGTTGACGATCAGGTCGGGCGAGAGCTCGCGCAGCAGGTCGCCGAGGCCGTTCTCGACCGACCACCTCGAGGTCTCGGTGATCGCCTCCCAACAAGCCCGAACGTAGGTCGGGATTTGCTCGTAGGGTGAAGTCCGGAAGGTGGGGAGATATTTGCGCATGAAGTCATCCCAATATCTCGCGGATTCTTCCGGACTCATCGGTGCCATGCACGAGAGCAGTCTCTCTTCGAACCCGTAACCGGTGACGGTGCCCTCGAGTCCGGGATCGAGGATGAACACGCACTCGTGGCCGAGGTCGCGCAGCGCCTGACAGATGCCGACGAGGTTCATCACCGGGCCGATTGCGCCGGGCTCCGGGAACACGGCGATCTTTCTGCTCGATTCCATCTCTGCCCTCGGATCGCGCCGCGACGCCAATGCGCCGAGCCGCTGCGCGCCCGAGGATTCTAGGCCATGATCGAGCCGAACGGTTCCGGCGGACGATGCGCCGCGGACTCGCGGTCGCGGCCGCGGCGCGGCGATCGGCTCGACACCCCGAGCGGAGTGCCAAGCCGGCCGTCGTCCCGGAGTCGCGGCTCAAGCTGCGTACTGGATCGCCCGATTCTGATCGGGTGGCACCACGCTCGCGCCCGATACGGCGCACGAAGCTGCGTGCGAGGGGAGAGCGGTTGGAAGGCAATGCCTATCTCGGAGAATTGTCGGCGGGTATCATCTACCTGCTCGCCGGCGCGCGTCTCGCGCTGCTCGGCATCCGTACGGGCGAGCTGCCCGAGCGGTTTCTCGGCGCGAGCTTCGCGATGATCGGCCTGTCGGGAATCCTGTACTGCGTCCCCGACCTCCCGATCTTCAGCGGCGAGTCCACGCCGGTCTACTTCGCCGCGCGCGTGGCCTTCCTTCCCGGCACCCTGCTGATCGCGGCCTTCACCGCGCGCGTCTTCCGGCCCGACGAGCGCTGGGCGAGCGGGTTCGTCTGGGGTGTCTCGGCACTGGTCGTCGCGGGGGTGGTCGGCTCCGCGCTGCGCGGCGATTGGGAGGGGTTCTCGCTCGACAACGGCTGGTTCTGGTTCGAGTGGACGGGCTACACGCTGCCCTTCGGCTGGGCGGCCGTCGAGGCCTTTCGGCAGTACCGCCAGGCGCGCCGCCGGGTGACCATCGGCGTCTGCGAGCCGTCCGTTTGCAATCGGATGCTCCTCTGGTCGCTCTTCGGCGGGGTCCAGTTTCTGGGAAGCTTCGTGGTGCTCGGGCAGTACGCGGCCTTCGAGCGCGAGAACGTCTTCACCTCGACCTGGGACATCCTCTACAGCTGCGCGACGCTCTCGGCGCTCGTGGTGATGTGGATTGCGTTCTTCCCGCCCAAGGCCTACGTGCGCTGGATCAACCGCCAACCCGCTCGGGTAAAACCCGACCTCGACGGCTGAGTCGAGCCCACTGGCCGTCGGTCCGTGGGGGCCGGTCGGGAACGGATCGCGCGATCGCTCGTCGATCTCGAAGCTGCGATGCACGCCGGTTCCATCGGATTGGCACTTTCGATGCAAGGTCGAATTCGAGCCTAAAGGCGCAGCAATCGGCTACCGAACAGATCGATACTGATCGTTGCGGCGATTCTTGCACTTCCTCGAGTGCAGGGATCGAGAGGTAGCGGAATGCACGGCGGTGCCCAATTCGGCGAGCTCTCCTCGATCGAGACGGGTGCGGCGATCTCGTATTCATCGATTCCGCACTGTTTCCGCGCATGTGGATCGAAGGTCCGCTTCCGAGGTCCCGAAGCGGGGGTGGATCCCGAGGAAGCCTCCAGCGGCTGGATGTCGCGATTCCGTCTGGCGCGCCCGATCCGTCGAGCGAAGTCGGCACGGAGGGGATCGGCCGATGGATGACGGTTCCACGACGGGTGAGCTGATCGCGAGCCTCGTCTACCTGGTCGCGGGCGCGAGGCTGCTTCGCCTGAGTTCGCTCACGAACGAGCGGCCGGAGCGGTTGCTCGGCTCCGCTCTGCTCTACATGGGCCTCGGCTCGCTGCTCTATTCGATCGCGATACTGCTTCCCCTCGAACAGGCCTGGACGCCCTTCAACTTCGCGGGCCGGATCTCGTACGTCATCGGGTTCATCCTGGTGGCGGTCTTCACACGGCGCGTCTTCCGCGCGGAGCAGCGCTGGGCCGCGTGGCTGGTCTATCTCACGGTCGCCGCGTTCGCCGCCGGGGTCGGGGGCTCCGCGATGTCCGGGGATTGGGAGGGCTTCACGGTCAGCAGCGGCTGGTACTGGCTGGAGCTCGTCGGGTACATGACCCCCGTGACGTGGACCTGCGCGGAGGCGAGCGCGGAGCACCTGCGGGCGCGGCGCCGCGTGCAGCTGGGGCTCTGCGATCCTCTGGTCTGCAACCGCATGCTGCTATGGGCGGGCTTCGCGGCGCTGCAGGTCCTCGCCAACGTGATCAGCGTCGGGCAGTACGCCGCCTTCGAGCGAGAGGGGGTCTTCACGGCGGGCTGGGATCGCCTCTACGCGGTGGCCTCGATCGGCTCGCTGATCCCAATGTGGACCGCGTTCTTCCCCCCCGGCTTCTATCGGCGCTGGGTCAAACGCTCCCACGCCGAGGCGAGCTGATTCGCGTTGGAGACCTACACGCTCGTCGGGGAGGTCGTCGCCGGATTCACCTACCTGTGGATGGGCGCGCAGCTCTTCCGGCTCGGCCTGCGATCGCGCCAGACTCCCGATCGGCTCTTGAGCGCGACGCTGCTCGCCTGGGGGCTGAGCTACCTGCTCTACGACGCCTTCGCGGTGTTTGGCGATCGCGACGCGCAACCGCCGCCGTGGATCGGCTTCTCGTCCGTGCTCGTCATGTACCTGGGCTCGATCGCCTTTGCGTTCTTCACGAGGAGCGTGTTTCGCAGCCGCGACGGCTGGGCGGGCTGGCTGGTCGCCGCGATCGTCGCCGGCCTGGTCACCGGGCTCGCGGGCTCCGCGCTGCTCGGCGACTGGACGGGCGGTGACCCGATCGGGAATCCCTGGTACTGGCCCAAGTGGGCGTGCGGCGCCGCGCCGCTGGCCTGGATGGCCGCCGAGGGATTCCTGCACTACGCGAGGGCGCGGCAGCGCCGGCGCCTGGGGCTCTGCGAGCCGCTCGACTGCAACCGCTACCTGCTCTGGGGGCTCGCGGGCGGGCTCTGGGTGGTGCTCGAATTCGTGGTGATCGGCCAGGATCTCGTCTACCAGCGGACGGGCGCGTGGTCCGCTTCCGTGGGCCTGGCGGTCTGCTGGCTCGAGATCATCCCGGTCGCGCTGATCTGGCTGGTGTTCTTCCCGCCCGTCGCCTATCGGCGCTGGATCGACCGGAGATCCGGCCCGGCTGCAAGTTTCCAGTCCAATTGAGTCCAGCCGCGCGGGCTCCTTCGCGCCCTGGTGTATTGACGCGAGACATTCAAGTATGTAGGGGGAATTACCGATCCACCTGGAGCGCTCGACGGGCGATCGCCCACCTCTCGAATGCAGCTCCGCCGGGTGTGTCTGGAGAATCTCTCGCATGCCCGGCGGCGCTTGGATCGGTCAGCTCATCGCGGCGGTCGTCTACCTGATCGTAGGCCTGCGGTTGGCTGGGCTCGCCTCCCGGACGCGGGAGCGTCCGGAGCGGCTGCTCTCGAACCTGTTCGTCTGGTCGGGGATCTCGTATCTCCTCTACCTCGTTCCGCTGATCGTTCCGGTCGAATCCCTCTGGACGCCGTTCAACTTCGCCGGGCGCGTCGCCTACATCCCCGCGCCGATCTTCATCGCGCTGTTCACCCGCGAGGTCTTCCGCTCGGAAGCGCGTCTTTCAGCCTGGATGATCTACGCGACGTCCGCCCTGCTCGTCGTCGGCGTGGGGGGCTCCGCGATCGTGGGCGACTTCGAGGGTTTCACGCTCGGCAACCCGTTGTTCTGGTTGGAATGGACGGGCTACACGATCCCGTTCGCGTGGGCGGGGCTCGAGGCCTTGCGCCAGCACCGCAAGTCGCTGCGGCGCCTGCGGCTGGGGCTATGCGATCGAATGACCTGCAACCGCTTCCTGCTCTGGTCGCTCTTCGGGCTCGTGCAGATCGCGCTGTCGCTCGTGATGCTGGAGATGTACGCGGACTTCGAGTCCAACAACGCGTTCTCTGCGTTCTTCGACGGGCTGACGGGCGCGCTCGAGCTGCTCTCGATCGCGCTGATCTGGCTCGTGTTCTTCCCACCGCGGTTCTACCAGCGCTTGATCTCCGGCACCGGGGCTGTCGACGGTGCGGCAGGGGAGCGCTGAAGCGTGGCGGAGAACCTCTTCGACTTCGTCGCGCAGCAGCTCGAGCAGAGCTCGGGCCTCGACCGGCTCGCTTCGCGCGGAACCCTGCGCCTGGCGCTCAAGAACGCGGGGTTGAATCCCAGTACTGCCAAGCAGTCGCAGTATTGCGTCGTCGTCGAGCGCGTGCTGCCGGGCGAGCTCGATAGCCGGGGCGTCAAAGAAGTTCGGGCGATCTGTGCCGCGTTGATCGAGCAGATCCACAACGCGCCGGCCGATCCGTCGGGGGCGACGACCGACGTCGACGGAATCTTCGATCGCCTCGCCGGAGGCTGAGGTCCGTCGCTCCGCTCCCCATCCGCGGACCCCGCAGGCCCGGCTCGACGCCTCGTTCCTGGCGGCGCGGGTTGCGGCGTCGGCGCAAGCCGCCTCCGGCGAGCGATTCGGGCCCGTGCGGCGGCTCAGGCCCCGAGAACACCGAGGCTCCGGAGCCGCTCGATTTCCGCGGCGCCGAGCTGCAGCTCCTCGCGCAGCACCTCGTCGGTGTGTTGGCCGAGGCGGGGCGGCGGGAGCTCGTAGCGGATCGGAGTCGCCGAGAATCGGATCGGCGAGGCCACCCCGGGCCGCGCCACGCCGCCTCCTTCGGCGCTGCGATCCGGATCTTGGATCTCGATCTGCAGGCCGCGCGCCTTCACCTGCGGGTCGGCGAAGAGCTGCTCGATGTCGTTGATCGGCCCACACGGAACGCCCACCCGCTCGAGCGCGTCGAGCCAATCGGCGCTGCTGCGTGCCCGCAACAGCGCCGCGAGCACGGGAATCAGGCTGTCTCGGTTCTCGACCCGGCCCGGGTTGGTGGCGAAGCGCTCGTCGTCCGCGAGGTCGCGCCGCTGCGCGACCTCGCAGAAGCGCGCGAACTGGTCGTCGTTTCCGACGGCGAGGATGATGTACCCGTCCGCGGTCCTGAACGCCTCGTAGGGCACGATGTTCGGGTGCGCGTTTCCGAGACGACCCGGAGCGCGGCCCGAGACGAGGTAATTGAGGGCCTGGTTGGCGAGCGCCGCCGCCTGCACGTCGAGCAGCGAGAGGTCGATCCACTGACCTTCTCCGCTGTTGGCGCGGTGCGCGAGCGCGGCCTGGATCCCGATCACCGCGTAGAGTCCGGTGAGCACGTCCGTCACCGCGACGCCGACCTTCACGGGCTTGCCCCCGGGCGCGGAGTCGGGCTCCCCGGTGATGCTCATCAGGCCGGACATGCCCTGGATCAGGAAGTCGTAGCCCGGCCGCTCGCGGTAGGGCCCCGTCTGCCCGAAGCCGGTGATCGAGCAATAGACGAGCCCGGGGTTGTCGGCGCGCAGCGACATGTAATCGAGCCCGTATTTCTCGAGCCCGCCGACCTTGAAGTTCTCGATGACGACGTCGCTGCGCCGGGCGAGCGCGCGCACCAGCTCCCGGCCCTCTTCGCGGGTGAAGTCGATCGCCACGGAGCGCTTTCCGCGATTGGCGCAGAGGAAGTAGGCCGCATCGCCGGTGGGCTCGCCGGCGCGGTCGCCGGCCCGCTTCGCGAACGGGGGACCCCAGCTGCGGGTGTCGTCGCCGGTCCCGGGCCTCTCGACCTTGATGACGCTCGCGCCGAGATCGGCGAGTGTCTGCGCCGCCCAGGGGCCCGCGAGGACGCGGCTGAGTTCGAGCACGCGAATCCCGTCCAGCGGCGCGGGCGTCGCTCGCGGCTCGCGATGGCGGGGGATCGGCATGCGGCGCCCAAAATAAGGCAGGCGCAGACCACCAGCAATATGACACGATTACGAAGCGGCCGCGCGCGGTCGGGCTGCGGGCGACCCGACGGGCCGCTCGGAGACGCGATCGCCCCGGGACTGCACGGCTCACAGAACCCCGGAAGACGACGGAGGTCAGCAACATGAAGTTCCTCGACTCGTTTCGCCCCCAGATCATCGCCGCCACGCGCATCGTCGTCGGCTTTCTGTTCGCGCAGCACGGCTTCGTCAAGTTCTTCGGCGTGCTCGGCGAAAAGCCGGCACAGCTCGATTGGCTCCTCACGTTGGGGGGCGCCATCGAGCTCGTCTGCGGCGCGCTGGTGTGCATCGGATTGCAGACCCGGCTCGCGGCCTTCCTCTGCAGCGGCACGATGGCGGTGGCGTACTTCGTCTTCCACCAGCCCTCCGGACCGTTGCCGATCCAGAACGACGGCGAGCTCGCGGCGCTCTTCAGCTGGACGTTCCTGCTGCTCGCGGCGATCGCGGACAACGGCGTCTGGTCGATCGATTCGGGGGTGAGCTCGAGCGCAGACTGAGCGCGCCGGCGCGGGGGGCAGCGGCTGCGCGCGCGCAAGCGGCGATCGGCCGCGCGCGCGGCGCCGAGGCGGCCGATCCGGGCGCCCCTCGCGGCCAGCGCCCGCTCGATCAGGGCCGGCAGATCGGCTGGTCGGGAAACTTCGCGGTCCGCACCGGTTGCTTGACGCGCCTGGGCTCGGGGCAGGCGACGATCGATTGCCCCGGCGCCGGGTAGTCGTCGGCCACCCTGCACGCGGCGGGCTCGGCGATCTCGACCACCTGGTCGACCTCCGCTCCGTGCAGCAGCTGGACGATTCCACTCGGCCAACGCACCCGGATCTCGTCGACCCATGGGCTCGCGTCCAGCCCGAAGTGAAGCGGCAGGGGGTTTGACGGGGACGTGTGGAGCTCGCGCAGCTGGGTCCGACCGCCCGCGCGCAGCGTGACCCGAGCCCCGTAGGCGTCGCGATGACTGATCGCGCCGCGCAAGCGCACCACGATCCAATGTCGCTGCGAAGCCGTGAGGTTCTCGTAGAACGCTCCGCGCCTGCCGGAGCCGAGCAGCCCCGAGGGCGCGTAGATGTCGAGCGCGCCGTCGTCGTTGTAGTCGCCGATCGCGGCTGCCGCGCCCGACGGCCCGGTCGTGCGCGGAAACGCGAGGTCCGTCACGTCGGTGAACGAGCCGTCGCCGTCGTTTGCGTAGAGCGCGTTGATGCGGACTTCGGTCAGGGACTCGCTCGTCACGTAGAGATCGAGATCGCCGTCGTTGTCGTAATCGAAGAACGCGTTCCCCCAGTGGATCCCGCTGATCGCCTCACCCGAGAGTTCGCCGGATTCGCCCGTCACGTCGACGAAACCGCCGTCTCCGTCATTGCGGAAGAGGCTGCTGAACGGAGTCCCGTCGCTCGCGCGCCGGCCGGTGAGGAAGAGGTCGAGATCGCCGTCGTTGTCGTAATCGCCGACCGCGCCGCCCATGGACGCGGTCGGGTCGCACTCCGAACGCTCGTTGCGCCGCGCCTTCGGCGCGCAGCCCTGCTTGTTGCGCCGGAATGTGGTGAGGCCCGCGCGGACCGTGACGTCGGAGTACGTGCCGTCTCCGTTGTTCTCGTAGAGGCTCGCCCCGAAGATCGACCCCAGCAGCAGGTCCGAATCGCCGTCGTCGTCGAAGTCGAAGGCGAGGATCTGCCCGTTGACGAGATTCGTCGCGGGATCGAGGCAGGTCCTCTCGACGACGTCCGTGAAGGTCTGATCGCCGTTGTTGCGCATCAGCGCGACGCCCGAGGGCCGGTCCGCCGCGGGTAGTCGGTTCGCTGCGGAGACGAAGTCGACCCATCCGTCGCCGTCGTAGTCGAGGGCCGCGCTCGCGAACGCGCGCAGGCCACGGATGCCGCTCGAATCCGTGATGTCCGAGAACGCCCCCCCGCCGGTGTTCAGGAAGAACTCGCTGCCGCTGAAGCGGTTGAAGCCGGCCATGAGCAGATCCTGGTCGTCGTCGTTGTCGATGTCGAAGAACAGTCCCTGGGAGACGCCGATTCCGCCCGAGCCGCCGCGGGGTGTGAAGATCCCGCCCCGGTTCTCGTAGAGGCTGTTCTCGAGCAGCCCGATCAGCTGCGCGTCGACGTCGCCATCGCCGTCGTAGTCGTGGAGCGTCGCCCGCCAGGGCAGGATGTCGAAGATCGGAAGCCGCGTCTCGCGCGTGACGTCCGCGAAGTGATTGAGCTGGACCGTGAGCCGGATCGTCTCGCGGTAGCCGTGCGGGTCTTCGAGCGCGAGCTCGAAGGGGATTTCCGCACCAATCGGAATCGACGCGTCGAAGTGCACCTCGAAGGGGTCGCGCAGGTTGTCGACCTCCTGGTTCGTCTCGAGCGTCGCGAATTCCGTGCGGTCCTTCTCGACGATCGCATACGGGCTCGCCGTCGAGAGGGTGGCGGTGACGTCCGAGGTGCCGATCCAGCGGTTGCGCAGGAAGACCGCGATCGAAGCGCTCCCGCCGGCCTTCGCCCGGCCCTGGTCGACGCCGAGCAGCTGGACGAGCGGCCGCGGCTCGGCGACGAGCGACGCGAGCAGGTCGACCCGGCCGCGACCGAGCAGCGTTTCGAAGCCGGGATTCGCGTCCGCGATCGGCGCTGCGCCCGCGAGCAGCCGGCCCGCGATGTCGTCGAGGGAGCGGCTCGGATCCTGGCTCAGCAGCACGGCCGCCGCGCCGGACGCGTGGGGACACGCCATGCTCGTGCCGTTGATCTGGAGGTAGTCGACTCCGACGACGCGATCCGGGAGCGCCTCCGCGATGGTGTTCGCCCCGCGGTTGGCGTTGAGCGAGAGGATCGCCACCCCGGGCGCCGAGATGTCGATCCCGATGCCGAAGTTCGAAAAACCCGCCCGCACGTCGTCGAGATCGGTGGCCGCGACCGCGAGCACTTCGTCGAGGTTTGCGGGCGCGAAGCTCGCCACGTTGGTGTTCGAGTTGCCCGCCGCGGCGATCGACAGGACGCCGAGCGCCTGTGCGTAGCGGAAGGCCGCGGTCAGGGTCTCCGACTGCGCGATCCCGGCCCAGGAAGCCGAGATGATGTCGGCCCCCATGTCCGCCGCGTAGCGGACGGCGTTGGCGAGCGTGAGCGCGTCGCCCGATCCCGTGTTCCTCAGACCCTTGAGGGTCATGATCTTCGCCCACGGCGCGATCCCGATCACGCCGATCCCGTTGTCGCCGCTCGCGGCGATCGTTCCCGACACGTGCGTGCCGTGGCCGAAGCGATCTTCGGGGGCGCCGTCGCCGTCCACGAAGTCCCAGCCGACGGTGTCGTCCGCGAAGCCGTTTGCGTCGTCGTCGATCCCGTTGTCCGGAACCTCGGCGGGGTTGCGCCAGAGATTGGCCGCGATGTCGGGGTGGTCGACGTCGAGCCCGGTGTCGATCACCGCCACCACCACGGGCTCGCCCGGCCGGGTCTCGGAGCCGTCGAAATCGCCGTTGCCGTCGAGGTCGAACGCGTTCCACCCCTCGATGGCGCGCGTCTTCTCGATTCCCCAGAGGTCGGGGTGGGCCTGCCCCCAGGCGCCCTCCGAGAAATGGATGCCGTCGTCCGAGAGATGGGGGTCGTCGGGGAGGAAGGGCTCGTCGGGCAGCGGGGTCCGCATCGCGCGGTAGAGGAAGTT
>JBFGGA010000054.1:0-18480 GCA_041579295.1 Myxococcota bacterium | reverse complement strand
GGCTGCGGTTGGTCGGCTACGGGATCGGGCGCATCGCGGGCTCGCGCGGGCATCTCCATCGGGAATACCGCGTCGTTCACGGAGGTTGAGCGCGGCTGGCAAGCGCCCTGGCGTACGAACGCCGAGCGGGTCCGCCGTTGCGTCTCGGCCGCGCTATCCGCCGCCCACGCCGCCCGACTCCGCGCGGCTCGCGGACCCGACGCGCGCCCAGGGTGCGACACCCGTTCGCGGCCAGCTCGGATCCATGCCCATGAGGTCCGCCACCACCGCCGAGACGCCCCGCAGCGCCGGGCGCCCTTCCGCCCGGCCGTGCGGAGCGCCGCCGCCGGTCGCCACGAAGATGGCGTGCCGCGAATGCTCCATCGCGGTTCGAATCCCGTGATCCGACATCACGATGAAGACATCGTCCTCGTCCAGCAGGCCGTGGATTTCGCCGAGTCGGGTGTCGATGTAGCGATAGAGCTCGTAGAGGAAGCGATTCCCATCGTCCTGCCCGGTGCGGACCGTCTGGGCGAAGTGGGAGTGCGTCAGGATGTCGAGGGACTCGACGCGCAGCGCGAGGAAGTCGATCTCGCCGTCTCTGGCGATCTCCGCGGCCGTGTCGAACTCCGCCGCGATGCTGCGCAGGTGCACCGCGTCTCGCTCGGATTCCGTCACGAGCCCGGGCCATCGGCGTCGCTCGTGCTCATCGAGATCTCGCGCGCTCGTCGCGATCGCCAGGCGTCTTCGCACGCCGTTGGGCCCCGTGACCTCGCTGTGGTGGCCCGCGCGAATTCCGCCGTGGCTGAACAGCAGGTTGGCGGCCGAGTGCCCTTCCGATCCCAGCACGGAGAAGAGGTCCTCGTCCTCCGGAAGGATCCACGACAGCGCGCCGAACGGGTTCTCTCCCACGGACGCGAGGCCGGCGACCTCGACGCCGAGCTGGTGGAGCAATCCGACGAACGACGCGCCGCCCCGACGCTCGGGCCAGACGAGCGCTTCGAGCGCGGCCGCCGTGAGCGGCGGGTCGCTGTCGAGTACGCCGCGAAAGCCCGTCGACAGCAGGTCGTCCAGGACCGGGAGCTCGCGACGCGCGCGCAGGTACTGGACCAGCCGCCAGTCCCCGCAGTCGAGCAGGATCAGCAGCACCCGACGGCGTCCATCCGCGGGTTGCCTTCGAAGGCTCGCGCTCGACGGCGGCCTCGGCTCGCCGGGAGAGACCGCGACGCTGACGAGGGCCCCGGGCTTCGGATTTGCGGTTCCGGACGCGAGCGCGCTGCCCTCCGCGTCGCGATACACCCAGCGAACGGGCGCCACGTCCATCGCGCGGCTCACCTCGACGATCGATGCGCCGCCCGCATCCACGGGCTGGAAGTCCGCATCGACGGGCAAGTGCGGCGGCGGGGAGATCAGCAGGGAGCTCCCCGGGCTGCCACGCGGTAGCGAGAAGCGGATCGTTCCGTTCGGCAGTGCGGCATTCTCGGCGATGAGCGCGCGGTGGATCGCGGAGCGCTCGAGCTCCTCGCGCGTCAGCCCCGCGAACGCGAAGCGCCGCCCGTAGCGGTCGTAGGTGGCCAGCGCCCGCTGCTGATCGCCCGCGTCGACGAGGGTCAGGATCAGGCGGATCGCCAGCGCTTCGACCAGTCGCTCGTCGACGAAACCGTCGGTCTTCGCGAGCGCGTCGCCGAGTAGCTCGACGGTGCTCGCGTCTGGATCGGCGAGGCCCGCGATGCTCAGCGTGAGCGCGTAGTGCGCCTGCAGCTCGATCGGGTTGCCGCCCGCGCGCCCCCACTCCGCGTAGATGCGCTCAACGCCCGAGAGATCGCCGGCGTTGGCCATCGCCATGCCCTTGGTGTCGTACCAACGAGCGTTCGCCTCCGGGCTCCCGGTCGGCGGGCCCGGTCCGAGGATGGTAAGCGCGCGCTTCGCGTCGCCCCGGATCAGGTAGCGCGTGGCGAGGCTCGTCCGCATCCGCGTCGACGCCTCCGCTCTCGGATCGATGCGGGCTTCGAGCTCTCGCAGCACCAGGACCTCGTCTTCGACACTGGAGCGGGTCGCGAGCTCGAGGAAGAAGAGATCGCCGTTCGCCGGGTGGCGCCGCGCCGCGCGGCGCGCGAGGTCGGCCGCATCGCGGATTCGCCCGGCGCTCCGGCGCGTCTGGATCAGGTGAACGGCGAGGTCTGGTTTCGGCGACCACCCCTCAGAAGCCGGATCCGCGAGCAGCCGATCCATCAGCGCATCGCACTCTGCACCCCGATCGCTGGCGACGAGGGCGACGCAGCGACACTCTGCGGCGTCTCGCGCGGATCCACCGCCGAGCGAGAGATTCTCGGTGTGCTCCAGGGCCGCGCTCCAATCGCCTGCCTCGACGGCCCCGCAGGCGTCGATCGCCAGCGAAATCTGATCGGCGTGGCGCACCGAGACGATTCCGATCCCGATCGAGACCGCGAGTGCGGCGAGCAGGGCGGCGAGCCTCGGTCGCATCACGACCCCGCGCCCGACTCGAAGCGAAGCTGCAGTCGGAATCCGGAGGGATCCGGAGCTCCCTTCGCGGTGATCCGCCTCCAGGGATATGGAGTCGATCGGCGACTCGTCTCGCCCGACAGCGCGGAGGCCATGATCCGATCCGCGCTCGCGAATCGATCCAGGTGGATCACCGCGCCGCCGTGCTTGCCGAGGCCGCCGTGCTCGCCGCTGCTGCCGTCGAGTGCCTTGCGCAGGCTGGCCGGATTCCAGCCCACGACCAGCGCACGCTCCGTGGCGACGTAACAGGGAGCGAATCCGGGCATGATCGCGAGGTCGAGCAGGCAGGCGCCCTCCGCGTCGCCGAGCCGGAAGAAGCTCCGAGCCACGGGCCACGCTTCCTGTAGCTCGCGGATGAAGTCTTCCATCGCCGCAATCGCTGCCGCGCGCTGCGAGAAGTCCAGTGCGAGCGCGGTCCTGGGCATCGGTTCGCCTTCCTCGGGCAGGTAGATCGCGACTTCCCAGACTCCATCGAGCGCGATGCCCGCGAACAGCTCGCTCTTGAGTCGGAACAATCGGGCCCCCTGGCTGTCCGGCGGCACCAGCGAGGCGAGGTCGAGCCCGTTCTCGGGCCGGACCCGCGCGTGGATCAGGGTCTCGGATTCGCTCAGCTCGGCGCCGCCCGCCGGCTC
Organism: Myxococcota bacterium; assembly: GCA_041579295.1. Taxonomy (GTDB): domain Bacteria; phylum Myxococcota_A; class UBA9160; order UBA9160; family SMWR01; genus JACZVU01. The sequence continues at coordinate 15,346 of JBFGGA010000054.1, read as the reverse complement.
GGCGGCCGGCAGCGCGAAGCTCGTCAGACCGCGACCCGCGACGCGCGGCAGCAGCAGCTCGAGTTCGACGTCGCCGCTCGCGCGCGGCGAGAGCAGGCCCAACGCGTGCGCGCCCGCGAACGGGGCGCTGAACGCGAGCGCCCGAGCGCCGCGCGCCTCGTCGAGCGCGGCGAGCTCGGGGTCGCCGCTCGCGCAGCGCAGCGCGCTCCAGAGGTCGGAGACGCGGCCGCTCGCGGCGCGCGCCTCGACGGTCGGGCAGTCCGGGAGCCGCTTGCGAATCCGCTCGGCGCTCCGGGCCGCGGGCGTTCCCTCGAGCCGCGCGATCGGCTCGAGGAGTCGATCCAGACCGCGGGTGCTCGCGAGCAGCGCGGCGCCGCTCGGCCAGCGCGCCACCGCCTCGACCTCTCCGCAGCCCGCGGCGACCCCGAGAGCCACCGCGAGCCCGAGCGCGGTGGTCGTCAGCGCCGAAGTCTGCGAGCGCGCGCGGCCCATGGGTGATCGCCCTCCTCTGCAGTACGCGACTTGCATCGGAGGGGATTTCGGCGGCCTTGAGGCTTGGCCCGTGTGGATAACAACACGAATCTCAACTCGTGCAGCGCGGTCACCGATAGGAAGAGGTCGATGGGCGGGGTGCAACCGGGTGCGGAAGTCGACGTGAATGTTCAGCGATTCTCAGGCGAGGCGGTTGCGCCTCGGGCGGGCTCGGAGGGGGTGCCGGATCGCGGTTCCGCGCAGCGCTGTGTCTCGCGCTGGGTGCTCGGCATGCGGGTCGACGCCACGAGCTACCGGGAGACCGCGGAAGCCATCGCGGAGCTGGTCTCGGCAGGCGGCGGCGGCGCGGTCTGCGTCGCCACCGTGCACATGGTCATGGAGGCCTTCGACGATCCGGCGTTCCAACGGATCGTGAACTCCGCGGATCGCGTGACACCCGATGGCGTTCCTCTCGTGTGGGCGCTCCGGCTGCTCGGTGTCGCGGGGGCCGAGCGCGTCTATGGCCCGTCCCTGCTTCCGGTGGTCTGCGGCCTCGCCCGCGAGCGCGGCTTGTCGGTCGGATTCTACGGCGGCGGCGCCGAGGTCCTCGACGAGCTGGTGCGCCGCATGTGGCGGCGCTTCCCGGGGCTCGACGTGTCGTTCGCCTGGGCGCCGCCCTTCCAGGAACTGGGCGCAGAAGAGGATCGGAAGGTGATCGAGGGGATCGAGAACTCGGGCACGGACATTCTGTTCGTCGGCCTGGGTTGCCCCAAGCAGGAGCGCTGGATCGCCGAGCACCGGGATTCCCTTTCGTGTGTCATGGTGGGCGTGGGGGCGGCCTTCGATTTTCACGCGGGCCACAAGGCGCAGGCACCGGGCTGGATGCAGGCCGCAGGCCTCGAGTGGCTGTTCCGGCTCTGCTCCGAGCCGCGGCGATTGTGGCACCGCTACCTCTACCACAATCCGCGTTTCGTCCTTCACTTCGCTCGGCAATTGGTGCGGGAGCTCTAGATGACCCCGGGAAAACGCGTCCTCGTCACGGGTGCTGGCGGATTCATCGGACACCACCTGACCAGTCGGCTCGTCTCCGACGGCAACTGGGTGCGTGGCGTCGACATCAAGTACCCCGAGTACGAGCCGACCTGCGCCCAGTCGTTCGAAATTCTCGACCTGCGCCGCTGGAGCGATTGTCTGCAGGCCACGCGCGAGATCGACGAGGTCTACAACCTCGCCGCCAACATGGGCGGGATCGGCTTCATCGAAGCGAACAAGGCGGAGATCAGTCGAGACAACTCGCTCATCAATCTACACATGCTCGAGGCGGCCCGCCTCAACGAGGTCGACCGCTTTCTCTTCACGTCGTCGGCCTGTGTCTACCCCGGCTACCGACAGGACTCGCCCGACGTCACGCCGCTCGCGGAGGAGCACGCCTATCCGGCGGACGCCGAGGATGGATACGGATGGGAGAAGCTCTTCGCGGAACGACTCTGCCGTCACTACACCGAGGATTACGGGCTCGAGACCCGGGTGGTCCGCTTCCACAACATCTTTGGCCCACTCGGGACCTACGAGGGCGGACGCGAGAAGTCGCCAGCCGCCTTCTGTCGCAAGATCGCGTTGGCCGCCGACAACGACTGCATCGAAGTCTGGGGAGACGGCAAGCAGACGCGTTCCTACTGCTACATCGACGACTGCGTCGAAGGGATCTGTCGATTGATGCGGTCGGACTACCGCGATCCGCTCAACCTCGGCCAGGACCGCCTGATCTCCATCGACGAGCTCGTCGACATCATCGCCGCGGCTGCCGGGAAGTCCATCAAGAAGCAGTACGACACGAGCAAGCCCCAGGGCGTTCGAGGGCGCAACAGCGACAACGGCCGCTTGCGCAGCGTGCTGGGCTGGGTTCCGCAGGTGAGTCTGGAGCGCGGCATCGAGATCACCTATCGCTGGATCCGCGAGCAGCTGGAGATGCGGTCTCGAAAGGGTTGATGGCTCGCCGCATGATCTACGTCTGCACCGGCATGTACCGCTCGGGAAGCACCTGGCTCTACAACGCCGCGCGGCTCGTGCTGCAGCGCGCGGGCGTCCGCGATCTCGGCGCGGGCTGGGTCGCCGAGAAGGATGCGCTGCTGCGACACGCGAACGCGCTGATCAAGATTCACGCCTACGACCCCGGGCTCGCTGCGCGCGCGGACGTCGTGCTGACCTCTCACCGCGATCTGCGCGACGTGGCGGCGAGCCTGTTCCGCAAGTTCGAGCTCGACTTCTCGATCGATCCGATACGCGAGACGATGCGGGACTACTCGCGCTGGGCGAAGATCGCCGCGTACGATCTCCACTACGAACGGCTTCTCGTCGACAAGCTGGCTGCGCTGCGCGGCGTCGCGGCGGCGCTGGAGCTGCCGACGCCCACGGTCGCCGCGCTTCCGCTCGAAGAGATCCTCTCCGAGATCGACCGCGAGCGCTTCGAAGAGGGCCGCGCCACCGCGAAGCGCTACGACGCCGTCAACCTGATGCACGAAAACCACGTCACGGATGGGCGGCACGGCTCGTGGGAGGGCCTGGTTCCGGACGAGATCATCCGCGCGATCGAAGCCGAATTCGCCGACTGGATGCGCGAATGGGGTTATCTCGCCTAGGAGCGTTGGGTCAGGCGCCTGGGCGGTCGATTCCGGCGGGAATCCCGCATCCGGGAGGGGTGTTTCACCGCAGAAATCGATCAGCCCCTGCTCGTACGCTGGGTTCCACTCATGCTTTGCCGGTTCGTGGACGATGAGAGTCCGGGGGGCATCGCGTGGCGCGCCGATCGCTGCGTCCGCTGAGCAGTGCTTCCTCTCGAAACGGCGAGAGGGTCCATGTCGAGCAAGGCGTTCGCGGCCGAACAGCTGATCGCTCCGCCCACGGGCACGGTCCCGATCGACTTCCGGGAGCTGTGGGCCTACCGGGAGCTGTTCGGGTTCATGGTGTGGCGCGACGTGTCCGTGCGCTACAAGCAGAGCGTCTTCGGCATCCTCTGGGCGCTGCTCACGCCGCTCATCACGATGCTGATCTTCACGATCATCTTCGGCAAGCTGGCCAAGATTCCCACGGGCGGCATTCCCTACCCGATCTTCTCCTACGCCGGGCTCCTGCCCTGGTTGTTCTTCTCCCAGTCGATGCAGAGAGCGGCCCTGAGCATGGTGGCTGAGCGCAACCTGCTGACGAAGGTCTACTTCCCCCGCTTGATCGTCCCGATGGCCGCGACACTCGCGCCGCTGGTGGACCTGTTGATCGCGTCGTCGGTCTTGTTCGCGATGATGTTCTACTACGGGCTCGCGCCGACACCGCACAGCCTCTACCTGCTGCCGCTGTGCGTGCTGTGGACCTGGGTCACGGCGGTCGGCGTGGGAACCTGGCTCTCGGCGCTCAACGTCTATTTCCGCGACGTCGGGCAGCTCATCCCATTTCTGGTTCAGGTCTGGCTGTACGCGTCGCCCGTCGTCTATCCGGCCTCGCTGGTCCCCGCGAGCTTCCAGTGGTTGTACGCCCTCAATCCGATGACCGGCGTGATCGAAGGCTTTCGCTGGGCGTTGCTCGCGCACGGCAGTCCGCCCGGCCCCCTGGTTCTGCTGTCGCTGAGCGTGTCCGCCGCGCTGTTCGTGACGGGTGGGCTGTTCTTCAAGCGGATGGAGCGCTCGTTCGCGGATGTGGTCTAGATGATTCACGTCGAACACGTCGGCAAACGCTATCGCCTGGGGCAGGGCGTTCGACACGACACCCTGCGGGATGCGATCGCGCATCGCGTTCGCGGGGGCTTCCTGCGCTCGAGCGGGCGCTCCGAGCAAGACCATCTATGGGCGCTCAAGGATGTCTCGTTCGATGTCGCCGAGGGCGAGGTGGTCGGCGTCATCGGTAGAAACGGCGCCGGCAAGAGCACCTTGCTGAAGATTCTCACGCGGATCACGCCACCCACGGAAGGTCGAGTCCGGCTCCGCGGACGCGCCGCGAGCCTGCTCGAAGTCGGGACGGGATTTCATCCGGAGCTCACGGGGCGGGAGAACATCTACATGAACGGCGCGATCCTCGGGATGACGCGCAAGGAGATCCGGCGGAAGTTCGACGAGATCGTGGCGTTTGCCGAGGTGGAGAAGTTCCTGGACACCCCCGTCAAGCGTTACTCGTCGGGCATGTACGTCCGCCTCGCATTCGCGGTCGCCGCTCATCTCGAGCCCGAAATCCTACTCGTCGACGAGGTTCTGGCGGTCGGGGATGCCGCCTTTCAGAAGAAGTGCCTCGGAAAGATCGCCGAAGTTGCTACCGGCGGCCGTACCGTTCTCTTCGTCAGCCACAACATGGCCGCCGTGCAGCAGCTCGCTTCGCGCTCGATCCTTCTCGCGGATGGCGAGCTGATCGCCGATGCAGAGAGCAGCGAGGCGGTGGCCACCTACTTGTCCGATGGAAATCAACGATCTACCGCCACGAACCTGAAGACCAAAGACGACCAATTTCGCATCGAATCGATTCGATTCGACGAATCTGTTCAGGAGCTCGGCTTCAACAAACCGCTGCGCTTCGATCTATCGCTGTCCCTCGATCGGTCGTATGAAACGGCCAATATCGGGCTGGGAATCTACAATTCGCTGGGCGCCTGCCTGGTGACTTCGCGAAGCCTCGTCGACGGTCTGGAAGCGGGCGAGGCGAAGCTCTCGATCCGCATCCTCGATCACCATCTTCCGCCCGGCGACTATTCGCTGTCGCTGGGCATCCATCGAGGGATGGAATCGATCTATTTCGCCGAAAACGTCTTGAGCTTCTCGTTGTCCGACGTCGGCGTCAGCGACCCGCTGATCCAGCCCTATCTAGCCAGGAAACGGGATCGGCTCGGGGCATTCATACCCGGCGTATGGGAGAAGGTCTGATGGCCGTGCGGCCTCGATCCGACTTTCGCGTCGAGACGGATGCGGCCCGCTCTCGGCCGCTCGTCGGGCGGAAACATGCCTCCGAGAGTCGCGCGAGCGCGTGAAGAGATGAAGATGAAGCAGCGCCTGAGCGGCCTGGTCGAGAAGCTCGTTACCGCCACCGATCGTTCGACATCGTCGGGAGAGGACGCCGAACGGGGCGCGCTGCTCATCCATATCCCGAAGACGGGAGGAACCTACGTCGGGCAACTCGAAGCGGGAGGACCCCCTACGCTCACGCCGTTTTCGAGCCTGGGCCATGCGTATCTGGTCACCTCGCCATACGAGCACAATCCGATCTACTGCCGCGAACCGTGGCGCCACAGCACCGTTCGGTCGAAGTCCGTCATCGATCGCGGCGTGGTGCCCTTCACGATCGTGCGCAATACGTGGGATTGGCTCGTCAGTTACTACGTCCACGCGGGGGGCATGGACTCTCCGTACAGGAGCAGTCTGCACTACGACCACGACATCGCTTCCAGAGGGTTCGACTACCTCGTGAACAGCATCATTGAGCGAGATGACATCTGGCCCAATCGCAAGTTCATCTTTCAGCAGGCCTTCTGTTCCGACGGAGAATTCTGGCCGCGGTTCGTGTGTCGCACGCACTCCTTGGACCGAGATCTATGCGCACTCGCAAACCGATACGGGCTCAGGTACTCGAAGAGGAGCAGGCAGCGGGTGGGTCGCAAGGAAAAGGAAGACTATCGCTCCCTGTACTCGGAAGAGCTCGCGCGACGGGTCGGGGAAACGTGGCAGCGAGAGATCGAGCTGTATGGATTCGACTTCGAATCGGTAGAGAACGCGAGCGCCGCGAGGATCGACAGAGTCGTGCCGGAGGAGGTTCGCGTGTCTCTGAAGTACTTCGTGCTCGAGGATCAGCTGTTCTTCAAGGAGAGCGAGGGTGCCTATTGGTTCTAACATCGCGCGGCGCAGCGAGGTCGTCGGATGCAGTCGCTCCGAACGGCCCCGACAGCCTTCGGCGAAATGAAGGGGGGCTGGGTCGGTCGTGGACGAGCCGACCGGCTGCGCGAGCTGGGCCATCCGGCATAGGCGGTCGATTCCAGCGGGAATCCCGCACCCACCCGGGGTGTTTCACCACGGAAATCGATCAATCCCTGCACGTACGCTGGGTTTCACTCATGGTTTGCCGGTTCATGGACGAAGAGACTCCGGGGGGAATCCCGCGGCGCGTCGATCTCCGCGTCCGGTGAGGAGAGCTTCCTCCCGAAACACCGAGAGGGTCGATGTCGAGCCAACCCTTCGAGGTCGGACAGGTGATGGCTCCGCCCACGGGCGCGGTCCCGATCGACTTCAGGTCGTTCTTCTCTCTCCAGGAAGTGGGATGGGCCGGGGCACGCATACCCGGCGCATGGGAGAAGGCGTGTGCGCGATGCAGGTTCGATCCGCTTTCGAGTAGACATGTTTGACTTCATCACGAGAATCAGATCGCGTTCCAGTGCTGGACAAAGTTACTCGCAGTCCGGCGAGGATCGAATCATCAAGTTCGTATTCGACACGCTGGCAATTCGACAATATCGGTATCTCGATATTGGCGCCCACCACCCCACCCGCTCGAATAACACCTATCTGTTCTACACGTTGGGAGGAAGCGGAGTCCTGATCGAACCGAATCCACGTTGGGCATCCCTGATCACACGGGTTCGACCTCGCGATGTCTGTCTGAATGTCGGTTTGGCCGGACAGGATCGCTCCCGAATTCCGTTCTACGTGATGAAGAGCGACACTCTTTGCACCTTCTCCAAGCGAGAGGCAGAGCGAATGGTTTCCGAATGTGGTGAAGCGATTTCGGAGGTGCGACATCTGGACGTGCTGGCACCCAGAACGGTCCTGTCGGCCCACTTCAGCGAAGCTCTGAGCCTGGTGTCGTTGGATGTCGAAGGGCTGGAGCTGGAGATTCTCGAAGGGTTCGATCTGCAGCGATACCGGCCTGCGGTCTTCTGTATCGAGACGATTTCCTATGCGATCAACGGGAGCGGCGTGAAATCGAGCGAGATTGCCGATTTCATGGCGGCCAGTGGATACATGGTTTTCGCGGACACGCACATCAACACGATATTCGTCGATCGATCTCGCTGGGAGAGCCTGGGCCAATGAGGAGTCGAAGCGCCGGCCTTTGTGATCGCGCAGGCGGGGTCGGCGGGCTCGAAGCGTATCGATCCGAAGCGGCTTTGCACGTTCAACTGGAAGACGAATGATGGTGGGAACGACGAATGAGTCGGTGCGCGTCGATTGGCTGGAAAAGACTCTGGCCAAGCTTCCTGCGGGGAGTCGCATACTGGACGCGGGCGCTGGCGAGTGCCCGTTCAAACGTTTTTGTGGCCACTTGATTTACGTCTCTCAGGATTTTGCGAAGTACGATGGACGCGGGAATGAAAACGGGCTGCAGATGGGGGACTGGAATCAGGAGGGCATCGACATCGTAGGTGATATCACCGAAATTCCCGAGCCCGATGCATCGTTCGACGCAGTCATGTGCATCGAAGTGCTGGAACACCTCCCCGATCCACTGGCTGCATTGCGGGAACTCACCAGGCTCTTGAAGCCGGAGGGCCAGCTGATTCTCACGGCGCCATTCTGCAGCCTGACACATTTTTCACCATTTCATTTCGCCAGCGGCTTCAACCGCCACTTCTATGAGCACCACCTGCCAAAACTGGGGTTGGAGATCCAGCAGCTGGAGGCGAATGGGAACTACTTCGAATATCTTGCGCAAGAAATCCGACGCCTGCCTGGAATCGGACAGCGCTACGCGAATTCGTCGCCTTACCGGCTGGAGCGCGTGGCCCTGAGGCTCGCACTTCAGATGCTAGGGCGCTTCAGCACTCGAGATCGAGGTTCGGAGGAATTGCTCTGTTTCGGTTATCACGTTCTGGCAAAGAAGTGCGACGAGTGAATCGCCGATGATGATCCGTCGAAGCATGTCTGCGCTGGGAAATTGGATGGCTCTGCTTCCCGTACATGTCCTCCACGAAGGGTGACTGCTGATGGTAGACGACCTCATCTACGACATAGGCATGCACACCGGAAAGGACACGGCCTACTACCTGAAGAAGGGATTTCGAGTGGTCGCAATCGAAGCCAACGCGGAATTGGTTCGCGGAGTGAGCGAGCGCTTTGCTGCGGAAATCGAGAAGGGGCGCTTGACGATCTACAATGTGGCCATTAGTGAGACCGAGGGACGCACGACTTTCTACGTCAATGATCAAAAGGACGATTGGGGAACGCTGTCCATAGACTTCGTGGAGCGAAATGAAGCTCTCGGTACGACCCACCATGAAGTCGAAGTCCTCGGTGTACCTCTCGAAAAGATCATCCGTGAATGCGGAATCCCGTATTACGCGAAGGTGGACATCGAAGGTGCGGACCTGCTGTGTTTGAGCGCCTTTCTCCGTTTCGAAGAGAAGCCGAAGTACCTTTCGATCGAATCCAGCCTCATCGATTACGAATCCGTATTCGGAGAGCTCGCCCACATGTGGGTATTGGGTTATCGGGGGTTCAAGATCGTCAACCAGGCTCTCAACAAGTGGGTCGAATGCGTGAATCCACCATTGGAGGGTGTCTATGTGGCTCAAGAGTTCGACGGCCACATGAGTGGACCTTTTGGAGAGGAGGCTCCAGGGGAGTGGAAGGGAATCGACGAGACGCTCGAGCGTTACAAGAAGATCCTGGCAGACACGGAGAAGTTCGGCGCAATGGGGAAGTACTACAACAGCCCAATCAGCGTGCTCGATGGCTGGCTCCGAAAACTGACCAAGAAGGAGCCGACCGGGTGGTACGACATCCATGCGAAGCTGCCAGACTGAGAGGGCCATTGAAATGCTGCGATTGTGCGAATCTCGGTGCCGATTGGTCTCTCGAGCTCGCCTGAATCAGTACCCGTGATCATCACCAGGCTCAAAGGCGGTCTCGGTAACCAACTCTTCCAGTACGCAGCTGGGCTCCGGTTGGCATTCATGCGAAATACCCAGCTGAAGTTGGATGTTTCGAAGCTGGACGATCCGACGATCCATACGCCACGCACTTACGAACTCGGCGCCCTGGCGGTGACCGCACGACTTGCGAGCGCCGGTGAGATCGAAGCGGCGGCGGCATCGCGCGATGGCTTGCGCGCTCGCCTCTCGGCTCGCTGGTCTCGTGGTCGGTCCGGTTCGGCGGCCGTCGAACGGGGATTCAAATTCGATCCGCAGGTACTCAGACTTCCCGATGGGGTTCTGCTGCACGGATACTGGCAGAGCGAGCGCTATTTCGAGGAGATTTCGGATTTGGTCAGGCGTGAGTTCGCATTTCGCGAGCCACCGATCGGATTGAACGCCGAGCTGTTCGGAGAGATTGCCGCGTGCAATTCGATCAGCCTCCATGTCCGTCGCGGCGACTACATGACGAATCCAGACGCCCACGCGATGCACGGCGTCTGTCCTCTCGACTACTATCGCAGGGCGGTCGAGTACATCGGTTCGAAGGTATCGGATCCCGTCGTCTACCTGTTCAGCGACGAGCCCGAATGGGTTCGAGAGAACCTACAGCTGAGCGGACCCATGCGATTGGTCCATCACAACGGGCTCTCCGCCGGCGCCGAGGACCTCCGATTGATGAGCCGGTGCTCCCACCACATCATTGCGAACAGCACGTTCAGCTGGTGGGGGGCGTGGCTCAACCCGAGCCCGGAAAAGATCGTGATCGCACCGAAACGGTGGTTCGCGGACGAGTCGCTGGATGCGGCGGATCTGATTCCCCCCGGATGGCTGAAGTTGTGAGCGCGCGTGTGAGCTCATCGAACGCGTTGGTCACCGTGTTGATGCCCATCCACGACGGCGAGGCCTTCGTCGCGGAGGCGGTCGAAAGCATTCTCGGTCAGAGCCTGCGAGACTTCGAGTTCCTGATCATCGACGACGGCTCGATCGACCGAGGCGTCGAGATCGCAGCGGCCTCCGGCGACTCGCGGATTCGCGTGGTCCACAACGAACGGCAGATCGGCCTCGTCCGTACGCTGAATCGCGGCCTCGAGCTGGCTCGGGGAACCTACGTCGCGCGAATGGACGCCGACGACATCAGCCTTCCGCAGCGGCTGGAGAAGCAGGTCGCCTTCATGGAGCGCAATCCGGACGTCGGAGTCTGCGGGACGCGGGTGATCACGATGGGCGATCGAGAGGGCGAGATCTGGTCGTATCCCGAGGGCGCCGAGGAGATTCGCTGTCGCTTGCTGTTCGGCGCATCGATCGCCCATCCGAGCGTCTGCATGCGGCGCGAGGCATTCCTTCGCCACGGTCTGCGGTTCGACGACGCGTATCCGCACGCCGAGGACTACAAGCTGTGGAGAACGGCGAGCGAGAAGTTTCCGCTCGCCAACCTCGGCGAGGTGCTGCTCCGCTATCGGATTCACGCCGGAAGCGTGAGTCGGCGATGCCTACCGGAGCAGGACGCAACCGTGCGGCGCATTCACCGGGAGGCGCTCGCCGATCTCGGTCTGACTCCGACCGAGGACGAGCTCTTCGTCCATCGCCGCCTCGCCTCGGGGGGGACACCCGCCGAAGCGCTGCCGTTCCGGGCGATCGAGGCGTGGCTGGAGAAGCTTCGCCGGGCGAACCTCGCGCGCGGCCTCTATCGACGAGAGGTCTTCGAGCGACAGCTCGGTCGCTACTGGCTGGCCGCCGCGTACCGCGCGCTGGAGCGCGGCCGTCTCGAGCCAGCGCGTTTCCTGTTCACCCCGCTCGCCCGCCGCATCGCATTCGAGCAGAAGATCCGGTGGGCCACACACGCGTTGAAGCGAACCGTGGGCCTCGGCTCGGCTTCGGTCGATTCGCAGCGCTGCTAGCCGGCCAATCCTGCGGATTCGCTTTGCGGCGACGGGACCTCTCGGTCCCGTCGCGCTCCGCTTCCGCTCGGAATCGGCGATGCGCAACGGGTCGGACAAGCGCTCGACACCACGGCGCGTTCGCGCTCGGCTCGCAATGCGGCGCGCGCGCTCGGACGGATCTTCCGCGTCGCTTCGCGGTTCCCGTCTGCTTACCGATACTTGGCCTCACCGGCTGCCTCAAGCCGAAGCGCTCGCCGGCCGATTGGCTCAGGCGTGGGAGTGCCGCTGTTCTCCAGATTCCGGGAGCGCGATGCGTTCTCGATGACGGTCGACCTCGACGCGATTCGCCGCATTCACATCCTCACCGACACGATCCTGGTGTCGATCGGCTGGGTGGGGGCCTACTGGCTGCGCTTCGCGCTCAACGACGTGCTCGGCGAACGGATCAACCCGTTCGATCCGTATTTCCGCGCACTCCCGCTGATCGTCGGCCCGTGGATGTTCTCCTGCTGGATCTTCGGAATCTACCGCAGCAGTCGGATGACGACCCTGATGGAGGAGATCCAGACGCTGTTTCGCGGTGCGGCGCTCGGACTGCTGGTGGTCGCGTCGATCGGCTTCTTCTTCCGGGAGCTCTATTTCGGCCGCTTCGTGGTGATGGCCTGTGTCGGCCTGAACTTCGTCCTGCAGGGCGTGAGTCGAATCGCGTTCCACAAGCTCGAAGACCGGATGCGCCGCTCCGGAGAGCACGATACGCCGGTGCTGATCGCGGGCACCGGAGTCTCGGCGATTCGCCTGCTCCAGAAGCTCCAAGATCACCCCGAGATCGGCTACCGCGTGGTCGGCTTCGTCGATGATTCCGATGAAGAGGAGCGCAAGGACGTCGCCAACCGGCCGGTGCTCGGGCACGTCGACGAGCTTCGCGAGATCGCGATCGAGCACGGTGTGCGCGAGGTGTTCGTCGCGATGCCGTCGCTGAGTCACACCCGGATGCTGTCGATCGTGCTCGATTGCGAAGATCTCGGCATGACCTTTCGGGTCGTGACCAACCTGTTCGAGGTGCTCACGGCGGGCACGCCCATCGATCTCGTCGACGACCTCCCACTCGTGCGCCTCGGGCGCCAATGGGCTCATCCGCTCTACGCGCCCACCAAGCGCGCGCTCGACCTGCTCGGTGCGGGCGTCGGCTTGATCCTGCTCGCCCCGGTGATGCTGTGGTGCGCGCGGCGCATCGTTCGCGAGAGCCCGGGTCCGGCCATCTTCGAGCAGGATCGCGTCGGCCGCGATGGCAGGATCTTCCGGATCCGAAAGTTCCGCACCATGTACGCCGACGTGGAGCCGTACGCCGTCGCGCCCAAAGGCGCCTCCGATCCGCGGATCACGCCGTTCGGGCAGTTCCTGCGCGCCACGAGCCTCGACGAGCTTCCTCAACTGATCAACGTGCTCAAGGGCGAGATGTCGCTCGTGGGCCCGCGTCCCGAGATGCCGTTCATCGTGGACGGCTACGACGAGTGGCAGCGCCGGCGGCTGACCGTCAAGCCCGGCATCACCGGGCTCTGGCAGATCCTCGGGCGCAAGGATCTCCCGATGCACCAGAACCTCCAGTACGACTTCTACTACATCCGCAATCGATCGCTCGGGCAGGACCTCTCGATCCTGGCCCGCACGGTGGGCGCGGTCTTCTCCCGGCGCGGCGCGTTCTGAGATGGGCGCCGACGTATCCATATGCGTCGCCACCTATCGGCGTCCCGAGGGTCTTTCGCGCCTGCTCGACAGCCTGGAGCGTCTGAAGGCTCCGGACGGTGCGCGCCTCGAGGTCGTCGTGGTCGACAACGATCGAGAAGCGAGCGCTGCGCCGATCGTGCAGGCGCGGGGCGGCCCGCTTGGATCGATCCACTACTGCGTCGAGCCGGATCGAAACATCGCCCTCGCGCGCAACCGCGCGGTTTCCGAGGCGACCGGAGAATGGGTCGCGTTCATCGACGACGACGAAGCCGCGGACGAGAATTGGATCGCCGCCCATCTCGCGCTCGTCGAGCGCGAGCCGTGCGACGGCGCGTTCGGACCCGTGCTGCCGGAGCTGGAAGAGATCGTGACGCCCTGGCTCGACCTTCCGACCTTCTACACGGGTCGCCGCCATCCCACGGGCGAGCTGCTGGACGCCCGCGAGCTCTACACCAACAACGCGATGGTGCGCCGGCGACTCTTCGACGGGCGCGGCTTCGACCCCGCCTACGGCCGGACGGGAGGCTCGGACTCGGAGCTCTTCGGGCGGATGTTCCGGTCGGGAGCGCGCTTCGTCTGGTGCGACGAAGCCCGGGTCGTGGAGTTCGTGCCTCCCGAGCGACATCGCTTCGCCTGGCTCGCGCAGCGCGCCTTTCGCGGCGGCTGCGTCTACACCCGGCTCGCGCGATCGCACGCCCGTGGCGACGCCGCCGGGCGCGTGCTGCGCGCGCTGGCGCTGATCGCCGCCTTCGCGGCGCTCGCGCCACTCGCCGCGCTCGGAGGCCGAAGACCGCTCGCGCGCGTCGCGCTGCGAATCTGCACCCAGGCGGGTCACCTCTGGTCGCTGATGGGGCGCTCCTACGAGGAGTACGGCGGCGGCTTCTCGACGCGGCGCTGAGATCGGGCGCGCGCCGCAGCGCGGCGGCTTCCGGAGCGCGGCGCGCCGCACGGCCCAGCGGGTGGGGTTGCCCCCGCCTCAGCCTTGCGCCGCGCCGCGCCGCCGGGCGACGGCGTCCTCCGCGGCGCGCAGGATCGCATCGGCCGCGGCCTCGCAACGGTGCCCCCTGAGCGCCGCGCGCAGTCGGGTGGGCGACGCGCCCGACCAGCGCCCGTCGCGCACCGCGGCCAGCAGCGCCTGGTCGAGCGAGTCGGGTACCAGGGGGTCGATCAAGCTTCCGACCGCGTCGTCGGTGAGCAGCTCCTGCGCGGCGCCCGCGTAGCGCGAGCCCAACACCGGGATGCCGGCCGCGAGCGCCTCGTTGACCACCATCCCCCAGCAGTCGCGAAGCGTCGGGAACACGAGCACGTCGCTCGCCGCGAAGAGCCTCGGAATCTCCTGCTGCGAGACCCGCCCGAGGCTTCGGATCGCGAGCGGCAGCTCCTTCGCGGCTCGCTCGATCGCCTCGGACTCCGGGCCCTCACCGGCGAAGAGCGCGGTGAACGCGCCCTCCGGAACCGCCTTCGCTAGCCGCCGCAGCGCGCTCAGATAATGGGGAATTCCCTTGTGGGGGAGCAGTCGGCTCAGACACAGCAGCGTGACACCGCGCGCGCCGAGCTCCTCGCGCACGCGCTCGCGGCGCGCGCGCCAGCGGTCCGTCGACTCGGCGATGCGCTCGTTGTCGACCGCCTGCGGGACGAAGTGGACGGGTCTGCGATCCCGGCTGATCTCCCGCAGGTACGCGACGCTCTGCGAGCCAAGACCCAGCAGCCCCGCCGACGCGCTCGCAAGGGCCCGGCGCGCGCAGCGCCGCGTCGTCGAAATCCTTCTCTCGGTGAAGCGCGTTCCCTCCCACCACACCAGGAGCGGAATCCCGGCGGCGCGCGCGTAGACGGCCGCGTTCAACGTGCGCCAGCCGAACTCTCCCGAGACGATCACCTCGGGTCGAAATGACCCCAGCCGCGGCAGGTAGCCGAGCGCGAAGCCCATCGAGATCTGCTCCGCCCAGGCGTCGTCGTCCTGGTAGTTGCGCCGCCGCACGCGGAACGCCGGCGCGAGGAGCTCGTGCGGGTAACCGGGGGGTTCGTCCACCGCTGCCGTCCCGGAGGCGAAGTCGAAGAAGATCCGCGCCTCGATTCCAGCGGTCTCGGCGATGCGCGCGAACACCGGCGTGCGATAGGGGGCCGGCGCGTTCGTGAGGATGGCGATGCGCATCTCAGCGGGCCGCGTAGAACGCCAGGGGCGCGAGCCCCGGCGGCTGCTCGAGCGCGAGCACCAGGGTTCCACCCGGCACGTCTTCGGGGAAGTCGGCCACGTGCTCGCCGGACGCCAGGTACATCGTCTCGCCCGCCTCGAGCCGTTGGCCGTCGAGGACGATCGCGTGGCCGCCGGCTTCGGGCAGCCAGCGGTACTCGCCCGGGGCCACGAGCTCGAACGCGCTGCGGGTTCCTCCGCGGC